>JAISEK010000168.1 GCA_031264145.1 Deltaproteobacteria bacterium
CGGCCCAGGCCCGGGAAGTCCCTGAACTCGGGGTTGTCGCCCATCTTTATCCTGTTGGCCGGGTGGTACTGGGCCATGAGGCTCAGATAGAGGCCGGACCCAAGGTTGTCCCTTAGCCAGGCCATCAGGGCGTCGGTCCGGGCCAGGTTGTCCGGCAGGACCAGGTGCCGGACCAGGAGGCCCTTGGCCGCCAGGCCCCGTCCATCCAGGACCAGGTGGCCGACCTGCCTCTTCATCTCCCTGAGGGCGAGGCGGTTGTGCCGGACATAGTCCCCGGCCCCGAACAGCCGCATGGAGGCCGAGTCGGGCTCGCTGTCGTCCTGGCCCGGCTGGAGGCCGATCTTGGCGTCGGGCAGGTAGACGTCGACCAGGCCGTCCATCATGGCCAGGCAGGCCAGGGAGTCATACCCGCCGCTGTTGTAGACTATCGGCAGGCCCAGGCCCTTGCCCTTGGCGATGGCCAGGGCCTGGGCTATCTCGATGGCGTAGGGGGTGGGCGAGACCAAGTTGATGTTGTGGGCGCCTGACTCGGCCAGGGAAAACATGACCTCCACGAGCCCGTCGATGTCGATGTCCCGGCCGGCCCGGCCGGCCTGGGAGATCTGCCAGTTCTGGCAGAAGACGCAGGAGAGGTTGCAGCGGGTGAAGAAGATGGTCCCCGAGCCGCCCCGCTCGTCCGTTCCGGAGAGGGGCGGCTCCTCGCCGTGATGGATGACGGCCGAGGAGAAGCCTATCCCCGTGCCCGCCCCGCAGCGGCCCAGGCTGGGCCCGGACCTATCGACGCGGCACTGGTGGCCGCAGAGAATGCAGCCAGGTCCTTTTCCCACTGTGATGCCCCTTTCGCCCCACCGGGAGTTGGGCGCGCCTCCGGTGATCCCGGCCGGGCCCGAGGGCCCCGCCGGCCCTGGGGCTACCGGGGGGTGCCTGGACGGGAATGCCCGGCCTGGAGGTTCCGGCCAGTGAGGCCAGAAAAGACTATCTCGGCAAACCGCCCGCCATCCGGCCGTTCAGGGGACCGCCGGGCGTCTGGGGCCGGGCACGTGCCTGGGGGAGCGCCTGGCTGGCCGTGGGGGCCGGCGGACCCTCATGGGCCTCGTGAAGTTCTTGCCCGGGAAGACCAGCTTCAGGAGGTCGCCTATGTTGTCTACCGGCAGAAACTCCAGCTTGCGGCGAAGGTTGCCGGGGATCTCGCCCAGATCCTCGAGATCCTTCAGGTTCTGCCTGGGGATGATTATTTTCTTTATGCCGATCCTCAGGGCGGCCAGGGCCTTCTCCTTCAGGCCGCCGATGGCCAGGATCTGGCCCCTTAGGGTTATCTCGCCGGTCATGGCCATGTCCCGGGGGACGGGCTGGCCGGTGAGGGCCGAGACGAGGGCGACCACCAGGGCCGAGCCGGCCGAGGGGCCCTCCTTGGGCACCGAGCCCTCGGGGACGTGGATGTGGATGTCCATCTCCTCGTAGAAATCCTTCTCCAGGCCCAGCTCCTGGGCATGGACCCTGGCGTAGGCCAGGACCGTCTGGGCGCTTTCCTTCATGACCTCGCCCAGCTGGCCGGTCAGGGAGAGGTTGCCCTTGCCCGGCATGGTCCGGACCTCGATGTACATTATCTCGCCGCCGGACTCGGTCCAGGCCAGCCCCGTGGCCACCCCCGGCTGGCCCTCGGCCAGCTTGGGCTCGGGGATGATCTCGGGCGGGCCCAGCAGGCGGGGCAGCTGGTTCTCGGTGATCCTGAAGCGCCTGTCCTGGCCCTCGGCCACCTTGCGGGCGACCTTCCGGCAGATGGCCGCCAGCTTGCGGTCCAGCCCCCTGAGCCCGGCCTCCTGGGTGTATGAGGTGATTATGGACTTTATGGCCGAGTCCTGGATGGTGAGGGTCCCCTTCTTGAGCCCGTGGTCCCTTATGAGCCTGGGCAGGAGGTGCTTCTTGGAGATGGAGACCTTCTCCTCGGCCGTGTAGCCGGAAAGATAGATGATCTCCATGCGGTCCTCCAGGGCCTGGGGGATGGGCTCGAGGAAGTTGGCCGTGGTGATGAACATTACCCGGGACAGGTCGAAGGGGAGGTTCAGGTAGTGGTCGGAAAAGTTGGAGTTCTGCTCCGGGTCCAGCACCTCCAGCAGGGCCGAGGCCGGATCGCCCCTGAAGTCGTTGCCTATCTTGTCGACCTCGTCGAGCATGAAGACCGGGTTGGCCGAGCCGGCCGCCTTCAGGCCCTGGATGATCCTGCCGGGCAGGGCCCCGATGTAGGTCCGCCTGTGGCCCCTTATCTCGGCCTCGTCCTTCATGCCGCCCAGCGAGAGGCGCACGAACTTGCGGCCCATGGCCTTGGCGATGGACTGGCCCAGGCTGGTCTTGCCGACGCCAGGGGGCCCCAGAAAGCATATGATGGGCCCCTTCTGCCGGTGGCTAAGCTTCAGGACGGCCAAATACTCCAGGATGCGGTCCTTGACCTTCTTGAGATTGTAGTGGTCGGCGTCGAGGATTTTCTTGGCCTGGGCCAGGTCCAGGTGGTCCCTGGTCGTGACCGCCCAGGGAAGCTCGGCGATCCAGTCCAGATAAGAGCGTATGATGGAGGCCTCGGCGGCGTCCGGGTGCATCCATTCCAGCCTGGAGAGCTGCTTGGCCGCCTCCATGGCCACGTCCTTCGGCAGGTGGGCCTTGGAGAACTTGGCCCTGTACTCGTCGGCCTCGTCGTCCCGGTCGGCCTCGTCGCCCAGCTCCCGCTTGATGACCCGCAGCTGCTCCCGCAGGAAATATTCCTTCTGGGTCCGATCCATCTCCTCCCGGGCCTCGGAGTCAAGCTTGGCCTGCATGGCGCTGACCTTGACTTCCTGGGAGAGGATCGTGTTGACCATCTGGAGGCGGACCATGGGGTCGGTCGTCTCCAGGACCTTCTGGGCCTCGTCAATCTTTACCCTTATGTTGCTGACCACCAGGTCGGCCAGGCGGCCCGGGTCCTCTATGCCCTCCAAGAGACTGACTATCTCCTCGCTCAGGACCTGGCGGAGCATGAGTATTTTCTGGCTCTGGTCGCGGACGTTGCGCATCAGGGCCTCAAGCTCGACCGAGTCGGTGGGCAATGGGTCCTCCCTCAGGACCTCGATGGCGACCTTCATGAAGGGATCCCGCTCGACGAAGGAGGTGATCCGGCCCTTGGCCAGGCCCTGGACCAAAATCTTCAGCCGGCCGTCCGGCATCTTCAGCTGGCGGACGACCTGGGCCACGGTCCCGACCGTGTAGAGATCGTCCGGCCCTGGCGACTCGACCTGCTGGTCCCTCTGGGCGACGACCAAAAGCTGGCGGCTGCCTGACTGGGCGGCCTCCAAAGCGGCCAGCGACTTGTCCCTGCCGATGTACAGCGGCAGAATCATGTCGGTGAAGATGACCACGTCCCGGACGGCCAGGAGGGGGAGTTCCCCGTCGATATCGATCTCGATGTCCGTTTTGTCTTCCATACCTTAAGGGCGACGACCTCGCAAACTGGTGTGTAGATTCTGGCTCCTGGGCCAGGCCTGCCCCATGATAGCAAGACCCTTGGCCAAAAGCAATCCAAGCCCAGGGGACAGGGAAAGGTTCCTTGGTCGCCAGGCCAGAGTATTGCATCCCAAAACCATATAAAATAATATTATTAGTAAATTTTTATTGATAAAATTATAAAAATATGTATTTTAATATATATGTATAATAATATTGATATATAAATTATAACTTAAATAATTCATGTACCAATATATATTAATATATAAATTTGCATTATTGCATATAAATTAATAGATAAGAGAAGACATAATGTTGAGTAGGGACCACAACAAACCGCAAGGACCATCCAACTTAGGCCTAGGGTAACCCATTGATTTAAGGGGCGTCTCGCAAAAAACCGGCCCCAGGCCCAATATTCCCCTTGACCGGACTGGGCAAATGGACTATAAACTTTAAGCACGTTTGCAGGGTGCCCGGCCTTTAGGACTCTGCCTTAAGCCTTAACATTTTTTAACCCATAAACACCTTTCATTTACTCCAAAAACATCAAATTTAAACATAACCGGCCAAACTACATAGCCGGTAACAAAACTTGTATTGAATAAGTTTTGTTTAGTATACAACACGAAAGGATTTCAGACCATGACTAAAGCCGAACTGGTGGCCAAGCTCGCCGAGGACACCGAGATGACCCAAGCCCAGGCCACCAAGGCCCTCAACAGCCTCCTGTCCGTCCTGGTCGACGAGATCAAGACCAACGGCGGCATCGCCCTGTCCGGTCTTGGCTCCTTCTCCCTGGTCAGCCGTTCCGAGAGGCAGGGCTTCAACCCCAAGACCAAGGAACCGCTGGTCATCCCGGCGTCCAAGACAGTCAAGTTCAGGGTGGCCAAGGCCCTCAAGGACACCATCAACAGCTAAGGTTGTCTCCGTCTTTGGCCCGCCCCTGGCCTCCCCTTCCGGCCAAAGATCCCGACCCCGACCCGGCGCCCTGGCCAGAGGTTGAAAAAGAGCCACCATTGGGCTAGGCTGTAGGCAGAGAGCAAATACCCCGGACCCTAGACCGGGGTCCCTGAGAGAAGAAAAATGGCCCGAGTGACTATAGAAGACTGTCTGGAAAAAGTGGAGAACCGGTTCGTCCTGGTCCACCTTGCCGCCGAGAGGGCAAGGCAGCTGAAAAAAGGTGCCCGCCCCTTGAGCCCAAGAAAGAACAAGGAAGTGGTCCTGGCCCTCCGCGAGATTGCCGATGGCCACATCACCCACTCCAATGTCCGCGATTTCGAGCCCCTGCCCAGCGATGAGCTCGACGAGGTCATCGAGCTGATCGAGCTAATAGACGACACCTCCACGCCCTCCCTTTTGGACGAATGAGTCGAGGCCGATGGCTGCCTTGGGAAGACCCAGGGCCGCCATCGGCGCCCCCTTCCTTAACTTCCCTGCCGCTCCGCCCAGCCAGATGCCCCCGGCCAGGTGATGGACTATCCGCCGGGCCACCCCCGGACCGTGATGACCCTGCCTGAAACCGCAATGCCTGAGACAGCAAGAGCAGCCTGATAATCACGGCATAGCTGCGTGTGGTACGTATTTGCAGTTGACAAGGCTTATTCCCAAGAGCCAGATTATAACAAAACAATAATCATGTGGTAGTTTTATCGCTATTTAATATTAATATTAATATTGCTTATATTTAATTATATTAAATATAATTTTAACTATATAAAATAATAAATATAAAATTTCATATATCATTTATTTATAAAAAATAACTTATACATACCCAAAAAATTATACTAAAGATACACCTCTGGACAAATACGCCAGAGCACTTACCATAGACGCAGTAAGGTGTAAGTGTCAGAGCCACATCCCGTTTCCTCGTTGTCAGCCTAGCCGCAGAAAAAAACCATTGGTTTTTCTATTTTTGGTTCCTTTATATACCATGTGGAGTGTACTTAAATGACTGAAATAAATATTCGCCCGGAGATACCCCTTGAATATGAAAACATTTGTGGACTTGTGAAAACAGCTTTTGAAACGGCCCATGTATCCAGCGGCGAGGAAGCCAATTTGGTAAGGAACATCAGGGGTGGCCTAAATTATATTCCTGAGTTGTCCCTGGTAGCTGAAAGAGACGGCGTCCTCATCGGACAAGTCATGCTCAGCAAGACGACGGTCACCAATGAGAATGACGTTTTTCCAACCCTGTTCCTGGGTCCGGTTTGCACACTCCCGGAATATCGAAACAAGGGGCTAGGCGGAGCTTTGATCAACGCCGCGCTAGCCAAAGCGAAGGATATGGGCCACACGGCAGTGTTTTTGGCCGGCGACCGGAATTACTACCGCCGGTTTGGCTTCGTTTCAGCTTCAGAGCACAGAATCAGGTGCCAGCATGAACTACCGCCCGAATTGCTGGACAACGTTATGGCCCTGGAACTCACCCCCGATGCCCTAAAAGGCGTGGCGGGGATCGTGACGCTCTGAATCCTCCATTTGTGGATGATGGACTATCTCATTGCGCTACTGTGATCGAAGAAGTATTCCCCTATGGTCCGCCAGGCCCACGGATTGGAAATCACTGGCGTCTATCTCAGTCCAAGAATCCAATTGATGATAAACTAGATCATCGTAGAGTTAAAAAAATATATAGACTATTTAATAAAAAATTAAATATATAACACTATAAAATATCATTAATATATGTATTAACTATAATAATCTATATAAAATTCGACTATTTTAAGTCTTTTATTTTATAGACAAGCAGTCTATTCAAGCCATACACGATCACATCTTGCGTCAAGAAAACCCCCCTGACAACAGCGCCAAGACATTAACGCGGCGTTGGCCGCCGGAATAGCCTATCGTCCTTGGACCTTACGGCCATTTTGGAAATGTCTGGTCATGCCAACGAAAGACCCGCGCCACCTGGTTGCGGCTCGGACAACCTGGCTATCCGGCCCTGGCCAGCCAAATTCTCCGGGCTACCAAGGCCAGGCCCGGGAGGGCCGATCCAGACGCCAAGGGGCGGCAGTTGAACGGGGCTGGCAAAGGTAGTATGATAGGCATCAATCTGGGATGGCCCTGGAAGGCCTTGTTGGGCGTGGATTTGTTTTAGAATGGAATAATTGCTACATTTTCTTCTAAAATGATTTACAAGCCAGCTTTTGATCTTGACTAATTTCCATAGCCAATACATGCGGCCTTGTTTTTTCCAGGACCAGTCCCCTATTCCAAAGACCAATTATTCGAAAAACCAATGTCCATTTATTATGTCAACAGCCTAAGGGATGGTGTCGTCATGGGCCAGTACACCATTTGGGAGATCATACTCATTCTAATCCTGGTGGCCGTCATCTTCGGCGCCAACCCCTTCCTGCGCCTGATAGGCAACCCCAACAAGGCAGTCCGCGGCAAGGACGACCAAGCCGACCAGAGCGGGGAGGGCTGATCCCCCCTCGGCCAGTCCCTACCCCCCTCACGAGCCAAACCAATGGTTTTGGCCCCCCTGCGTAAGGTCCACATGTCCACCTTGATGATCCAGGGCACCACCTCGGACGCCGGGAAAAGCACCCTGGTGACCGGCATCTGCCGTTTCCTCCTCCGCCGGGGATTTAGGGTCGCTCCCTTCAAGCCCCAGAACATGGCCCTCAACAGCGCCGTGACCAGCGACGGGGGCGAGATTGGCCGGGCCCAGGCGGTCCAGGCCCAGGCCTGCGGCCTGGCTCCGGTCAGCGACATGAACCCTGTCCTCCTGAAGCCCAACTCCGAGACAGGATCCCAGGTGATAATCCAAGGCCGGGCCTTGACCGAGATGGAGGCCCGCGACTACCACGCCTACAAGCCCAAGGCCAGGGCCGCCGTCCTGGACTCCTACTGGAGGCTGGCCGCCCGGCATGACCACCTGATAGTCGAGGGGGCCGGCAGCCCCGCCGAGATCAACCTTCGCCAGGGCGACATCGCCAACATGGGCTTTGCCGAGGAGGTGGACTGCCCGGTCCTGCTGGTGGCCGACATAGAGCGCGGCGGTGTCTTCGCCCACCTGGCCGGGACGGCCATGATCCTGTCCGAGAGCGAGCGCGACCGCATCAGGGGTTTCGTCATAAACCGCTTCCGGGGAGACGCGTCCATCCTGGAGCCGGGCCTGAGGTGGCTTTCCGAGAATACCGGCAAGCCCGTCCTGGGGGTCCTCCCGTTCCTGGTCGGCTTCCATCTGGAGGCCGAGGACGCCATCGACCGGCGCCAGGGCGACAAGGAAGGGCAGACGCTCAAGGTCGTGGTCCCGGTGACTCCCAGGATTAGCAACCACACGGATTTCGATCCCCTGCGCCTGAACCCCCAGGCCGAGGTGGACTTCGTCCGGCCAGGGCAGGAGCCGCCCCCCGCCGATCTGGTGATCCTGGCCGGCTCGAAAAGCGTCCGCTCGGATCTGGCCTTCCTGCGTTCCGAGGGCTGGCCGGAGAGGCTCCAGCGCCACCTGCGCTACGGCGGGCGGCTTTTGGGCATCTGCGGGGGCTTCCAGATGCTCGGCAGGCTCATCCGCGACCCACTGGGACTGGAGTCGGCCCCGGGCGACAGCCCCGGCCTGGGCCTCCTGGACCTGGAGACCACCCTGGAGCCCGAAAAGCAGCTCCTGAACGCCAGGGCCACCCTGTCCCTGGAGGGCGAGGAGGTCGCCGGCTACGAGATCCACGCCGGGACGACCACCGGCCCGGATCTGGCCAGGCCATTTTTGACCAAGGCCGACGGCAGGCCCGACGGTGCCTTCAGCCTGGACGGCCAGGTGGCCGGGACCTACCTCCACGGCCTCTTCGAGAGCCCTGGCGGGGCCAGGGCCATCCTGCGCTGGGCCGGTCTCAGGGAGGCCCGCAGTCTGGACTACCACGCGATACGCGAGCGCGAGATCGACCGCCTGGCCGACCTGGTGGAGGAACGCCTGGACACCGGGTTGATTCTGTCCCTCCTGGGCGAGAAGACCGGCTAGGGCGTTCCCGGAAACATTTGGCCTGGAGCCCAATGGTCCCATGACAGGCATCAACTTCTCCCAGGAAACGCTTTCCGGCAACCTTTCCGCCCTGGCCAGGGCCAACCCCACCGCCGCGGCCTGGCTGGCCGGGCCCTTACCGAAAGAGGGGCTGGCGGCGGTGGCCGCCGACGACGGCACCCCGGTCCTGGTCGTGGACGGCCTGTCCCAGGACTCCAGACGGGCCCCCCGGGCCGAGGCCAGAAGGCTCCTGGAGAGCTGCCCCGCCCTGGCCATTCCGGCCAACGGGCCCTGGCTCTTCGGCCTCTCCGGCCAGGCCACCCTGGCCGAGGCCCTCTCATCGCTTCCGTCCTTGACCGTCTTCGAGCCCGACCCCAGGGTGGCCAAGGCCACCCTGGCCCTCCAGGACCTCTCCGGGCCCCTTGGCGACGGGCGGCTCGCCATATTCAGCCCGTGGGAGAAGGCCCAGGGCGCCACGCCTCCCCTGTCCCCAGTCCTGGTCACCCACCCGGCCTCAAAAAGGCGCCAGATGGCCGCCTGGGCCGGGCTCAGGGGTTTCCTGGGCCAGGGATACTTGCCAGCTGGCGGGGCAGGACCCAGGCTCCTTCTGGTGCCGCCCTATTCAGGCGGCTCCGAGCCCCTGGGAGGCTTCCTCCTGCGGGCCGCCCTGGATCTGGGCCTCGCAGCCAGGCTTCTGGACTGGCCACCGGAACTGAGGCGTCTGGCCCAGGCAGCAAAAATCGACCCCCGGGCCACGGCCGGCGGCCTTCTGGCCGGCTCGGCCCTCGAGACGGCCAGGGCGGCCAAGGACTTCCGGCCGGATCTCATCCTGGCCCTGGCCCAGGCCCCCCTGGACGCCCAGGGCCTGGCCCTCCTGAGGGACGAGGCCCCCTGGGCCAGGCTGGCCTTCTGGTTCGTGGAGGACTTCAACCGCTTCAGGTACGTCTCCGGGGTCGCCCCGGCCTACGATCTCTTCTTCCACATCCAGGGCCGGCTCATGGACGGTGAACTGAGGGACTGGGGCCTGGCCAGGGCCTGGTACCTGCCGCTGGCCGCGGACGCCTCCCTCTTCAGGCCCCAGACCGTCCCCGAGCGCTTCAGGGCCAAGCTGTCCCTGGCCGGGGCCGGCTACCCCAACCGAAGGGCCATACTGGCCGACCTGGCCCAAAACTTCTGGGCCAGGGGCCGATGGGGCAATTATCGCTTCAGAATCTTCGGCTCTGGCTGGGAAGGCTGCCCGGAAGTCCTGGCCAGGCACCTCTTCGAGGGCGGCCGGCGCCTGACGGCCGAGGAATGCGCGCTGGCCTACGCCGGCGGGGAGGTCAACCTGAACCTGCACTCCGGGAACGGGTCCGGCTTTGACGGCCCCAGTGCCTTCGTGAACCCCAGGACCTTCGAGCTGGCCGCCTCCCAGAGCCTCCAGATCGTCGACGACCGCCTTCTCCTGGAGGGCCTCTTTGGCCCCGGGGAACTTGAAATCGTCCGCGACCCGGCCCAGCTGCCCGGGGCCATAGAGAAACACCTGAATGACCCCGAGCTGGGCCGGGACATGGCCCTGAGGGCCAGACGGAGGGTCCTCAGGGAGCACCTCTACGCCCATCGCCTCCGGTTCATCCTGGGTTGCCTGTGAGGCCACGCCGGTCGGTCGCCCTGGCTGCCCCAGAAGGCGGGATAAGGCTCGACTCCCAGGAGCCGTAAATGTCCCAGCAGCTGACGATGCTGGCGATAAATCGCCCTAACTGGTGCCTGGGCAGGGGACATCAGGCTTCCCTGCCCAGGCGCGATTATCCGGTCGACCTTGGCCAACCGTAGCCGGACCTGGAGGAACATGATAGCCAAATCAACCTATCTTTTGAGGGTAAGCCTTTTGAAAGTCGAGCCGGAAATCTGGAGGCGGTTTTACGTGCCCGCCTCGATTCCCCTAGACATGCTCCACGACGTGATCCAGATCGTGATGGGCTGGAATGACCGTCATCTCCACGAGTTCGTGTTCGAGAACAAGTGCTACTCCGTCCCGGATCCTGAGTACGACCAGCAACTTGAGATCGAGATCATAGATTCGGCCAAGACGCGCCTCAAGAAACTGCTGACGGAAAACGGCTCCAGTCTGCTCTACAAGTATGATTTTGGGGACAATTGGGCCCATGAGGTCACCTTGGAAAACGGCAGCTACAAGATTGATCATGAAATCCGCAGAGAATATGGCCATTATGTCCCCCCTGTTCTCTGCCTGGCAGGCGCCAGGGCCTGTCCGCCCGAGGACGTTGGGGGCACGAGCGGCTACGAGGATTTCCTCAAGATTATCAAAGACAGGAGACACGAGGAATACCGCATGAAAAGACAATGGGCCAGGTACCATTTGACCCCTTACCAGGAAGGCAACCATGACCCTGAGAAATTCGATCTTGAGTTAATCAATCATGAAATACTCAAATATCTCAATTGGATGCGTCCAAGGCTGCTGCGGATGACCTGATTAGGATCCGGCCAGGCGTTTTCCGGGAATAAAGCCTGCAGCGCGCCGGCCTATCGGGTTGAACCCTGAGGGACCTGATGGCCGCAGACTGCAAAGACCCGGCAATCTCCAGATTGGGCCGCCCCCGTAGCATAATTCCAGATCGGACATATAAAAGACAGTTTTATACTGATGGCACAATCTATTTGCCAAATTCATCAACAATATAACTGCAATAATAGCATTTTAATATGACTATTGCCTATAAATTACATGTTTTATATTTTGTATATATACAAGAAGCTGACATATAGCCGCAATCCATGGCCCCAAAAAGCCCTTAGCCGGTCATATCGCTAGATAGACTGACGCAAGTGCCACCAGTCAGGTAATTATCAGTGGCCTGCCTCTCAAATTGTATTGCGCCCCCGGCCCAATGGGAACCCTAGAAAGCTCCCGAGTTAACGAACGAGGCAAGATGCCCCTGGCATTCTCGTCAGGTAATCGACAATAACCATGATTGTTTGGCGCTAATTGCCAAGGCACAAAAACCAGCGGCCAAAAAAACCCTTGACATCCGTCAGCGGATGCATATAATTGTTAGAGCGATGCGGGGTGGAGCAGTCTGGTAGCTCGTCGGGCTCATAACCCGAAGGTCTCAGGTTCGAATCCTGACCCCGCTACCACAACCTAGTTCATTTAAGTTTTTTTGGACCGTTTATATACGTTCTTGTCTACGAAAACCCCTTGACGGCAAGGGGTTTTCGTTTTTTTGGTCCATTTTCGTCCACTTTGGTCGTTTGACATTCTCGCCATTTTAGGTCAAGATTTAGGTCAAGAACCAGATCGGAGGGCCACATGAGGCGAGTCTTGCCCTTGACAGATGCCAACGTGCGGAATTTGCGGCCAAAAGAGAAGGTCTATAGGGCCTTCGACGGCGGCTGCGGAGGCCTGTACGTGGAGGTGTCGCCGCTCGGGACGAAGTCGTGGCGTTTCAGGCATACGCTGAACGGCAAGGCCAGACACAAGAGCCTTGGCCAGTATCCCCTGGTCGGGCTGAGGATGGCCCGCGACCTGGCCAACGACTACAGGCTGAGAGTCAAGTGTTACAGCTGGGTTATTTTATCCTAAAATAGACGAGCGCCATTGTCATGACATTGCCGAGATATTTGTCAAAGTAGCCAGATTGGCCTTGACGCGGAATGTCCAATTTCTTGGCCATATATGATTATCTCATTTCGCCCTCGATGACGATTTTGACGATATGGCCGTCAATGAGCCGTTTTTCATTTGAAGCCCCATATATCAGGCAGTTCAGGCAGACCTTGTTGATGAGTCTGGGGACGCCGACGGAAAATGCGAATATCCCGTCAACCGCCTCCCCGGTGAATATGGGCGAATCGGCCCCGGCATTTTTCAGCTGGCAAGAGATGTACTCCCCGGTCTCCGCCAGATCCAGGTTCGCCAGCGTGCACCGGATGTCCACGCGCTGCCTTATCGCCGCGGCGTTTTTCATCCCAAGCCGATCCAGCAGCTCGCTTTGGCCTGAGAGTATAAGCGCGAGTGGACTCAAGGAATCCATCCTCCAGTTAAGTAAAAAGCGTGTCTCCTCAAGCATCTCCTTGTCCAGGAGATGCGCCTCGTCGACGGCGACCACGAGATTTCGCCGCTGGACGTGCCGGATCGTCTCGATCTCCTGGTGCAGCCTGCGTCTCGAGTCGCCGCGAAAAAACGAGCCCTCCCTGCCGAGCTGGCCCAGGAGGCCGTTGTAGAAGTGGCGGGGAGTGAGCCTGGAGTCGGCCAGGTAAAGGAAGACGAACCCGTCCGCGTCGAGCGAGTCCCTGAACCGGCGCGGGACGGTCGTCTTGCCGGTGCCGCAGTCCCCGGTCAACACGGCGAACAGCCGCCTTTCCGCCGCGAAGACGAGGCGGCCGAGTGCCTCCTCCTGGCCTTGCGCCCCATACAGGCCGGAACTTGGCGCGTCCTTGGAAAACGGGACGCACGTCAGGCCGAAGAAATCCAGCATCATCGTCATCGCTCCTTTTTTTTAAGCATGTCCTTGAATGATATGGCGGCCCTTGACCTTTGCCCGCGCCTCTCCGATTCCCTCACCGCCGCCGAGAGAAGCATGGAGGCGTGGGCCTGGCCGCCGGGATCCGGGCCTGTACGGGGCCCCGGCCCGCCATGCGCGTCTTCCGCGGCCGAGGCCGCCGGTCCTGGATCGGGATCGGGCGCCGGGCCGGCCCCCTCGCCCCGCCCGGCCTGGCCGGGCGGGTCCCCGTCCCTTTCCCCATGGGCCCTCAGCGCGCCATCCAGGAGCATGGAGCCATCGGCCACCGGCGGCTCGGCGAAGGGTGGCGGCCCCGGCCTTCTGGCGGCCCACTCCCCGATGGCCAGGGGGGTGGCCTTCCTGGGCGGGAACCCGCCATGTTCGACCCACACGTCCTGGGGGGCGACGCAGTGGTAGACGACGGAGACCTTGCGGCCGATCATCCCCGTCCCCCCCTCGATGACGTGTTTGCCCCTCCCGAACGAGACGCAGCCGGATTTGTCGACCCTCCTGTTCTCCTCGACGACGAGAAATGCCTTGCGGAAAAACTCCGGATCCATCAGGCGGAGAGGCTCCTTGTCGCCGTGGAAGGCCTCGGAGGGGCTCCTGCCGTCCCCGAGGCCGGCATGGCCGACGGAGTGGTAGCATTCCTCGAGCCAGGCCTTGAACAGGACGTTGAAATGTTCCAGATTCTTGACATCGCCAAGCTTGCTTTCAATAATGAAAGACTCAATTGTTCTATTATACCTTTCAATTTTTCCTTTCGATGCGGGGGACCGCGGTTTGGTATATCGTACTCTTATGTTCAGCGATGAACATGTGCGGGATATCGCCCTTGAGCGGAACTCGCCTCCCCGGTCGAAGTAGAGGGCCTTCGGGGTCCCATATTTCTGGATGGCCCTGTACAGGCTGGCCATGACGATTTCCTTGTTGTGACCGTGGCAAAACTCGCCATGCACGATATATCTTGAGCAGTCATCAATAAAAGCTATGAAGAAAGTTGGTTTTCCGTCAATGAACGGACCATCCTTGAAATCCGATTGCCAAAGGCTGTTTCTGACAGGATGCTGGAACCTCATGGCCCCGATTGTATCCTTCTGGTCGGCATAGATCCTCATTTGCGCTCCTCCGTATCCCCTGGCGGTCAACTGGTCCTGGAGCGTGCTCCTCCTGATCTCTCCCTTTTCGACCCTGCCGTTCAGTTCCAGGATCCGGATCAGGGTGTTGACGCTCCGCGCGGGAAGCTGCCTCCT
>JAISEK010000024.1 GCA_031264145.1 Deltaproteobacteria bacterium
GCCCACCCCCCAAAAACAATCAATAAATCTTACAGGTTACACCACCCCGCCGACCCGCGGGTCGGCCCTTCCCCGCCCCGCCGCGACGACATCCGCTGCCACTGTCCAATCAATGCGGCGGCCCTGAAGGACAGAGGACGCCTTGCCCCCGCGCGCCCTGGCGGCCTAGGCCGCGCAAGCTTTATGCTACTTTTGAGTCACCAACTTCCCGTTACATATTCCGAAGACGATATCTTCCTGATAAATCAAACCTAACTTTACGAGACGACACCTACCAGGAGCTTTTGAAACGTTCTGGCATCTTTACGGCATCGAAACACCTGGCAAAATGACCTAGACCGTGCTACTATAAGGCCATAAAACCAACTTGCGAACTGCGTTTAATTTATTTGAATTTAGGTTTCTCCATGCCCATTGATCAGCATAGTTAAAATAAAACTTTAACAATACGTTTAACCGTAAAACAGGACGATAAATTTCAGTAGCAATACATTTTTATAACATTATATATTAAAGCTTAATTAACTAATTTTATGAAAAATATACAATATTTTTTAAATAAATTTTTTTTATATTGTTAATGCGATATATTTGGAATTTATAATGTCAAAAATTATTTGTCCTAATTGTAAATTATCACTTAAATTACCTGCTACGAGTTTTATAGCAGAGACTGAATCACTAAATATCTGGATGAGATGCCCCCACTGTAATGAACGTTTTCACGCTAAAAAAGTTGATATAAATAAACTAATCGACAGAAACAATGATATAATTTATCATAATTTAGTTATACAAACACAAATAAGCACCATTGTCGATACCATAAAAAAAACATACCCTGACAATCCTCTTCAGGCTTCCGATCTGCTGTACAAGCCACCGACTTCAAAATTGTTATCCAGGTTGGGCATCATTTCCTTTGCCATTATCATAATGGCCTTCCTGGCTTTAATCCCTTTGAGCTATATCGGATCTCGCCCGGATCCTCTGCCAGCTCAGCCTCGCTCCAGACAAGATCCGAGCACCTATTCCGAAAAGGAGTTGACCCGCGATTTGCAGGCCCTTCGCCAAGACGTCAGAGCTGGAAGGAAGATAGAGAGAGAAATCTCATACAGTGGACGGGAGTCAAGGATATACAAGTATTTAGTCAATTATTTATCAACTAACTACTGTCAAGAAATAGTATCTTTACGAATTTGGTCAAACAGGACTTTAGAAGGACTTAAGCTTAAAGGCGTTTGTCGCCTAAAAGATGATGATGCAGCTGAGTTATCGATTAAATGGTATAATGACAGAATTGAAGCGGCTATTATACAAGAATTAAACCAGGTCACTATTCCACTAAAACCTACTAGTTAATTTCATAATTTACTAAGACATAGTATAATATTAATTTAGTTATCAATTTTTGTGCAATATAAATTAATTAATATATTGTTAAAATATACTAATGATCAACAATATAGCTAAACGGATCTTTTTCATACCAGGATTTTCGATAAGGCAATGGACAATGTTCGGCCAGCAGATGATTGAAACTGCCGTTAAGCATTACCCGCCGCAGGTTTCTGGCAACCTCGAAAACTCCTGCGTAGCCCATGTAGGCATGAGAATTGCCAAACAGTGGCAATATAGGTATACCCTGCCTGGCCGAGATATTGTTGCTACCCGTGTGGCCCACGAAAACGTCCGGCTTGAGCCGCTGGATCAGGTTGACCTGCTCGAATGGCTGCTGGGTGCCCACTAAAAAAACAGTCCCTTCAAGGCCGGGCAGCTCCTCAAAGGCCGGTTCAGAGAAATGGTCAAAATGGTGGCCCTTAAAGCCGACTATCTCCAGGCCAAGATATCTGAGCAACTCGGCCGTGGCCACGATTCTGACCTCGCCGCCGGAAAGGAAGGCTTTCTTCCCTTGAAAAAACTCCCGATAGGGGACTATGGCCTCCTCCAGGATGGTCTCCTCGGCATCGATGAGCCGCCGGGCGCGATCAGAGAGTCCAAATCTGTCGGCGACTCCCAGAAGCCATCTGCCCGTGTTGCGAGGCCCAATCGGTATCGTGTCAATCATGAATGGTATGCCGAACAGGCTTTTCAGGTGCTCCAAAAAATAGTCGTCATGGGTCCCGCAAACGCTGACGTTTAACGCTGATTCCAGCGACTCCCTAAATTCCAGGCTCTCGGAGTAACATGGGAGAAAGCGGGTACGCAGATCCAGGACCCTGAGAAGGCGTTCCAACTCCAGTTCATCGGCCCTGGCCATGGAGGAGACATTGAGGATATTGACGGTGCGGCCCGCGATGTAACGACGCCTCATCTCTTGGAGTTCATCGTTTAATATCTTTTCATTGCTCTGGTCGTCATTCTTGCGCACAAGCGTTTTCAACAGGCCGTGGTAGACGTCATCGTAGGCCGTGGCCATGACCTTGCTTCTAAAGCCTGGACAATGGACTGGCACCAGTTTCGCCCCCACCTCCGCCTGGAGTCCGTGTAAAAGTGTATCCACATCATCGCCGACCAAGGCCGGCACGCAGGACACGGGGACGACGATTATCTCGGGTCTGAATTTCCTGTCGGCGTGGAGAATGGCTCTGGCCAATTTATCCTCGCCACCGCCAACAACGTCGTTCTCACCCAGGTTCGTGTTGAGCCAGATCAGACCCTCGGCGGCTGGATCGCGCAAGCGGCGATATCCCTTGGCCCCGCCGGCACTGGCTATGACGCAGGAACCGCAGCCGATGGGCCCGTGCATGACAATCACGGCATTTCTAAAGGTGCTGGTTATGGCCAGGCTGAGGGTGAATTCACAGCCATGGGTTTGACTGAACGAGCGTCTGGCCTGGTTCAGGCATCCCTGGCTGGCCGCACGGCGGGCCTCACGGCAGGTTCCGCCGAAGGCAACGCCCACTCCCAGCCGGTTCTCCCTTATCGGGGCGGCCTGGTTATCCAAGAAATTCATGAATACCTCTGAAGCGACTTTATTGACGGTCCTTTGATGGCTCAAGGCCTACCAGGGGATCCAAGATACGAAAAGTCCCCGGTCTCAGGATGGTGCCCTCAGCGTCCTGAGACCAGAAGGGAGAAGAGCTCGGCCGCCATATTCAGGCCACCGTCGTAGCCCATGCGGGATTCCTGAAAGACGACCCTGTTGGTGGCCGGAAAGGACATGATCATCAAGGGCCAGCCCCTCTCCGCGGCCAAATCCCGCTCAAGGACGCTTCCAACCATGAAGGCCGGCCCAAGGCCATCGTAATAGCGCTGGTTTTGGTCAGGGGGGTGGATTTCCTGGAGATATGTCCTGAAAGAGGACGCATGGGGGTCAAACCGCACGGCTGGGGCCAGACCGCTCGCGAAACCCTGAAACCTCCCCGCGACCCTCAGGCGCTGTTCCTCGCCAAGCTGGTCGGTGACCATGCTCAAGGCTGGTATGTGTCCCAACTCATCGGCCAGGAACCTGGTGACCGCCGGGGCGTAGTTGGCATCGCCGATGACCAAAGCGTAACGCTGGAGATCCACGTCGTTGTAGATATCGGCCACCCTCCCCAGGTAGTCAAAATACCGTTCCTCCTCCTCGGACACGACGCGCGAGACCAGGTCCTCGCCCAGTCCCAGGGCCTCGGATATTGCCGCCAGAAAGGCCCTGCTCTGTAGGGCGCCCACGGGAGGCGCGAGGGTCAGGTAGGGAGTTCCGTGGGTCTCCTCAAAGACCTTCGCGGCGGCTTGCCCATAAACGTCGGACAATACCAGGTTGAGCCCGGCCCGGCCCGCCTCCTTGAGGTCAGCCAACGTCTCGCCCTCGCCAAAGAAGGTGTTGGCCTTTATGCCCAGTCGGGACAATAGGCGCTTAATTTCCCTGAGGTTGCCCTTATAAAAGACATCCTGGCCTGGGACCAGCCCCCACAGATTGACCACCTCCGGCCGTTTGGCCAGGCCCTTGGCCAGATATCCCTTGAACAGGCCGGCCAGGATGAGATCATAGCCGGTGAAGGAGTCACCGGCAAAGCCGGGCGTTGGCACGGCCAAGACGGGATACCCTTTCTGGGCCGCCTCCGCCGCCACCGAGACGATGTCGTCCCCAATCATCTCCACCGAGCAGCCGCTGACCACCACGTACAATTCACTCTCCATAAGGTCAATCGTGGATTTGATTTGCTCCCTTAGGCGGTCCTCCCCGCCAAAGACGATGTCCTCCTCCAGGACATTGCTGCTACTCCAGCCCGCCCCGCCGCAGCAACCTCCCCCCAGGTAGCCCGCCCCGGCGTTCGTGGCCAGGTAGAGATTGTAACCGCAGCCAGACCCGGCATGGATGATGGGCACCACTCCCTTCAATGCCCTGAGGGTGAAAAGTGCCCCTCCCAAGGCGCAGGTGAAACGCGGCCTGTCGATGAAATCATTCATGGTCTTCCCTGTTTGGGCCTGGTAGGAGCGAAAACAAGTGGCTAGTACATTGTTTGTCTTGGAATGTCGGATGAAGTCAGCTCAATTTCCGCAGTATCAACGTCGGTCTGGTCAGATTAATCCGAGCTATCTACACCCGTCACGTCAAGAAAGACAAGGTACTAGATTGCCCAGCCGCATGGCACTACCCAACCGGCATGGGGAAAGTTTCCCCGCGGCCGATTTCGCCCAAACGCCTAGCCAAACTCCTTGGACGTGAGGACGATGGCAAGACACCAGGTGAATGTTCCCAGGGACTGGCTGCTCCGACTCGGACCGGGCTGGCTAGATTGGTCTTCCTTTTTGGCTCAGGCCGATTTCCCCAAAACCAGGTTGTAGATGTCCTCCAGAAACCGCAGGCCCCCCTCGTAGCCAAGATAGCTGTGCCCCATAATGAGGCGATCATAGATTGGCAGGCTCACGCGCAGCAAATGTCCGTCATGGCGGGCAGCCAGATCCTTTTCCCAGGAGCTGGCCAGGATAAGGGCGCCACGCTCGGTGTCCAGGGCCTGATCCAGGCGATCCTGTATCAGGCCGCCGTCGTTTTCGAAAACCACCGGACCAAAATCACCGGCCAGGTCCTCGAATTGCACGCTCACCTGGCATCGCTCCGATTCGGGAGGATTCTCCGTGGCGCAGATCAGACCAGGGCTGAAACCCATCTCATTTACCAGAAAACGGCCCAAGGCCAGGGCGTAGGCACTGTCGGCAACGGCGTGAAACAATAAGGGCAACCCGTTTCTGGCCTCAGTCAGAAAATCGGCGGCCGAACCCAAATACCCATAAAATATTTCTTCCTCATCGTCGATGACCGATTTGACAATCCTCGGATCGATCTGGGCAAAATCGCCTATGGCCCGCAGAAAGCGGCTGGTCTCCACAGCTCCCACCGGCAGGGCCGGCCAGTGTAGAAAAGGGGTCCCATACCTGGTCTCCAGGGTCCTGGCCGTTTCCAGGCCAACCCAAGGCGAGAGCACAAGATTGAACCGCGCGCTTGGAATGTTTCGCCATTCCCCAAGTCCGGCCGAGTCATAGCCGAAAAGTATGTTGGCCCTGAGGCCAAGCCTCTCCAGCAGCATCTTGATTGTCCTGAGATCCCCTCTCCAGAAAGCGTCCTGACATGGAATAACCGAGAAGACATTGACCAGGCCAGGGTCGACGGGCGACTCTTGGCCGTTCCCCAGGAACTGCTCGATGATGGCCAGCATCACCAATTCGTGCCCCAGGTAATTATTGCCCTTGAATCCACCGGTCTCGGCGTTGACGACGGGAAAGCCTGATTGGCGATACTCCGCGGCGATGCTGGTCACGTCATCCCCGACGATATCCGAGGTGCAGCCGGTCAGGATCACGAAAAGGTCGCCATCCATGACCTTGAGTGTCCCATCGATAGTCGAGCGCAGCTTTTGCTCTCCGCCAAAGACCACCTCGCTTTCGCTGAAATTGGTCGAGGGCACGGCTGACCCGCCTGCGTAGCCGGCTCCCTGTAGCCCTGCCTGATCGCCCAGGGCCCCGGAGATCTTGGAGCTGCAGCCTGGCCCGGCGTGAACTATGGGGATGGCCCTAGGGATGGCCAGGACAGTCTGCTGGGCCCCGATGGCGCAGACGTAGCGCGGTTGCTCCAAGGCCTCAGAACCCATCGCCCGATCTCCTGAACATGAATGGATCTTGCGTCAGCCACCAGTCGGTATAGGGCGGCCTCGAATGTCTGGCCAGGTTTCGGGCGAAATTACGGGAGCGCAGGACCCTGATAATCATTCGTCCCGTATAGACAAGCCCGTCGTAACCGATCATCAGGTTGGCATCGGATGCGAAGAAGGTTGGTATCCCCATCTTGACTCCCGCCACCGGCAGGCCCTCGTGTCGGCCCATGAGAAGATCTGGCTTGAGTTGTCCCAGGATATTGACCAACTGGTATGGCTGTTTGTTGCAGACATGGTAATGGGGCATGTCGCCAATGAGGTCCACGGCATTGTTGAGGCTATTGGTTTCCTCATAATCGTTATCGAACCGCAAATCGTGGTGAAAGCCAGTCATGCCCAACACTTTTAGCCCCAAGTCCTGGCAGATGGCCAACATGCTGTGGCCAAAGGAGGCTCCGGCCACCGCATAAACGGAAAGTCCGGAAAGCTCCTTTCTGATTTCTTCCAGCTTCGGTCCTATGCGACGTCTTTCCTCAATGATGACCTTCTCTGCCAAGTCTGATCTGTCGGTTATCTGGCCTACCGCCCTCAGCCAGCGATCGCTCCAGTCAAGGCCGTAGGGCGGAGGGGATGGCACTTCCGGCACCCCAAACTCCTGCTCCAGGCCCCTGGCCAGATAGGTGCCCAATGTCTCGCACATGTGGGCACTGGCCGCAGCCTCTGACATCCTCCCGAGTTCCTCGACGCTAGACTGGTGAACCAGATAATTGGCCTCAAGGCCCAGTTTGGCCAAAAAAGGCGTGAAGGCCGGCTCATTCGTAAAACCCATGATGTTTATCAGGTTCCTGCGCTTTACCTTGGGAGGCTTTACCAGCTTACGCAAAATTGAGTGGTAGCAGGCGTCAAAGCCAGTTGTCCAGATGCGCGACTTGAAACCCTCGCAATAGACTGGAACAATGGGCACTCCAAGTTCCGCCTCGGCTTCCTGGCTGACTTGTTCCACGTCATCGCCTATGATGCCGGAGGCGCAAGACGTGGTGATGAAAATTGCCGCTGGGCTGAAACGCTGGTTCGCCAAGCGAATCGTGCGGGCAAGCTTGTCGGCTCCACCATAAACCATGTCAGATTCGGTCAAGTTGGTGCTCAGGGCCCTGAGATTATTGGCCGGCAGGCCACGATAGCCCAAGCCCCGGCGGAATTGGGAATTAAACAGGCTGAAATCGCCGGCACAACCAATGGGGGCGTGATTGACCATGGCCCCGTCGCGGATTTGCGATATTGGCAGCATGGCCCTCTGGGCCGAGCAATCGCCACACTGGTTGAATGTGTTGTCGTGGCAACTCAGTCCTCCAGTGCGGGACAAGCGGCACAACTCGGAAGCCGGTCCGCGATAGCTTAACACGGAGCCCAGGCGATGCTCGCGGATGATGGCTTCTGGCGCATTAAGATCAATAACCATTATTTAAGCCTCAAAAATTAAATATTAAATGATAATTATTACGCAATAACAAACAACAAATTTATAAAAGATTATAAATGCATATATAGGCAATTTATATCCTGCCTACAATGAGTCATTCTTGCCAACGTCGGACTTGCTCGGCCAAGTCGTCAGCCTGGGAAGGGTGCTGGCAATCCACGGCCAGCAACAGGCCGTTGCGATTCAGGCCGGACATGATGGTCTCAACCTGGTCGGGCTTGACCTTGGTCAAAATCAGTTTTTTGCCATGGGCCTGGATACGTCTTCCGACTTCCAGGCTTGCCCGGCTGGTGTAGTCTTTGCGATAGTCCCCATGCCTGGCGTCATATCCAGGGACCGGATTCCACTCGACCGCCAGGAGACCCTCCAGGCTCAGCACTGGGTCCAGCAGGTGTCTTTGACCGAGGCCATCAAGGTTAAATATGGCCCGATCCAGACGCTCGATCTGCCAGGCCAGGCATGGGATGATGAATTCCTCGAACATGGAGGCAGATATCATGACCGATGACTCGCTCATCAATTTGTACCAACGGCCTTGGTAGACAAGGGGGCTGAAGGATGACAGACCTGCAAGGTGGGCGCCGATCCAGCTGAGATTTTCCTCGAAAAACTCCAGCCAAAGACGGTCTATCTCCGCCAGGGCAGCCTTGACGGGCCCAGGTCTGGCTATCAGGTCCATCAGGAGGGACTGCCGGTTGCGCAATGACCCCAGGACATCCAGGTTGCTCCCAATGTCGGTAACGCCAACGAAATACTGCCCTTCGGACTCCTCGGCCAGGAGTCGGGTGGTGTCGCGAATTGCCTGGTACAGGGGGTTGGCCCGATTCAGCGTAAAATTGCCGCGTAGCCTCCAGTCGTGGACAATTGGCTCGACATCAAACCAAATCGTCCCCTCGGCCAGTCGATAGGGGGCGCCGATAAGACCTGCCAAATTGCCGCAGCCAAAGTCAACGAATATGGTCGGCACCGCGTCAGCCGCCCAGTATCTTGCCCTCGCCTCTCTCTGGAGGGAGGCTACCCGGTACCCAATGTCAAACCAGCGGCCTTCCAGGGTATGTGGGATCGCCGGCTCTGGCAGATCGGCCATGGCCTTTGGATCGGGGGCGACTATCACGAAATAGGCGCCTTCGTCAGCCGCGCCATTGTCAAAGAACCGGGCCTGCCGTCCAAGCCGGCGTCGCGTTTCCAAGGGCTCCAAAAACAAGGCTTGCCTCCTTAGGGTAATTGCCCTAAAGCCGACATCGCTTGGGGCTCCCCTGTCATATCTGGTAAACAAATGGACGCAGGGCCCTATCCAGGAACCGCCTGGTTCTCTCCTCCTTCGGTTCGTGGAAAATTTGACGAGCGTCTCCCTGTTCGACTATTAGCCCCTTGTCCAGAAAAACCACCGTATCGGCGACTTCCCTGGCGAAATGCAGCTCATGGGTAACGATGATCATGGTGTTGCCCTCTTTGGCCACCTGTTTGATGGCGGCCAAGACCTCTCCCACCAACTCTGGATCCAGGGAGCTGGTGGGCTCGTCAAAAAGAATGACCTCTGGGTTGAGGGCCAGGGCCCTGGCTATGGATACCCTTTGCTGCTGGCCGCCGGATAACCGTGAGGGATAATAGTCCATTCTGTCCCCCAGACCGACTTTCTCCAAAAGTCTCAGGCTTTTCCCCTTGGCCTCAGAGGTGGGCATTTTTTTTACAGTCGTTAGACCCACCATGACGTTTTGAAGAGCCGTCATGTTCTTGAAAAGGTTATACTGTTGAAAGACCATGGCCGTGGCAGCTCGCAGGGCCATGACGGCCTTGTTGTCGGCCTTGTCCACCTCCACAGAGAGCGATCCGATCTCAATCCTTCCGCTTGATGGTTTTTCGAGAAAATTCACGCAGCGCAGTAAAGTCGACTTGCCCGACCCGCTTGGTCCCAACACGGCCATCACCTGACCCTTTTCAACCTCCAGGCTCACGTCCCTCAGCACGTGGTGCTGATCGAAATATTTGTTCAAGGCGCTTAGGCGGATCATTCGACAAGTTTCCTCTCGTAGACCCTGGCCCTCTTCTCCAGCTCGGAGAGAATTCTGGCCAGAAGAATGCAGGTTAGCCAGTAGATGATTGAAACCGAGATGTAGACCTCGAAAAATTTAAGTGTCCGGGCGCCGATAATCTGTGATTGGCCCATTATGTCCACGACCGAAATCATGAATATCAGGGATGTGTCTTTCACTGTGCTTATGAGAGTATTCCCGTAGTTTGGCAGTATCCCGAGGAGAGCCTGCGGCAAAATGACTTTGCGCATGAGTTGTCCCCTCGTAAGGCCAATGGAGATGCCGGCCTCGAACTGGCCGCGGTCGACAGTCTCTATGGCCGAACGGATGGTCTCGGACAGGTAGGCACCCAGATTCACTGCGAAGGCGCCCACGGCAAAGGCCACTGGCGGAATCAGATTGAAGTTTATTTGCCCGAACCAACCATGGGCGCGGTAAAGATAGTCAAAGAAACGGGGTACGCCATAATATACCAGGTACAATTGGACCAAAAGAGGCGTACCCCTGATGAATGATACGTAGAAGCCTGCCATATGCCTGATGACGGGAACCTTGTATACCTTGATCAGGGCAATTGTCAGGCCTATCGCCGTGGACACAAGCATAGCCCCAAATGTCACCCCCAGGGTTACTGGCAGGCGTGAGAGTATCTTGGGCATGTTTGTGAATATGGCTTGAACATCGAGTAGCTCGTACATTAAGATCTCCAGGCGTTCCTATTTATCTCCACTATTTTGGCACTCCCTTGTCGGTACCGATCCACTTTATGGCCAATTGGCTCAATGTGCCGTCTTTCTTGAGTTCCTTGATTATTGCGTCCACTTTTGACTTGAGCTCCGTGCCTTCTTCATCCTTCCTGAAGGCGAAGACATTGTCATAGACCAAAACAGGTTCGCCCACAATCTGGACATTCAAATCTTTCTCCTGCAGTACCCTGTTGATGTTGGTATATTCCTCGACCCAAGCGTCCACCCGCCCGTCGGCCACCTCTATCAAGGGGTCAGCCATGTTTCCCGAGGCCTTGACGAAACGGATGTCAATCTGGCCGCCATGCTCATCGTTCCATTTTTGTAGCCCCGCAGCCACGCCGGTGCCCACGACGGCAGCCAAAGTCTTGCCGCGTAAGTCCTCCAGGGAATTTATGTCGGTCCGGCCTTTCTTGACGGCCAAATAGTTCTGGCTCTGAAAATAGGGCTCGGAGAGGTTATATTTCTCAGCGCGTTCCTCCGTCCAATTGAACCCCACGGCGACCATCTGGGTCTTGTTGGACTCCAGTCCCAAAAGAATCCCGTCCCAGGCACTGACAGAGAATTCCAGCTTGTACTCAGGCAATCGTTCAAAGATGCCCCGTACCACCTCAACGTCATATCCGGTCAAACGATCGGACTCGTCAATGAAAAAAAATGGCGGAAAATCGGGCTGTGTGGCCACGTAAATTGTTTTGTGGCCGTCCTGCGCCACGACAGGGTCAGGGTAAAAGGACGACAATACAAGCGCGAGAATAGTCAAAAAGGCAAGACGCGTGGGTAAATATCTGTCGTTTGCCATGAGTTCTCCTTTTCCGGACGATAGCTAATCTGCCTTATTCAGGCACCCCGGCTTCGCTGCCCGTCCACTCAAGGGCAAGGGCTTTTAAGGTGCCATCGGACTTCAACCTGTCAAGACCGGCATTAATTTTGTCTTTAAGGGTCAGTCCCAGTTCGTCCCTTCGGAAGACGTATATGATTGGGAGCTTTAAAATTGGCTCGCCGACCGTCTGTATATCCAGGTTTCGCTCTCTGACGACATGGTTGAAGTTGGCCAGATTTTCCACATAGGCGTCCACCCTGCCGTTTGCCACGTCTTGGAGTGGATCCGTGTAATTGGTGGCCTTGGTGTATTGGATTCTGATTTCGCCTCCGTTTTCCTCGTTCCATTTCTCGATGGCCAAGGCCGGGGTCGTGCCCACCACCAACTCCAATGTTTTGCCTTTGAGATCCTCCAGGGAATTTATGTCGGTCCGGCCCTTTTTGACCACCAGATGGACCAGGACGTTGTAGTAGGGGCTCGATAGATGGTATCTGGCCGCCCTCTCCTCGTTCCAGGTCATGTTGTCGGCGATAATCTGGGTCTTGTTTGATTCCAGGCCAATGGTTATCCCGTCCCAGGAGCTAGGCAAGAAGTCCAGCTTGTATTCTGGTAGATTTTCGAAAATAATACGCAAAATCTCCAAGTCATAGCCGGTCAAGCGGCCGTTACCGTCAGCGAAGCAAAACGGCGGGAAATCTGGCTGTGTCCCCACGATGACCGTTTGGGGCGCTTGCTGGGCCTTGGCCTGGCCAAATGGGATGAGAGCCATGCCAAGAGAGCAAAAAATAAGCAGAGCTGCGAACAAGCCTTTGTTTTTCATGGATGGTCTCCTCCCTAATTTGACCGGCCAGTTGTTTTACTCAGGAGCGACGGCCTCGTCGAAGGTCCTTTCAAAGCCAGATCATGCCAAATGTCCGTTGCCTTGGATTCACCGATCTGGCCATAGAATCTTGTTTTGAGCTCCTGTCCAAAGACATCGCGACGATAGGAAAGACGACTGGGGAGCATTAGAGCTTGTTCACCAGCCAGCCGTCTCCAGGTCAAGTCCCTGTTCCTTGACGATTTGGGCTAAATTATCAAGGGGTTCCACGTTGGGATTTGCCCGACCGCTAGCCATGTCCTGAATGAGGCTGGAATAAGTCCAATTGGCACCCAATATAATATTTATTTTTAATAAAAATAAATATTAATAACTATATAATTAATATTTATAAAATTAAGTAGTAATACAGTATTCATAATTGACTTATTTGATTTATGGGTGAGATCCTCCAAGAACAAAAAAAGGCCAAAAACACCTGTTGGCGTTTTTGGCCTTCGTTATCACACGATCGGATCTAGGTTGCCTAGTTATTATCCAAAGTTGCAAAAACTAAAACATCTTCACAATCCAAGGCGAAGCCTAATTGGAAGATTACTTTCAATATAACCACCGCCTCTTTCAAAGTCAAGCACATTTTAATCTGCCATCTGCATATCTTTTCGGCATCGGGCCAGTATTGCCTTTCTGGATCTGGCGCAGCCCCCCTCCCTCTCTCCCCTGCTTAGAGACTTTGAGGAGAGGCGGGGTGCCCAATCTGCTCATTCGCTCGCGCAAGATCGCGCTCACCGAGAATTGCGGCCGCCTCTCAAGCGGGTACAGGTAATTATGGCCAGTGCCGGTATCGCCAGGGCAATCCCATGTGAGACGCTCCTGGTCTATGGTGGCTTATTTGACCAGTTCATGCCAAAGACATATAATCAATTAAACTATGGAGCAATTGTTTTTCCAGGGGGCCTGCAAATGCGCGGGGCCCCGGAAGACTGCCCCGGGCATGGTCGCGCCAGGGTGGGCCCGGGGGCGTGAACCCCCGGGCGGCTGGTATGGAGGGACGTGGCGGGGCAAGGTCTTGACGAGGGGCCCATGGCCCCGTGGTTGGCCGCGGCAGGCACTGGTCCTGCCGGGATTGCGCGTTTGCGGCGATGTATGGCTGGCCGCCGCCCGGTCAGTCGGCGGCGGCGATGACGTCGATCTCCACGTCCAGGCCATCATCCAGGCCGGCCACGGCCAGGGCGATGCGGGCCGGCGGCGAGGTCTTGAAGAACTCCCTGTAGACCTCGTTCATCTGCGGCTTTAGGCTCAGGTCGCTCAGATAGACGTTGACCTTGAGGGCCCGCTCCAGACTGGAGCCGGCGGCCTTGAGGATGGCCTCTATGTTGGAGAGGACCAGGCGGGTCTGCTCGGCGACGGAGCCCCGGACGGGCTGGCCCGTGCCTGGGTCCTCGGAGGTCTGGCCGGACACGAAGACCAGGTTCCCGTGCCTGACGGCCTGGGAGTAGGGCCCCGGCGGAGGGGCCATGGGGGTGTGTATTGTCTCTCTTTTCAAGGTTTCCTTCCTCGGCTGGGCCGCCCGGACGCCTGGGGCCCGGGCGGGGAGGTGTGGGCGCGGCCGGGGGGCCGCCAGTGGGCCAGGCCTACTTCCTGATGAGCTCCCTGGGGAAGCTGGCCAGGCACTCGCAGCCGGTCTCGGTGACCACGATGGGCTCGCTGCACTCGAAGCCGAAATCGTCCAGCCAGACCCCGGGCATGACGTGGATGGTCATCCCGGGCTCGAGGACGTTCTTGTCGCCGGGCCGGAGGCTCACGGTGTGCTCGCCCCAGTCCGGGGGATAGTTCAGGCCGAAGGCGTAGCCCATGCGTGACTCCTTGACCACCTTGGTGCCGCTGATGGCCCGGCGCCAGCGACCCTCGACCTCCTCGCCGGTCACCCCGGGCCTGATGAAGTCGAGGACCGCCTCGAGGCCGCCGATGACGCCCTTGGCCACCTCCTCGAGGGCGGCCGGGGCCTGACCGATGATGAGGGTCCGGGAGAGGGGGGCGTGGTAGCGGTGCTTGTTGCCGGCCAGCTCCAGGAGGACCAGGTCGCCCGTCTCGTACCGGCGGTCGACCCAGGACAGGTGGGCCGTGGAGGTCCTGATGCCCGAGGGCATGATGGGCATGATGGAGGCGTAGTCGCCGGTGAACTCGTCGGTCCCGGAGAGCTGGGCCTTCACCGTCTCCCCGGCCGCGTCGCCCTCCCTGGCCCCCGCTCGGATGGACTCGGCCGCCTTGGCCATGACCCTCTCCACGATCCTGGCCGCCTGGCGCATGTAGCCTATCTCGGCCGGGGACTTGACCAGCCTGACCCAGTTGACCAGGAGGTTGGCGTCCAGGATGGTGGCCTGGGGGAGGTTCTGGGTCAGGGACTTGAGGCACTGGCCGCTGAAGTAGTAGTTGTCGGTCTCCACCCCCAGGCGGCGGCGGTCGGCCCCGAGCTCGGCGAGCAGCGAGGCCACGAAGTCCATGGGGTGGCGGAGGTTGGACTGGACGAAGTGGTCCTGGTAGCCCCGGATGCTCTGGTCCTGGAGCCAGCTGGTCAGGCGGGCCCCGTTGGAGTCCTGCATCCGCCCGAACCAGACGGGCTCCTCCAAGTCCATCAGGACCAGGAGGCCCTGGTGGACGTAGAACGACCAGCCGTCGTAGCCCGAGAGGTAGTTGATGTTTGCCGGGTCGGACACCAGGAGGACCTCGAGGCCCTGGCGGTACATGGCCTCCTTGGTCCGGGCCAGCCGGGCCTGGTACTCGGAAAGGGAAAACAAAGGATCCTTGTTCATGCGTTCTCCTGGGTTGGGGCGCCCATGGGCCGGCCTGGGGGCCGGGCCTAGGCGACCGGGTCTTTCTTCATGGCCTGCCCGACCAGCGAGTGGAGGAGGCCCGGGTCGACGTTGCCGCCGGAGAGAATCAGGGCCGCGGGGCCCTTGGGCCTGGCCTTCCCGGCCAGGATGGCGGCGATGCCCACCGCCCCCGAGCCCTCGACCACCAGGCGCTCGCGGGCGAAGGCGTGGGCCATGGCCGCGGCTATCTCTTCCTCGCTGACCAGGACGATCCGGTCGAGGTATTTCTGGGTCAGGCGGAAGGTGAAACGGTTCTCGAGCCCAATCCCGCCCAGGAGGGCGTCGGCCAGGCTGTCGCGCTCGGGAATCTCCACGGGCCGCCCGGCCTCCAGGGATCTGGCCATGGCCGGGGCCACGGCCATGGAGACGCCGACCATCTCAATCCGGGGGTTTATGGCCTTGGCCGCCAGGGCCACCCCAGAGAAGAGGCCGCCGCCCGAGAGGGGGACGATCAGGCTGGCCAGGCCCGGGAGGCTCTCGGCGATCTCCAGGGCCATGGTCCCCTGGCCGGCGATGACCAGCGGGTCGTCGAAGGGGGCGACCATCGCCAGCCCCCGCTCGCCCTGGATCTCCAGGGCCCTCCGGAAGGCCTCGTCCTGGCTCTGGCCGAAGGCGACCACCTCGGCCCCCAGCTCCCTCATGGCCTCCAGCCGGTAGCCGGGCACCCGCTCGGAGAGGCAGACCACGGCCGGAAGATTCTCCGCCCGGGCCACGCTGGCCACGGCCCGGCCGTGGTTGCCGGTGGAGAAGGCGATGACGCCGCGGCTTTTTTCCTCCCGGGAGAGGGACAGGATTTTGTTGGCCGCCCCACGGACCTTGAAGGAGCCAGTGGGCTGGAGGGTCTCCAGCTTGAGGAAGACCTCCGCGCCTGTGAGGCGGCCAAGGGCCTGGGAGCGGATCAGGGGCGAGCGGATGGCCCGTCCCCCGATGCGGGCGCGGGCGGCGTAGACGTCGGCCAGGGTCGGGCAGTCCGTCACGGTCATGGCAAAACCTCTCTTCTAGCGGGCCCGGAGATAGGCCAGGGCCAGGCGGACCAGCCACTCCAGGCCAAGGGGCAGGGAGCGCTCGTCGAGCCTGAACTTGGGGCTGTGGTGGGGATGGACGGCCCCGCTCTCGGGGCTGCCGGCCCCGATCATGGCCATGACCGAGGGCACCCGGGCCGAGAACTCGGAGAAGTCCTCCCCACCCATGTTGAGGAAGGTGGCCAGCGAGCCCGGCCCGGCCGTCTCGATGGCCGCCTGGCGGCCCAGGGCGGCCATGGCCGGGTCGTTCGAGAGCGGCGGCTGCGAGCAGTAGAAGTCCACCTCGGCCGAGGTCCCGTAGGCCCGGGCCAGGTCACCGGCCAGCTCCCTGAGGCGGGCCCTGGGCCGGCCCGGGCCGTCGCCCCCGCCGTCGAAGAGGTAGCGGAGGGTCCCCTCCAGCTCCGCTGACTCGGGGATGACGTTGGCGGCCTGGCCGCCCTGGACGCGGCCGAAGACCAGGGACGAGGCCAGGAGTGGGTCGAGGCCCCGGCTTTGGAGGATCTGGGCCCCGACCACGATGTGCGCGGCGGCCAGGATGGGATCGCGGGCCAGGTGCGGGGAGGCCGTGTGCCCCCCGACGCCGGTCACCCTGATCCGGAAGTGGTCCATGCCGGCCCAGCTGACGCCCTCGGCGACCGATATCCGGCCCAGGGGCAGGGGGGCCCAGAGGTGGAGGGCGGCGGCGGCCGAGACAGCCGGGTCCTCCAGGACCCCGGCCTCGATCATGGCCAGGGCCCCGACCTCCTCCTCGTTGGGCTGGAAGACGAATTTGACCGTCCCGGCCCAGCGGTCCCGGAGGGCGGCCAGGGCCTTGGCGGCGAAGACGAGGATGGCCGTGTGGCCGTCGTGGCCGCAGGCGTGCATGACCCCTGGCGTCTCGGAGGCGAAGCTCTCGCCGCTCTCCTCGGCGAGGGGCAGGGCGTCCAGGTCGGCCCGCAGGAGAAGGGTCGGCCCCTCCCCGGCGCCGCCGAGGACGCCGACCACCCCGGTGCCGGTCAGCCTGGCGACCGAGAGGCCGGGCAGCTCCGAGAGGAGGCCCTCGACCAGGGAGGCCGTCCTCTCCTCCCGGTAGCCCAGCTCAGGATGGCGATGGATGTCCCGCCGGAGGGCTATGAGGTCAGGCCCGAGGACGGAAAGGAACTTCTTGAGATCCGGCATTTCCTGCTCCCTGCCCTCTTGGGGGCGGAAAGGGTGGGCGGGCTCACGGGGTCAGGATGCCCCTGGGGAAGCTGACCAGGGGCTCGCAGCCCCCCTCGGTGACCAGGATGGGCTCGCTGGACTCGAAGCCCAGGTCGTCCTCCCAGATCCCGGGCATGACGTGGAGGGCCATGCCGGCCTGGAGGACCGTCCCGTCGCCCGGCCGGAGGCTGACGGTCCGCTCGCCCCAGTCCGGGACGTAGCTGGCCCCGATGGAGTAGCCCAGCCTGGAGGGCTTGACCACCCCGTAGGGGGCGGTGGCCTCGCGCCAGCGGGCCTCGACCTCCTCGGCCAGGACCCCGGGACGGATGAAGCCCAGGACGGCCTCCACGCCGGAGAGGACGGCCTTCTCGACATGGCGGAGCTTCTCGGGGGGCCGGCCCAGGAACACGGTCCGGGAGAGGGGGCAGTGGTAGCGGAGATGGACGCCGCAGAGCTCGAGGAGGACCAGGTCGCCGCTGGCGTAGGCCCTCCCCGGATCCCAGCCCAGGTGGGCGCAGGACGTCCTCTCGTTGGAGGGCATTATGGGGAAGATGGCCGGGTGGTCCCCGCTGGCCCCGTCGGCGCCCAGCAGGCAGGCCCGGTAGACCTCGGCCGCCGCCTCGCGCTCGAGGCGCCCGGGCCTCACGTTGTCCACGGCCGCCCGCATGACCCCCTGGCAGACCAGGGCCGCCTTTTTGAGGAAGCCTATCTCGGCCGGGCTCTTGACCAGGCGGCACCAGTTGACCAGGCCGGTCGCGTCCAGGGGCTCCCGGCCCAGCTCACGGGCCAGGGTGGCCTGGCACTTGGCCGTGTACCAGTAGTTGTCGGCCTCGGCGGCCACGGCCTTCCGATCCAGGCCGAGCTCCCGCAGGAGGCCGGCCACGAAGGACATGGGGTGCCTCTGGGGATTCTGGACGTAGCCGTCCTCGTAGGGCCTGATGCTCCCGGGGGCCAGGTAGGTGGTCAGGCGGGCCCCGTTGCCGTCCATGCCCCGGCCCCACCAGACCGGCTCAGGGAGGTCCAGGGAGACCAGGAGGCCCTGGTGGACGTAGAAGGACCAGCCGTCGTAGCCGGTCAGCCAGTGCATGTTGCTGGGGTCGCTGACGATGAGGATCTCGATGCCCCTGCTGGACATCGAGTCCTTGACCTTTTGGAGCCTTTCGGCGTATTCGTCCAGACCGAAGTTCATTCGCGTCCTCCGTTTTGTGGCCGGCCGGGCCTCAGGCCCAGCCGCGCCAGAGCATGGCCGAGCGGATTCTGGCCAGGGCCTTCGCCCAGGCGGCCTGGCGCATGGGCACCCCGTGCCGCGAGGCCGTCTCCCTGGCGGCCAGGAAGGCCGCCTCCATGCGCCCGGCCAGCCTTTCCCTGACCTTGGCCAGGTCCCAGTAGTCGTTGGAGAGGCCCTGGGTCCGCTCGAAGTCGCAGACCACCGCCCCGCCGCAGTTGGCCACCACGTCGGGCACGATGTGGACGCCCCCGTCCAGCAGGATCTGGTCGGCCTCGGGCGAGAGCGGGGCGTTGGCCGCCTCGACCACCAGCCTGGCCCTGACCCTGGCGGCGTTCCGGGCCGTGACGACGTCCTGGAGGGCGGCCGGGATCAGGATCTGGCAGTCGTGCTCCAGGATGTCCGAGGCAAGCCCGGGGGCCCCCCCGAAGCCGGAGACGGCCCCGGTCCCGTCGACGTGGGCGAAGAGGGCCGGGACGTCTAGCCCGTCCCTGTCGGCGACCGCCCCGGAGACATCCGAGACGGCCACTATCCTGTAGCCCATCTCGTGGAGCCGCAGGGCGGTCACGGAGCCGACCTGGCCAAAGCCCTGGATGGCCACGCTCCCGCCGGCTAGATCCAGCTCCCTGGCGGCCAGGTCGGCGCAGATGGCCACGCCCCAGCCGGTGGCCTCGTGGCCCCCCCGGGAGCCGCCCAGCTCGAAGGGCTTGTCGTTTACGGCCGCCGGCGAGTGGCGGCCCGTGATCTGCTCGTACTCGTCGAGCATCCAGGCCATGGCCCGGGCGTCGGTCCCGATGTCGGCGCCAGGGACGTCGGCGAAGGCCCCCCTGGGGAGCAGGCGGCGCATGAAGCCCCGGACCAGGCGCTCGTACTCGTTCTCGGAGAGGGCCCGGGGATCGGCCACGATGCCGCCCTTCCCGCCGCCGGCCGGGATGTCGGCCACGGCGTGCTTGATGCTCATGAAGAGCGACAGGGCCTTTATCTCGCCAGGGCCCAGGTCGGGCCGGATCCTGGTCCCGTCCTTGGTCGGGCCGGTGGCGTCCTGGTGGAGGCTCCGGAAGGCGGCGAACATGAGCCTGCGCCCATCGTCCATCCGCAGGGGGATCGCGAACTCGGTAAACCGCATGGGAACCGACAGCCTGGCCAGCAGTTCCGGCTCAAGGTCGATGACGGCGGCCGCCTTCCTGAGGTTCAGGAGGGCCTCCGCCCAGACGTCGCTCATGTCGTCCTCCTATGGCTTGGTTGTTGGCCGGCCAGGGGCCGCGGGGTGGCCCCTGGCCGCCCGGCCTCAGTTCCTGGCCGCCTCGAGGGCCTCCCTCTCGGCCTTGAGGGCGTCGAGGAGCCTTTGCCCGTCGGGCTTGGCCATGTCCACGAAGATGGCCTCTATCTTGGGGGCCAGGGCCCGGAAGGGCGCCTGCTCCTCCGGGGTCAGCTCGTAGAAGACCAGGCCAGGCTTATTTTGGGACATCTTGGCCTGGCGCTCGGAATTCATCTTGTCGGCCTCGGCTATGGTGTTGGCTATGGAGTCCTGGGCCACCCTGACTATGGCCGCCTGGGTCTCCGGCGGCAGGCCCTTGAACCAGTCGTCGTTGACCACGAAGGTCGAGACGAAGGGCATCTCGAAGGGGTTGGTGAAATAGTCCTGCTGCTCGTAGAAGCTCATCTCCTCGTGGGCGAACAGGGGCTGGATGTTGGCGTCCAGCTGCTTGAGCTGGAGGGCCGAGTAGATCTCGGCGTAGGAGACCTGGAGGGGGTTGGCCCCGTAGGCCTTGTAGATCTCGGCCAGGATGGGGTCGCTCATGATGCGGATCCTGAGGTTCGCGAAATCGCCCAGGTTCCTGAGGGGCTTGTTGGAGGACCAGTACTGCCAGCCCTCGGGGAAGATGGCCAGGAGCCTCATGCCGTTGGCCTGGTAGGCACTCCCCAGGATCTCGTAGAGGGCCTTGCTCTTGGTCATGAGCTCCTTGTTGACCTCCATGTCGTTGGACCAGATGTAGGGGACCCCGAAGATCCGGACCATGGGGATGAAGGAGCCCAGGTGGGAGGTGGGCATGGCGAACTGGATGACGCCGTTCATCACCTGCTCGGCCATGTCGTTGGCGTCGCCCAGGACGCCCACCGGATAGATCTCGACCTTGAAGTCCGGGACCGCCTTCTCGAGGTTGGCCTTGAAGTACTGGGCGAAGGTATCCTGGACGCTCCCAGTTATCTCCTCGAGGCCCATCTTGACCTCGATGGGATCGGCCTGGGCGGGGCCGGTGCCCAGGGCCAGGCAAATCGCCAGGGCGGTGAGGGTGCCTATCGTCTTCTTAAACATAAAGCCTCCTTGGTGTTTGGCCGGCATGTCAGGCCCTTCTGGGTGCCGCAGGGCACCCTCAGCCGTCAGCTTGCCGAGCCAGATGTTCAGATTATGGTCAATTAGCCAAATAAATTCTAATCAATTTTAGATCATGAAATTAAATGTATATTATTACTGGATAAATAAATCAACATGGACATCAGCGCATCGTCATGTCCCGCAGGAAAAGCGATATCTGCGGGAAGAAGATGACCAAGGCCACGGCCAGGATGTAGGCCACCAGGAAGCCCCAGACGTTCTTGATGGTCGAGAAGTAGTTCTGCCTGAAGACGGCCATGGCCGTGAATATGTTGCAGCCGAAGGGCGGCGTGACCGCACCGATGGCCGCCTGCATGGTCACGATGATGCCCACCAGGATCGGGTCGAGGCCGGTGGCGATGACCTGCGGGTGGAAGATGGGGGAGAGGATCATGATGGCCACTATGGAGTCCACGAACATGCAGGCGATGAAGTAGGAGATGGCGATGATGGTCATCAGATACACGCCCGAGGGATTGGGGCCCAGGATGTCGGGGAGGATCCGGTCGGGTACCTTCGCGTAGCCGACCAGCCAGGAGAAGACGGCCCCCATGGCCAGGAGGATGAAGACCACGCCGGTCACGAGGCCGGTCGAGAGGGCAATCTTGTAGATGTCCTTCAGCTTCAGGTTCCTGTAGATCAGGACCTCGACGACGAAGGCGTAGAGGACGGCCAGGGCCGAGGCCTCGGTGGGGCTGGCCAGGCCCCGGTATATGCTGCCCAGGACCAGGACCGGGAATCCCAGGGCCAGGAGACCCTTCCTGAAGGCCTGGAGACGCTCGGACCAGGAGGCCTTGGGATGGGGCCTGAGGTTCATGCGGGCGGCGGCGAAGTAGCAGTAGATGGAGAAGAGGACGAAGACCAGAAGGCCCGGGCCGACCCCGGCGATGAAGAGTTCCCCGACCGAGCTGCCGGTGACCACCCCGTAGATGATCATGGCGATGCTGGGCGGGATCAGCAGGGCGATGCCGGCCGCGTTGATCATGAGCCCGGTGGCGAAGGACTCGCTGTAGCCGTCCTCGATCATCCTGGGCCTGAGGCTCCCGCCGATGGCCACCACCGTGGCCTGGCAGGAACCCGAGACAGCCCCGAACACGGTGCAGGCGGCCACGGCCGTGATGGCCAGACCGCCCCGGAGATGCCCCAGGAAGCCCAGGACCAGGTCGGTCAGGCGGCGGGCGGCCTGCCCGCTGGAGATGATGTCCGCGGCGAAGATGAACATCGGGACGGCCACCAGGGAAAGCGGCTTGACCCCGGCCAGCATCTGCTGGGTCAGGTTCATCGGGTCGAGGGCGGGATAGTAGACCTCCACCGTGGCCAGTGGGGCCACGATGAGGGGCACCATCATGGGGAAGGCGAGGACCAGGAGGATGACCATCAGGCCAAAAAGGAGGAATATCATCTCAGGCCTCCTTGGGCGAGGAGGATTCGCCGTTCCCTTGATCCTTAATCAGCTTCTCGTCGAAGTCGCTGAAGGCCGAGGGCTCGTCCTCCATGGGGACCGAGAATGAGACCCAGGCCCCGGGACTGATTATGTTGCGGGCCAGGGCCAGGCCGTACTGGACGCCGGTCAGGAACATGCCGATGGGCATGATTATCCAGACGTACTGGACGGGCACCTGCAGGATGGGCGAGACGCGGTGGAGAGAGGCTATCTTCATCACGTAGCGCAGGGAGAGGTAGGCGACGTAGAACATGACCGCGGCCGTCATGGCGGAGACGAAGATGGCCAGGGCCTTGCGGGCCTTGCCCTTCATCGCGTCGCTCAGCATGGACATGCGGATGTTCATGCCCGTCCTGGCCGCGTAGCTGGTACCCAGGAAGGTGATGAAGAACATCAGGAACTGGCTCAGCTCCTCGGTCGAGGGGAGCGAGGAATTGAACATGCGCAGGACCACGTTGCAGCTGAGGATGACGGACAGGCCGATGACCGACAGGGCCACGACCTTTTCCTCGATATGGAAGACGATTCTGTCGATAAGGAAGAGCGCCGTCGAGGCCGGCGAACGCTTGGCCATGTTTCCCCCCATTCGTGGCGGGCAGGGGCCGGAGGCCCCTGCCAGCCCTTGATATTCCCGGATGGGCTCAGTCCGCGGCCGGCAGGGTCAGATCCTTGGGCCCTGGGGCCGAGAGGATCAGGCCTGGTGACCGGCGCTGGACGATTTCCCGCAGGATGGCGCCGATCTGGACCTTGGCCCGGATCAGGTCGTCATGGGCCTGCTCCTTGATCCAGGGCTTGTAGATGTCGGCCTCCGAGGTCCCGGGCTCGATCTTGAAGTAGACCGGGGCCGCCACCCTGGCGATCTCCGGGGCCTCGTAGGCCCGGTACATGCCCCCGAAGGCGTCCACGATGATCATGTAGACGTCCAGGGGCATCCTCACGGCGGCCCTGATGGAGCCAAGGATGGCCAGGCTCACGTCGGAGATGGGGTTCATGGTGTTGGCCCCCAGATCCTCGAGGAGCTTGGCCCCGACAGGGCTGGACTGTCCCCCGAAGACCGACCACTTGAAGAAGGTCTCCGGCGGGACGAAGCCCTCGGCCCGCATCTGGCCCAGGAGCCTCAGAAGGCCCTCGTCGTAGACCAGAAAGCCCCTCATCCCGGCCTCCAGGCAGCGCATCATGTCCTCTATCCAGTAGGTGACGTTGTCGCTGCCCCGGTGCCTGGGCCCCTGGGGGACCCCCTCGGGGAAGCCCAGCTCCCTCGCGCCGACGTCCCAGGACTTACGGTGGCCGACGACCATGACCAGCTCCACCTGGCTGTCGCGGGCCAGCCGGGCCAGCTCCCTCATCTCCCCGAAGGGCATGTAGGTCGAGCCGCCCACGGTGCAGATGGCCCTGTGGACCGGGAGGTCCAGCTTCCTGGCCTCGTCAAGCATGGCCCTGAAGTTGGATAACCGCTCGATCCCGGCAATCTCGATCCGGTAGTGGGCCCCGTCGGCGAAGGCCAGGGGGCTGTCCGGCAGGGCGTGGGCGTCCCGGCCGGGGAGGCCCTTCTTTTCCATGAAGGCTTGGATTTCCTTCAGATGCTTGGCTTTGAACATGTGTCTATCTCCATTATCTGTCTCGACCGGCCTGGTCCATGCGGGAAACTGGTCCCGTGGGCCGGAATGATGGGCCAGGCGTCCAAGGCCGGCCAAATGTATTCGCTATGTGTGACAAGCGTTCGATATATGAATAAAATATAGCAAACCCGGACCACTGTCAAGGCTTTTTCCCGGGGGAGGCGAAAAAATAATTTCTGCACGGGCCAATATCCCGTTTTTGTTCCGATATTCTGGCACCCCTGGCCGCCTGGCGATATAATCGTCACCGGGGCCAGATTTTGGGGTACAATAGCCCGTCCCTGTATGCGTGACAGGCGTTCAGGTTAAGAACGAAGCCCGGCCCCGGCGGCCCGCCGGGGCGAGGCACCGCGAGGACGTGGCCCGATGGCTGAGAAAAAGTACTACCAGATTTCCTCCCTGGAGAAGGGCCTCAAGATCCTGGAGGCCATCGTCGAGAACGGCCGGCTATCGGTGACCAGGGCGGCCAACCTCCTGGGGATAAACCGGGCCAGCTCGCACAGGTTCATCACCACCCTCCGGGATTTGGGCTACGTCCGGCGCGACGGCCACGGCGACTACGAGGCCACCTTCAAGCTCCTGGGCCTGGGCATGGCCCAGGCCGACAAGTTCGAGATCAGGCGCATGGCCAAGCCCTTCATGCGGGATCTGGCGGCCGAGTTCGACGAGACCGTGAACCTGGGCATCCTGGACCGGGGCCAGGTCGTCTACCTGGACAAGGTCGAGAGCCGGGAGCTCCTGCGCATGGACTCGGGGATAGGGACATCCTGCCCCCCCCACGCCACGGCCCTGGGCAAGGCCATGGTGGCCTTCCTGCCCCAGCCGGAGCTGGACGAGTTCCTGGCCGGCGGCCCCTTCGAGGCCCTGACGGCCAACACCATCACCCGGCCCGCTGAGATTGCCGCCGAGATGGCCCGGATCCGGACCAGGGGCTTCGCCGTCGACAACGAGGAGCTGGCCCTGCACCTCTACTGCGTGGCAGCCCCGATCTTCGACCTCAACGGCTACCCCTCCTTCGCCCTGAGCGTCTCGGGGCCGGCCAGCCGGGTCAAGACCATCAAGGGCCTGAGCGGGAGGCTCCTGGAGATCACCGGGCTCCTCACCGGGCAGCTCGGCTCCAAGGGCGGCCTGGCCCTCTGAGCCCCGGGGCCAGGACCAGGGCATCGGAAACGGGGGCCCGTCCGGGACGCGGATATCGGCGACCCCTGGCCATCACCCAGACGGCCAGGCCGTCCCTGGCCCGGGCCATTTTTTTTACCTCAATCGCAATGCGAATATAGGTCACGCATAGTGAACAAAATTCAAAAAACCGGCCTGCTCCTGGCCTTCTCGGCCCCCCTCCTCTACTCGCTCTTCAACGCCGGCTTCAAGATCCTGAGCCGGGATCTGTCGCCCCTGGGCTTTCTCTGGATCAGGGGCCTTGTCGGCATGGTCCTGGCCGGTTCCCTGGCCCTGGCCACCCGCAGCCGCCCGGCCAGGCGCCACCTGGGGATCCTAGGCCTGGCCGGCCTGTCCTCGGCCCTGAGCACGGCCTGCGTCACCACGGCCATCACGGCCATCCCCCTCTACCAGGCCATCGTCATCCTCTATCTCTACCCGGCCCTCTCGGTCATCCTGGGCTTCCTCGTGAACGGGGAGCGCATTGGGTCCCTGGAGGCCCTGGGCCTGGCCGTGGCCTTCGCCGGCTGCGCCCTCCTGGTCTGGCCTGACCGGGCCGCCGCCGGCCCCGGCCTGGGCTGGGCCCACCTGGCTGCCTTTCTGGGCTCGCTCCTCTTCGCCCTGCCCTGCGTCCTGATCCGGCGCCTGGGCGACGACAACGACGGGCTGTGGCCCTTCTTTTCCTACAGCCTCTTCTCCGTCCTCTCGGCCTGGCCCCTGGCGGCGTCCTTCGGGGTCGGGCTGGCCCCGGCCAGCGTCTCCCTGCTGGCCCTGGGGGCGGGCCTGGCCGTCTTCGGCTCGCTGGGCCAGCTGACGACCTACGCCGCCCTGAGGTACCTGCCGGCCTTCAAGGTGGGCGTCATCGGCAGCCTGGAGGTCCTCGGCGGGGCCCTGGCCAGCCGGCTTGTCTTCGACGAGCCCCTGACGGCCAGGGCCCTGGCCGGCGGGGCCCTGATCCTCTACGCCGCCTTCGGCTTCAGGCGAGGGGAAAAGGCCTGACCGGCCGACGGCGTTGCCCCCTCCTGGGCCGCCCCCTGGATTATGGCGCCTTCATCGCCCATAAGCCGTCTTCCGCCGACAATACAGGCCGACGCCTCGTCACCGTGGGCTTTTCCGGCCCTTGTCCTGAGATGCCCATTGTCCGGCATCAATTCGCCATTCTGGCCCAACATTCCGTTGGCCTCGACCGGCCACTCCCTTCCTTATTCTAAATCGTATTTAAAAACTGACTTATAAAAGCCAAATATCGATGAATATATTTCAAATTTGTCTTGCCATAATAGTAAATTTTTGACTGCGACTTAGAATTAGCGGTCCTGGAGCCGCCAGAGAGGCCTGTCGCCCTATCCTTGGGTCGACAAATCGCTTCCCATAGCGCCGACGCCTGGCAACGCCCAGGAACCGCGGCGCAGGCCCAACTTCCTTCGCGGTGCGAGCCATTCGCTGGACGTCCCTACTGCATCAAGCGGGCCAAGAGGACCACCAGGAAACCGGGCTGGGCTATCATGGCAAAATTAAAGATATAATTTTAATTTTCCCTGGGCAGACACCTCTTTGGGGACCCAAACCCCGTTTTTCCGGGTCCCTGGGCCATGTCAACGGCTTAAGCCAAGGCGCCCCACCCTCAGATATGGAGTGGTATTCGTCCATGGCCCGTCAACTGCGGGGCAGGACGCCTGATTGTTTGTACCAAGGACCGAGAACTGGGTGCCGAGATTGGCTCAAGCCGTTGAACTTGGGTCACGTGGAAAAAAACGACATATTTGTCGTAAAACCAAAAGATCTCCTTCCCCGGTCGCTGAAAGACAACGACCAGGCGGCTCAATGGCGGCTTACTGGGGCCCAGCCCCCAAAGGCAGAGAGGAATCCGTCTAGGCTGGCGGGGGAGTATCTCTGGAAGGCATATTGCCAACAATTGATTAAGTTTACCGGATAACAGGCAGTTATCTTTGCTGTTTTTTATATTCTGATGACAGGCTCTCAAGTATTCTTGGGATCTTGGGATGGAATGATTGACGAGGAGTTCAGCGAGAGCGTCAGCGAACGGACAAATTGCCGTGCCAGTTGGGACACGGCGTGCCTTGAGGCTCAAAAAAGCCGACAAAAAGCCCATGCCTCAAGATGAAAACAGCGGAATCGCGGCAGACCACCCCATTCCCGCCGCCATCGGGGAAGCGCGGCGCCCCATGGCCGGAAGCGCTTGCTCCGGTGAAGAAATACCTGCGGTTGTACCCTACCGGGACTAACAAGGAAAGAGGACCACGGTCGGTTCAAGCGCGGGCATTCTGCCGCCTACCACAATCCTAACTCCAAGCCTGCCAGATCGGCGCACGGCTTCTCTGAAAACCATGGGCATTCGTCGTGTGGCCGAAGCATTGGGGACTGTCACTGTGCGGCTGGCCGCTGGTTTTGGAGGCCAGCCACTCCTTGGACGTCACAGGCCATGCCAGATTACACCGACGACCCGCGGAAATCCCAAACGTAGGACTGGTCAAATGGCGTCTGGCCTAGCCCATGCCTGGTTTAAGCAGATTGACGGCGCCCAATCCCATTTTCGATTGGCTTGGATTTTTATGGACTGGCGGTCTGGCCCGATAAATCCAGATCCGCCAGCTTAGCTGGCAGTCTCCTATGGTTCCCCCTTATTTGGCGGGGCAACTCTAGGTACGCCCAAGGCGAGACACTATTTAGCGGTAATGCCGGTCAGCCAGGGATTCAGCGTCCGCAGGCCCGGCCAGCCCTGTTTGGCCAGGCGGCGGTCGCTGGTGACCAGAACGACATCCACGGCCACGGCCACGGCCACAATGGCGTCAGAAAGTTTCTGGCGGGTGCTTCGCCTCAGAGCGATGGCTACTGATTTTACTTTTTCGCCCAGCGGCACGATTGTCACCTGGTCCCGGAAAAGGCAGGCGCGCCGTTCCTGTTCAACGGTGATCAGGCACTATGACGGAATTTCCATTTCTGTGATGACGCTGGCATACAGCTCCGCTCCGGTCAGCCCCCAGGCGAAGTCAAACGCCCATCGCGCCCCTTGAAGATAGCTGATGATGAAATTGCTGCCCACAGACATCTGGCCCGCATCAGCCGTTTTCCAGGTGATCGCCCGCCGGGCTTTGGCCGGGATTGAATGGTTTTCCGGGATATCCGAACCGGGCCTCGCCCCGTATGGCGTCAGGTTCGCCGGACGGCAGCAGGCCGCCGATTCTTTCGATCAACTCGTCGGCGGAGATCAGGGCCGCCCGTGGTTCCACCCGGATCGGCCCGGCTTCGGTTTCTTCCAACGGCTCCGTCCACTCGTCGCGCCATCTCCGCCACGAGTCCACGCCGTCGCCTTCAACATCTTTCAGACAGCCGGGCCGGCCCTTCGAACAGGGGCCGGCCCGGCTTTTCCGGGGTAATGGTCAGCCGAAGCTAGGCCAGCCCGATGGGAAGATCGTCCGGCAAATCCAGGTCCAGGCGCAGGCGGCGGTCTTGCGGAATTCCAATGTTTTTGGTTATGCTCGTCGTGGGTCACTTCCTGTGGCAACCAAGCAACCAGGTTTTTTTGACGGCGCATATTATTCCTGAAGCCCTTATTCCTGGGGGCCCCAGACTCAGGTCAGCAAGATTAGATGCTCGACACCAGAGTTTAGAATTAAAAGTATATGTTTTATTTTTTATGCCTTATTTTTATTTATATAGTTAAAAATATAACTATTTTCTTATCAAAAATTAGTATCTGGACTAATAAATAAAATATCATCATTAATTATAACAAATGGTTTATAACAAAGATAATAATCTAACGGTGTGGATTGATCATCAAATGAACCAACGTAACATTTTCTATTTTCTTGTAAGCATTTAATAATTTGATCCTTATATTCTTTAAAACTATAGGAATAATCAATTATCTCGTCTATATTACTGCAATCATCATTAATACAATAATCTTTATCATCATATCTACGGTCACGATCAACTATTTTAAATAGATCATCAAAAAATGATATGAATTCATTGTCTTCATTGACTTTGAGAGCTTTAAAAAAGTTCTCTTTGGTGAATTCTCCCCTGAGAGAAATGATGTAGCTGGTTGACGAGCTGTTAGTAACAAAATCTTGTCTGATTTTCATACGACCCTCCTCCCAAAACTCTGGGCTTTGGTAAGCGTTTTGTCCGATCAGAGCGCAATCGGCCTCAGGCCAAAACACGACATGGCGGCTTTTCTTGTCCCAATACTTATATGATTATACGGACGCAAAAGTAATTTGTCAAATGAAAAAAATTAATGGTCATGACTCAAAAATTTGTTATAATCAACGGTCATATGAGTTCTGTCATCTTTCTGGAGCCTCTTGGGGAAACCGTCAAACCCATGTCTCACGCCGCCTATTACGGAGCTTTGGCTTCTCGGCATTCCCGGGATTGGCGGCCATTTGACTTCGGTTTTTTGTGGCGGCGAAACCAATCGGCAGTTCTCGACCCAAGTTGCCCGGATCAAAATTAGGCATCTTTGTCCATCACTAAGAACAAGCAAGATACTAGCCTCCATTGCGTCGGCCTGCCTAAATCGTGAGGTGGGATCGTGGACCAGACATGGCACAATACCATTCAGGCCAATTCCGGTTCTGGGGCAGGCGGCATAGTTCGTTTTTCATTTGCGCAAGTGGAATAAACTCAGGTAAACGTCAAAGGGATTTTCCTTATTCTCGCTGTCTAGGAACTTCGCGATGGACCGGCGAACAAAGGTCTCGTAGCTGCGTCCCCTAACCTCATACTCATAGATGCGCAACGTCCCGAAAAAACGGCCAAGATACCTATTCAACCAGTTCGTCATCAATCGATTCCAGTTTTTTCATTTCGCCATGAGCCCGCGCGGCCCGGCTATAGTCACCAACTTCAGCCCAAGCATGCGGCTTTCCGTACCTCGCTCCGTGCCTGCCTGATGTTAAACTCTTACGGATTCCCGTGCGGCTCTCGCCGCCCATGCGGGATAGGAGACGAGGACATAATGCTCCGCCAGCTTCTGTTCATAGGCCGGAAGGCGACTGACCTTGGATTGAAGCGCACTGGCAAGGGGCTAGCTCAAGGTGCTCAGAATGATGTTGGCGTTGGGACAGACGCGGGCAAGATGCGCAGCCAGATACGGGGCCACAACCATTTTCCCCGTTCCGGCGGAACAACAAATCTTCAACGGCCCTTTGAGGTCTCTTTCCACAAAGCGTGTTGATCAGGATGCAGGAAGGCAATCCATTTGTCCCTTGGATACTCCAAGGCCCTTCACAATTTCTCGTTGCTGCCAATGAGCCGGAATCGGCGTTGGGTACCGTGGAGGCTGAACGCCGATACCGGCAAACGGAAGCCCATCTTCTTCTGGAATTAGCACGCCGAAGTTGTTGGACCGGCAACCAACTCCAACGGGCTCCACAGCACGTCGTCATCGGTCTGAAGCGCAATGAGTTTTACATCGGTGCCACTTGGATACTTGAAGTCTAGTCCAACTCCGACGCCATTGGGAGCGTTTGCGTTCGCCTCAATCTCCTGCATGTCGGCATCATCGACCCGCAAGCTCTGGATACGCCCCCACCGCGCACCGGTGGACTCAAGGATAACAAACACGGGCTGGCCGACGAAGAGTCTCTGGGCGGGCTTGTCTACGACAACGATCTGCCGTTTTTTGTAGGGGCCGCCCCTGGTGGCCCGCAGCCTCAACTCGGTGCTGCTAGGAGACGTGAAGTGGTTGTTCTGGAGATAGCATCCGGCCACGAGTCCGAAGATCGATGTCGCCAAACTCTTGATGAAGGCAACCGCATCCTTCATCGCTGCATCACCGAGGAGGTCAGTGGGATTGCCTCCACGGTGGGCGACCTGATTACGACGCTCGACGATGTCTTCGAGGCGCTTCTCGATAACTGTTCTCTTCACGCCATTTTGTGGCGCTTTGCAACCCATGGCGTCGCAGTACCAAGCCATCATCGCATCGGCGTGACAGACGCGTTCGCAAATTTTATCGATACCAACCACGCCGAAGACAATATCGACCTCATTCGCACGCAGGTTCTTTTCGTGGGCGATGACCGCAACCTCGTTCAGGACGTAGGATTTAGTTCCGCTCAGGCAATCGTAGAGATTCTTAACCACGCCCAGGTCGCTCATGCCGACATAGCGGCCCTTCCCAAGGGATCTCCTAAAGAGCAGTTCAGCCGACTTCCTCAGATGTTTGTCCGTCAACTTCTGTGGGAGCATCGCATAGTCGCCGATACGGCGAGCCTCAAGCTGCACATATTCTGTGATGAGGTTTTCGATGAATTTTTCAAACGACGCATACAGAGCGACAGTGAACGCCGCATAGTCGAAGCGTCTCCGGATTGAGATGTACCGCCGCACCACGGTGTCCTTGTGATCTGCTAGGACGCGATTGACTGGGCCGATCGACTCGATGAGCGTCTTCAGCTCAACCAGGTCCGCAATGAACTCATCCAATGTAGAGCGCACAGGTAGGCTCCGTTGTGATCACTGCTTGGTCTTGGCAATCGCAGCGGCGAAGGCCTCACTCATGCAGCGGTTCCGATCCTGGGTGTCCTTGAGGTTCGTGCGACGCCCAGAGAACAATTCCCGGTTCTTCTCGTACATCGCCTTCAACTTTTCACGCAGTACGTCCTTTTTTTCGACGAGCTTGACACGGTAGGGTGCCACATCGGGGCCACTAGCGGTGAACATGAGGGGGTCGTAGACAATCTTGGTTGGTCGCTTCTTGGAGGGATCGAGCACAGTGAACGCTTCGTTCCCAAGCATGTCCCAAAGGAAATCGACGGTCGCCTCGAACATTGTGCGGTACTCCACGAGATCCTCTACCTGGAACTTGTTTCCCACAACAATAAACCGATCGAGAAACTCAGAAATTTTATTCAATCCCGCCTTAGACTTACCGATCTGGCGGTAGGCAAAGAAGCGCAAAACAAGTTCCACGTCCTCCATCTTCTCGAACATGTGAGTGCCCGCCTTCGTCGATTCGTTGATAGTTTCATCGACTTCTTCGTCGGCGACTTCTTCTTCGACGTCTGTTTCCTCAGGTTTCGGGTCGAGCGGGATGCCCCACATGCTTCGGAACTTACCGTTCGCAGAAAGTTCGAGGCACAGCTTGTTGAGTGGACCGTTGTAAACGGCGTTGCGTGTTTCCTGGTTGGCAAGCTTCACGCCTCCCGAGTTGAGACGTTCAAAGACCAACTTCTTCAGCATCGCAGCCTGTTCCTCGCTGGCCGCCGTCTCTTTGAGGAGAATAATCGATGAGATGTAACGGCGATCAATGCCATCGCGGACCTTCGATGGAAGCTCCGAGTACTTCCGCCCATCAAGGTCTGACCAGTACTGCAGCCCGGTGAGCGCAAACTCGTCGGCATAGAAGCCGCTCAACGCCGTTAGACGCTGGCGCCCATCCATCACTTCGAAACGCGCTAGGTCACGCTCATAGAGGAAGACTGGCGGCACAGGCACGTTCATAAGGAACGACTCGATCAGCCTAGACTTCCGCTCGACACTCCAGCGATGGCGGCGCTGATACTCAGGGTCAAGCTTGTAACGACGCTCCTTATCGCCGGTATCTCCCTCTATCACCTCCTCGAGCATCCCGAGGATGCCTGCAAGCGGATACCGGGCCTGCTCCGTGACGATCCGGATCTCGCCCTTAGCATAGCGACTGTTCAGTTCTTCGTCCGTCGTCTTGGGTCTGCTTTCGCCGTCAACGAACGATATATTCTCAAAATCGAAGAGATGGCTCGCCGCTGCTTGCTGAGTCTTCCCTCCTGCCGCCGGTTTCTTCTGGCTCATTGGCTCTCTCTCTATTCAGGCACGGTGGCAATAAACGTCATGCTCGGCGATGGCCTTCTTCGGTTCGGCCTGGAACTGCCGTACCTGCCGGCGCCCAAGTTCGGAATCAGGTACCGCCCTAACAGTGACCATCCTCCAGCTGGAGTCGACCAACGACTTTTTTAGGACATCCATCGGTTCGGCGGCTCGATCGTGAATCCCACCATATCTGATAATCAGACGCACCCCTGCGGTCGCATGCGAGGCCACGTTCTTCCAGACTCTGCCCATTTCGGCGGCGAAGTGAGCTGCGCTCGAGTGCTTGAGCTGTCCCTCTGGCTGGCGGTACTCGACGTAGTCAGGACCACCGAGAAACCAAAGCCGCAGCCACTGATCCGGCAGATAGGTACGCATCCCGAAGTACGGAGGCGATGTGACAACGAAGCGTGCCTTCGGCATATCGCTGAACGTGTCCGCCACCCGGCTGTCCCCGAGTCTCACCTCGCCTTCGACGTCCGGCAAGGGCTCGACGAGGTAGCGTTCCGCACGCATCTTGATGATCGATAGCACGTCGACGTTGTCTGGACGCATACCATGCGCGGTCCAAAACTTCACCGCATAGTTAGGCTTCGGCGCAAAGGTCCTCGGCGATTGATTCGAGAAATACGATGGAGTTCCCTTCGGGCGCGGGCCATGGAGTGCCCCGAGTATGATCGCTCGCAATAAGATGTGCGTTGGGGAAGAGCACTCGCCGAGCAATGCCTCGCGGAGCTGGCAGAGCTGCATGAAAGTACGTTCATGGTACGCAAGTCTCCAGAACTCGCCAGAAGGAACCTGTGTCGGTTCCTTTTCAGCGTCCAGGATGGCCTTGGCGCCCGCCACAACTCGACCCGGCTCAGCGTTGGCGAGTTTCGCCTTCGCGAGAGCGACCGCTACCGGACTGCTGTCCATGCCCATCGAAGGCATCCCAAGCAAGCGGGCCGCAAAATTCGTGGTACCCCGGCCGCAGAAAGGATCGATCACCCAGTCTCCTCGCTTGCCGTGTTCCTTCAGCACGCGCAATGGAAAGTCGAGTGGGTACATTGTGTAGTACGGGCATATTTCGTTCAATGCCCCAAATCTCATGGATGGCTCCGATGTGCAGATACGCATTGTCTTTTTTGCGTAGGTTGAACTACTTAATCCAGCTTCTAATGACGTTTCGGTTCTGAAAAAGAGGGAGTTAAGTATCGACTGGCAAAAACGATACTCAAAAAAAATATCCCCAGCCCTTACTTTATTTCAATATTCTAGACTGTCTTTGCGCAAAAGTCAAGGTCATGGCATAGATAGTGCGTACATATTTTTATACACATTTTTTTATTTTCATGTACAACTAAAATGTTCAATTTTCTGATCAGCTAAAATTATCTCGATGCCACATAAGCAAATTATGGATAGTAAAATTTTTATTTCCTGAAATACGCAAAAAATGAAACTGTATATTTATTGGCATAATATTGGATCTTTTTGATCGTCTTGTTAAATATTGATTCATATCCTCATTGGCAAGGCCGAACAATTACTGAAGGCAAAACAGGCCGGTCATGGTGACAGGGCTCCATGGTGGGGCCCGTTGTCATGGCGGTAGCAGTCCCATACATTAGATGTTGGGCAGCCCATGCACGCCAGCCATGATCGCGACTCCATCCTTTTTTCTGGTGGTCTGGAGGGGGGTTGGGCCTGGCCGGGACGGCCAGGCGGGGGATGGCCTACGGCAGGGTGTCGAAATCCAGGGCGAAATTGTTGAGGTTGATCCTGTGGATGTCGCAGATGCCCTGGTCGAGGAAGTAGAAGGCAAGCTGCCTGCGCCTGTCCTCGTGGGGCCAGTGGGCGATGCCGGCCAGGAGCCGGTCGGCCTCGGGGACGGGGAGATCCAGGGCGATGGCCAGGGCCAGGAGCGTCGGGTGGTCAGTGGGCTCCCCGTAGAGGATCTTGTCGAGGGCCGCCGGTGACATGTTCGCCAGGGCGGCCAGCCGTCTTGGCCTTAGGCCCTTTAGGGCCATCAGGTCGGCTATCCGGCTACCCACTGGACCGCCGTCGCCGCGGCCTGGGTCGGGCACGGCTGCCTGGTACTCAATATTGTAGATGTTGGACAGGAGGTCCGGCTCCACGAACTCCCCCCTGGAGCCGAGGATGACCAGGAAGACCTCCATCGCCGGGTCCTCCAGGAGGTAGGCGCCGATGGCCTCCAGGGCCACCAGGGCCGCCTGGTCCCTGGGGTAGCCGAATATGCCGGCCGAGATGAGGGGGAAGGCCACCGACCCTATGTCGTTTCGCCTGGCCAGGCCCAGGCTCTCGGAGTAGCAGCTGGCCAGAAGCTCCCTCTCGCCGCCGCCTCCCCCGTACCAGACCGGGCCCACGGTGTGGATGATGTGTCCCGCCGGGAGGCCGTGGCCGGAGGTGATCACGGCCTGGCCGGTCTTGCAGCCCCCGATGGCCTGGCATTCCTGGGACAGCTCGCTGGCCCCGGCCGCCCTGAAGATGGCCCCGCAGACCCCCCCGCCCATGGCCAGCTGGTTGTTGGCCGCGTTGACCACGGCGCCAACCCGCATGGCGACTATGTCATGGGTGACCAGTCTAATAGGCACTTTGTCCCTCCTTATGGCCAGGACCCTGGGGCCTTGCCCTGCATGGACGGCCCTTTCACAAAAGCGAGTCGAGGATGTGGAGCGCCTCGGCGACCCTGAGACCCAGGATGTCGGTGACCCCGCGCTCCATGGCGAAATAGTCGTCCAGGGTCTCGTCGAGGGTGTCGGCGACGACCCGTATGTTGAGCCAGGGCACGTTGGCCAGGCGGTCGCCGATGAAGGCGAAGACCCCGCTCTCCATGTCGCAGGCCAGGGCCCTGAACGTGGCCCCCTTGGACAGCTTGTTGTCCTTGCCGGCGACGAAGGCCTCCGAGGTCAAGAGGCGTCCCCTCCGGAAGCCCTCCCCCGGGAGCCGGTCCAGGAGGCCCAGCACCAGATCGTCATGGCACTCGATGGCCATCCTCTCCACGTGGCCCGGGTCAGGGGGGCGGTAGTCGAACCAGCCGTAGGGGCTCACGGTCACCTGGTCCCCCTCCTCCATGCGCCAGTCGGAGATGACGGCCGAGTTGGAGGCTATGACCTCGCCCTGCCGGAGGTCCATGGAGAGGGAGCCGGAGGTCCCGGTCCCGAGGAAGACCACCGAGCCGATCCCCGAGGCCTGCCTGGCGGCAAGTTCCCTGGACGCCGCGAAGCTCGCGTTTATCCGGCCAGGGCCGCACTCGATGACCGAGCAGCCCAGCCGGCTGAAGGCCTCCCGGCCCAGGTGCTGGCTGACCGAGCGGTACTCGTTGGGGGTTGAGGTGAACACCAGGACTTCTTTATAGCCGAATTTCGCCGCTTCAGTCAACGTCGTTCTCCTTGACCTGGCCGGGCCGTCGTCCCGGCGCGCCTTAAATTGGGCCCCCATGGGCCCGTCGTCCCTTATTCGGCGGATCCCTGGGGATCTTCGCCAGGCCCGCCGGGGCCAGTGGGCCCGTCGCCCTCGGCGGGTGCCTCCAGGGGAGCCAGACGCTCGAAGGCAATCACCGACGGCAGCGTCTGCCCCAGCTCCTCGGCCAAAAAGCTGCCCAGGAAACTGTGGGAATAGCGTCCGGCCTGGATCTCCAGGCCCTGGGGGAGGTTCAGGGCCATCTGGGTCTCCAGGCCCCCGTCCAGGCCCAGGGCCGAGACCAGCCCCATCTTCTGGGCCAAGACCGCCAGGTCGCTCAGGGCGATGGCCCCCTTGACCAGCACGACCACGGCCCGCCCCTGGCGGTCAAGGCCCAGGACGGCCCTGCTGGCCAGGCGCTCGGACCTCTTGACCCTTGTCCGGCCCAGGCGGTCCAGGACCATGAAGGACTGGATCACGGTGCCGTAGCCTTCCTGGCCAGGGTCATCCTCGGGGACCATCTCACGGTCGAGGAGCGTGGCCCGCGGCCTCCCGGGGTCGGCCCCGAGGGAGGGATCCTGGACCCAGAAGCCCCTGTAGGCCCCGTGGGCCCGGCTCCCGATGTCCTTGCCCTGCCGCCTAAGGAGGCCCATGTAGGAGCGGTCGGGGAAGTATTGTCCTGAGTTGACCAGGACGGGGGCCCCCGGGAGCCTCCTGGCCCAGGCCCGTATGTCGCCTGGGCGTTCCCGCCAGGGCCCCTCCTCGGACTCGTGGTAGGGGGCCAGGCGGAAGAAGTCCGGGGAGGCCCTGACCAGGAACACGTCCCTGGGGCCCAGCCTGGGCCCGTAGTTGGCCCTGGTCCGGGCCCGCCAGAGGCCCGGCTCCAGGAGCTCCCACTCGAAGGGCTCCAGGTAGGGGCCGAGGGACAGGCCGTCGATGGCCCTGCCGAGACATCCCTCCATGATCCGCGCGCCGCCGCGGAGTTCCGCCGGGCCGGCCGAGTCCAGGGAAAGGTTCCCCTGCCCGAAGGGCCGGGCGTCCCTCAGGAAGCCCACGCGCCCGTCGTCCCCTGGGCCATCCAGACGGCACTCGGCCTCAATGGCCATGGGCCAGGCCGAGAGGTCGTCGGCGAAGGCCATGGCCAGTCTCAGCGGAGGACGGCCGGCCTCCTGGGGGACCAGGGCCTCGCGCCAGACAAGACCGCCCCGGTCGCCGGAGGCCGGGGACAGCCAGGCGGCCAGCTGCCAGATCTGGGAGCGCAGGAGACCGTCGGGGGGGAAATCGCCGGGCCCCTCGGGCGGTCCAGCGGCCAGGGCGATGCAGCCGGACAGGAGGGTCAAGGGCAGGGCAGCGAAATATAAAATTTGGCAAAAAAAACGGAACATGGTAAAGTGCCAAAAAAAGACAACGTGTCGCCGGCCGCCGGAGACCCCCCAGGGTCAAGGGAAGGCCAACGGTTGATACGAAGGCCACGGGCCATCCGGCGGAAGGTCTGGGACGGGCCATCGCGCTCGCCACGGTTCGTTTTGATTCTACCACAGTCATGCGGTGTCAACTAATTTTGACGAAACGGCGACCTCTCCGGAAAACTGGCCGTTTCGGCCCGCCCCGCCGCGAGCCGGCCCCGGCCGGGCCGCCCGCAGCCCCATGAACCAACTCCCGCCTGCCTTATAACAGGACCAGGCTATTAAAACGCATCCCCAAGGAGCTAAAATGACGGCACAAATCATCAAGGGCCTGCCAGTGGCCAACGCCATCCGCGAGGAACTCATCCCCAAGGTCAAGGAACTGACCGCCAAAGGGATCCTGCCCAAGCTGGCCGTTGTCCTGGCCGGCGGCGACGACGCCTCCAGGGTCTACGCCCAGTCGAAGGAGAAGGTCGGCGACAAGCTGGGCATCAAGGTCGAGATCCACATCAGGCCGGACGACGTCAAGGAGGAAGACCTCCTAAGGCTCGTAGACGATCTCAACGCCGACCCCAAGGTCCACGGCATCCTGGTCGAGCTCCCGCTCCCGAAGCATATCCGCAAGGAGCTGGTCATGAACCGCCTGGATCCCAAGAAGGACGTGGACGGCGTCCACCCGGTCAACCGGGGCTATCTCCTGGGAGGCCAGGAGCACCTGGCCCTGGTGCCGGCCACGCCCCTGTCGTGCATCGAGCTCATCCAGCGCAGCGGCGTGGAGCTCAAGGGCAAGAGGGTGGCCCTGGTCGGCAGGGGCGACACCGTCGGCCGGCCGCTGGCCAGCCTCCTGATCAAGCGCGACGCCACCATCACCGTCTGCCACACCAAGACCGTCGACATGGGCTCCATCACCAAGGCCGCCGAGATCGTCGTGGCCGCCGCCGGCAGCCCTGGCCTGGTCAAGGCCAGCATGCTCTCCCCTGGCCAGATCGTCATCGACGCCGGCATCAACCAGCTGCCCGACAACTCCATCACCGGCGACGTCGAGGCCGGGGCGGCCGAGGTGGTCGCCTTCTTGACCCCCGTTCCCGGCGGCGTGGGCTCGCTTACCACCAGCATCATCATGAGCAACCTCCTCAAGGCCATCCAGCTGCAGGGACTCTCCTAGAGATCGGCCCCGGACGGAACGCACGCGGACCAGAATTCCCCAGGCCCTGGCCCCGGACAGGCCAGGGCGGGCCAAAACGCGCCCTTTGGCAATTAAAATGAGAGGTCGATAATGTCACACCACATACCGCCAGTCTACGACATGAGCATCAGCGAGTTCCTCAAGGTGGCCGCCTCCAGCGCCCACGTGCCCGGCGGGGGCAACGTCTCGGCCGTCGTGGCCACCCTGGGGGCCTCCATGGGGGCCATGGTGGCCAGCCTCACCAAGGGCAAGAAGGGCTACGAGGAGTACCAGGATCAGAACGACGCCATCCTCAAGGCCTTCATGGACGGCATCGAGGAACTCAAGGCAATGACCATCGGCGACATAGAGGCCTTCGACGCCTACATGGCCACCTTCAAGCTGCCCAAGGACACCGACGATCAGAAGAAGGCCCGGGGCGAGGCCATCCAGGCCGCCGGCCAGAAGGCCACCCTGGCCCCCCTGAACGTCTGCCGCAAGTGCCTCGACCTCCTCAAGGAGGCCGGCAAGCTCGCCCCCTTCGGCAACAAGGGCGCCATCAGCGACTGCGGCGTCGCGGCCATCGTCCTGGAGGCGGCCATCCGGGCGGCCATGCTGTCCGTGGACATCAACCTCCCCAGCCTCAAGGACCAGGCCTTCGTCGACAAGGTCAAGGCCGAGCGGGCCATGATCTTCACCGAGGCCGAGGAGATCAAGGTCTCCATCCTGCACCACATGAGGACCCGCTGGTAACCTGGGACTGCCCCGCCCCAAAGTTCCCATGGCCCCGGGCTTTTCCGGCCTGGGGCCTTTTCGGGCCCAATGCCTGGCCCACTTCCCCTTCGCGCCTGCCCAGGCCCCCGGATCGCCGGGAGCCACAGAAAACCAGACCCGCGTTAGATTAAAAATGCCGCCGGGAGCTGGAACTCCGGGCGGCAGGGGCATCCCCCCTGCCTTTGTCCAAAAGATTCGCCCCCGCAGGGTTTTGGTCGTCCCTGCGGGGGCTTTCAATTATCCGCCCCTAAAGACGGGCTCCACCACGAACGAGCCCAACAAAAGAACAAAAAACCAAAAAACAGGCCTTGACTAGCCAGGCACCCTGTGGTTAAATATCAGATTGCGCTGACGAGCCGGGCCCACCCGGCGGTCAGGCAAAGGGACCGGGACGGTCTCCCGAAAGGCGCGTCCACGGCCAAGGGCAACAACCTCGACATACCCAGGGAGGCCGCCGGCTAGAGGCGGACGAGTCGCCATGAAGCAAGACATTCACCCCAACTACAAGGAAGTCACGGCCGTCTGCGCCTGCGGCAACGAGTTCGTGACCGGCTCGATCCTCGACGGCATCAAGGTGGAAATCTGCTCCGCCTGCCACCCGTTCTTCACCGGCAAGCAGAAACTGATCGACACCGCCGGCCGGGTCGAGCGCTTCCAGCGCAAGTACGCCAACGCCCCGCAGCCGACCAGCAAGAAGAAGAAGTAGGGACCAGGGGGCCTCGGGATGTCTAGGGCCGTGGACTACACCGGCGGCCTTTCTCGGAAGGCCTTGGCCCAGGCGCTCCTCCTCTGGCCCGGCCTGGCCGCGCCCGAGGGGCCACCGGCACCGCCGGTGACCCCAGGGAAAACCGTGGGCGGGCAGGCGGTCATCGAGGGAGTCATGATGAGGGGACCGGGCCGATGGGCCGTCATGGTCAGAAAGACCGACGGCTCCATCGAGGGCAGTGTCAAGGACCACCGGGCCTGGACCAACCGAAAGCCCTGGAAGTATCCCTTCGCCAGGGGCCTGGCCGTCCTCGTCGAGTCCCTGGTCCTGGGAGTGAAGGCCCTCAGCTATTCCACGGAGGTCACGGCCGGCGACCAGATGGCCGCCGCGAGGGGCCAGGACGCGCCGAAAGCGGATGGCGACGGCCGGCCAGACGCGAAGGCCATAGGTCCCCTGGCCATCTTCCTCAGCCTCGCCCTGGGGCTGGGAATGGGCCTCTTTCTTTTCGTGGCCCTCCCCCACGTGCTCTCCATCTGGCTCGGCGTCCTGGGCGGCTTCGACGAGATGTCCCTCCTTTTCCACCTCCTCGACGGCCTTCTGAAATTCGCCATCTTCCTGGCCTACGTCTGGGGCATAGGCCTGATTCCAGACATAGCCAGGGTCTACGCCTACCATGGGGCCGAGCACCAGGCCATCCACGTGTATGAGGCCGGGCTGCCGCTCTCGCCGGCCGAAGCCAGGGCCTTCCCGACCTGGCACCCCCGCTGCGGGACGGCCTTCATCTTCCTGGTCCTGTCCGCGAGCATCCTCTTCTTCGCCATCGCCTTTCCCCTCCTGGCCCCCTTCGGCGGGCTCGAGAGGCTCCCCAGGGCCCTGGCCGGCGTGGGCCTCAAGATTCTCTTCACCCCGCTGCTGGCCGCCGTGGCCTACGAGATAACTAGGCTGGCCGGCAGGCCCGAGTCGGGCCGCCTCTGGAGGGCCCTGGTCTGGCCGGGCCTGATCCTCCAGCGCATCACCACCCGGCGCCCGGACGAGGCCCAGCTGGAAGTGGCCTTCAAGTCCCTGGAGGCGGTCCTGCCGGAAAAGGGCCAGGCCCTGGAATCCCCATGTCCCTCGAACTGACAGAACTGGCCGATCTCGAGTCGCGATACGTGGACCTCGAGCGCGAGCTCCAGAACCCGGACCTGATCCGCAACCAGAGATCCTACACGGCCACCGCCCGCCGCCTGGCCGAGCTGGGCCGCATCCTGGAGGTCTGGCGGAGGATCGCCAGGACCGAGGACGAGATCGAGGGGGCCAGGAGCCTTCTGGAGGACCAGAGCCAGGAGGTGCGGGAGCTGGCCCAGGCCGAGCTGGACGAGCTGGGGCTCGGCCTCGGGCGGGACCAGGAGGAGCTCAAGGCCCTCCTCTTGCCCCGCGACCCCAACGACGACAAGAACACCATCCTGGAAATCAGGGCCGGGACCGGCGGCGACGAGGCCGCCCTCTTTGCCGGGGATCTCTACCGCATGTACCACCGCTTCGCCGAGTCCCGGCGCTGGCGCTGCGACATCCTGAGCTCCAACCCCTCCGGCGGGGCCGGGGGCTTCAAGGAGATAGTCTTCTCCATCGAGGGCGACCGGGTCTACAGCCACCTCAAGCACGAGAGCGGCGTCCACCGGGTCCAGAGGGTGCCGGCCACCGAGGCCCAGGGCCGGATCCACACCTCCACCGTGACCGTGGCCGTCCTGCCCGAGGCCGAGGAGGTCGACGTGGACATCCGGCCCGAGGAAATAAGGGTGGACGTCTTCCGATCCTCCGGCCCCGGAGGCCAGAGCGTCAACACCACCGACTCGGCGGTCAGGGTCACCCACGTCCCATCCGGCCTGGTCGTCATCTGCCAGGACGAGAAGTCCCAGCTCAAGAACAAGCTCAAGGCCCTCAAGGTCCTCCGGGCCCGCCTCCTGGACAAGGCCAATTCCGAGCAGCGCCAGAGGATAAGCGACGAGCGCCGGGAGCAGGTCGGCACGGGCGACCGCAGCGAGCGCATCAGGACCTACAACTTTCCCCAGGGTCGGGTCACCGACCACCGGGTTGGCCTCACCCTTTACCGGCTCTCCGAAATCCTCGACGGCGACCTCGCCGAGATAATCTCCCAGGTGGGGGCCTTCTTCCAGGCCAGGCTCCTGGCCTCCGCGAGCCAGGCCCATGTCTGATCGGCCCTTGACCGTGGCCGGGATCCTGGCCATCACGGCCGACTTCCTGGCCAAGAAGGACCCCTCCTGCCCCCGGCTCGAGGCCGAGCTGCTCCTGGGCCGGGTCCTGGGGCTCAAGCGGGTCAGCCTCTACGTGAACTTCGAGCGCCTCCTCTCGGAGGCCGAGATCTGCCAGTACCGCGAGCTCGTTAGGAGAAGGGCCGCCCACGAGCCGGTGGCCTACATCCTGGGCCAAAAGGAATTCTACGGCCTGGATCTGTCCGTCACCCCGGACACGCTCATTCCCAGGCCGGAGACGGAGCACCTGGTGGACGAGGCCCTGAGGCTTCTGAAGGAGGCCGCCGAGGGACCGGCCCAGGAGCCGGATCTGCCCCCCGAGGAGGACCCGGAATCCGGGGATGGCGGCGAACCGCCGAAGGCCCCGGCCCCCGGGCCAGCGCGGGAGCCCGAAACGGTCCCGGGCCAGGCCAGGCCCGTCCCCGAGCCCCTGGTGGCCGACATAGGGACAGGATCCGGGGCCATCGCCCTGGCCCTCCTCTCCGCCCACCCGACCCTAAGGGTCGAGGCCACCGACGTTGACCCCAAGGCCCTGGCCGTCGCCTCCCTGAACGCCAAAAAGCTGGGCCTCGATGCCCGGGTCGCCTTCCATGAGGGCGACCTGGCCGCCCCCCTGGCCGGCAAGAGCCTCGATCTCGTCTGCGCCAACCTGCCGTACGTCCCGGACCGCGACATGGATTCCCTGGCCCCCACCGTGGCCCTGTACGAGCCTTCCCTGGCCCTCAGGGGCGGCCCGGAGGGCCTGGACCTGATAGCCAGGCTGCTTTCCTCCGTGAGGCCGCTTTTGAGTGAGGAGGGCTTCGTCCTCCTGGAGATCTGGCCAGACTCGCTGCCCAAGGTCCAGGCCCTGGCCGCCCAGGCCGGGCTCACCCCCATGGCGCCGGTCCTGGACTACTCCAAGAAGGCCAGGATCTTCGTGGCCCAGGCCTAGCGCGCCGGCATCGACACGCTCGCAGCGATGGATATTGATGCGGCGACCAAGGGGCCGACGCTGTCCGTCCGCGAGATAGCGGCTGCAGTCGGGGAATGAGTCCGCTCCATGACTGACGACGGCGTTGAGTTCTGGATCCGGGTAATTGGGCAAATAGGCAAGGAAACTGGCTACATCTGTTACAGCGCTCCAATAGCCGCCGTCCTCGGCAAGACCCGCCAGACACCCAAAGTCGACGTCATCAAAGGCGATTTTGTCCCGCCCAGGGAAATCGAGTACCGCTTCACGCTGACGCCCGCGAACAGGACAACCAGCATCCTGGCGCATGACCTTGGAAACCGTCCTGGCCGGCGAAGGACCTCTACGACATTAACATCTATGCGACAGCACAGCCGTCTGATGCGGACGCAGTCAGCGCTCCTTGCGGAAGACTGTCGAGGGGCGGGCACAGCCAAGCAGATGGAGATATCCCCGGTGCCGTCGCACTGGTTGCGGAAGCCCTGCGATGTCTGACCTCTGGGTGCGGCACAGAAACAAATACGGCCTCGCTTCCCAGGCCGCCTGGGACACGGCAACAGGCTCAGTCAAGGCTTTGGCTGGTATGGCAAAACGAGACGATGAGGCAACGCAGGCGTCAAAAAGACCACTGCTTCTGCATTTTCAGACGTTTTGCGCACTGCTTTGATAAAATGCGCACCCCACTCGACCCAGACGAGAAGGGTCAAGATTGACGACCATGCAAATAACCCCTGGAAAGCCTGAAAATGGCCAGGTTCAAGACCTCTTATCAAGGCTTTATTTTAGCAGATCTCAACAAAGCAAGCTTTCTAGCTTTCTACATCAGCAACAAATTTAATCGCACCAAAATAGAGCGCACCTGACAAAACATGGCGGACAGGAGGACAGGGACCGAAATTACGCGATCATCTGGTGTTCAGCGACAGAAATTTCGCCAAGATTGCCTAGCATCGGTGTGACGAGCTCTTGGAGATTGTCGGGGGATTGTGAAATGCTGGCCAAACTTCTGCGGCTTATCAGCGACGGCGAAGGACCTACTACCGAGTTGAAACGTTGCACGAGCGAGGTTTCGAACAGCGTTTTTGAAACCGTGTCGTCATTTTCAAACCGCTACGACGGTCACATCCTGCTGGGCGTCGAGGACAATGCCACCATCAGCGGCGTAAACTCTCAAGCTTTAACTGGTATCAAGAAAAATTTTGCGAACACTCTCAACAACACCCAACGTTTCTCGCCCACATTGTTTCTAGCTCTTGAGGAAACGGAGATTGACGGCAAAACAGTGCTATGGTGTTACGTCCCTGCCAATTCGCAAGTCGTGATGTTCAACGGCAGAATCTACGACCGCACAGAGGACGGCGATATCGATATAACGCGCAACTCCGCAATGGTGACGCATATCCACCAGCGCAAGGCGGCAGATTATTCGGAGCGCAAGATATTTCCCTACGCAAAGGAGAGCGATTTTGAGTTTTCGCGGCTATTGGCCCTTGCACGGAGGCTTGCCGTCACCCACCGCATGGACCATCCGTGGGAAGGGATGAGCGATAGTGAAATCGTCAAAAGTGCCGGATTATTCCAAACCGACCCGGAATCAGGCAAGTCTGGCTACACGCTTGCGGCTATTCTGCTGTTCGGGCGCGAGGAGCTCATCCGTGCCTGTACGCCTAACTATATTACCGACGCTATCTGCCGACGCGAAAACCTTGACAGATACGACGACAGACTTATGGTTACGTCGAATTTGATTGACGCTTACGACCAACTCATGGAGTTTGTCGCCAAACACACGCTCGACAGGTTCTTTCTCATCGATAGTCAGCGTGTAAGCGTGAGGTCCTGGATTGCCCGAGAGCTTGTGAGCAACATTCTCGTTCACCGTGAGTACACGAGTGCCTATCCCGCTAAAATTATTATTGAGCGTGACCACATTGCGACAGAAAACTGGTGCTTGCCTAAATCTCCCGGCAAGATTGACCCGAACGCATTCACGCCATATCCAAAAAATCCGCTGCTCGCTAATTTTTTCGTCAACATCGGACGCGCCGATGTGCTTGGCTCATGCGTTCGTAATTTGTATAAATACACTAAAATTTACTCGGGTGGGGAACCTGAACTGGTTGAGGGCGATGTGTTCAGGACGATTGTGCCCCTCGAGTTAGCGGCCATATCTGTGACCGATAACGCCAAAATGTCCGATAAAACGTCCGATAACAGCGGAATGTCCGATAACGCCGGAATGTCCGATAAATTTTCCGTGACCCATAAAAAGCACCGCGCCGCACTTCTCGCCCATCTTGCCGACAACGATGAAGTCAGCGCATCGGAAGCGGCAACTATCATCGCACGTTCGACAAAAACAGCCCGGCGCGCGTTGCTTCGGCTTGTCGACGAATGTATTGTCGAAACTGCTGGGGGAAACCGAAACCGTACGTATAAGATGAAGCGGCAACCGGCCTGATGGCCCCACCCAATAGGTACCAGGAGGAGGTAACGTCCGGCTCCTCGGGAATCCCCCGCCTTTCGGGGGGAGGGGCAGGACGCCAATTCTCTGGGACCCAGGGTGTCCCGCTTAGCCGGCCTGGCCCCGACGACGGGACCATTGGTCGCCAATCGCGTTCCCCCGTCAACGGCACGGGGCGGAAGAAGGGCTTGCCATGTCCCACAACCATGCCGGAACGGGCCGGGGAGGCCGTCGCCGGTCCCGGCCTGGCCCGTTTTTTCTGGCCGGTGCCTCCCTTTTGGCGGCGGCCCTGGCGGCCTCCCTTCTGGCGGCCGCCCCAGCGGACGGGCCTGGGGGCCAGGCGCCGGCCAGCGCGTCAGGGGCCCTGGAGGCCTGCCTGTCCGGCTCGGCCCTCCTGTCGGCCGGCCAGACCGATCTGGCCCAGAATTACCAGGACCGCCTCGACTTCGCCATCATCATGTGCTTCCAGGCCAGCTACGAGCGGCCCGACGATCCTCTGGTCTGGAAGCGCCTGGGTCTTCTCTCGGAGACCAAGAGCTTCTTCGTGTCCGACCCCAAGGAGCGGGCCGACCTGATGGCCGAGGCCGCCACGCATTTCGGCCACTCGGCCCGCCTGGACTACGAGCGGTCGAGCCTCGGGCCTGGCCTGGCCGGCGAGGACCCGCCCCCGCTGGGCCTCTCCGACCCCTATCTGGCCGAGCTGGTCTGGCTGGGCCGCCTAAGGCGCGGGGAGGTGACGGTCGAGGAGCTTTCCAGGCGCCACTCGGCCGAGAACCTCCAGGCCAGCCACAGGCCGGCATTCTGGGAGGAGCGGGCCCTCATGCTCCTGGCGGCCCCGCCGGCCCAGAGGGAGGAGGGGCTCTCCAAGGCCCGCGGGGACTTCCAGGAGCTTTGGGCCACCATGCCGGTGGAGATCCCCTGGCGGGGCCTCACGGACAAGTTCGGGCCCCAGAGGCTCAAGAAGATCGAGGCGCTCGAGGCCTGGGCCGCCGGCCTGGTGGCCCTGGCCGGCCAGGAGGCCGACCGGGACGCCGGCCGGGCCCTTTTCCTGGAGGCCATGGATCTTTACCGGCTGGCCCTGGGGCTCCCCCTGGACGTCTTCGAGCTCAGGGCCCTCGTCGGCCAGCTGGACCTGGCCGACGCGCCGGCCCCGGACTCGGACTCCCTCCTGGCCCTGTGGGCCCTCAAGGACACCTTCAGCCAGGAGCTCATCAAGAGGTTCCCGGGGGAAGTCGGGACCTGGTCGGCCTGGGGCCGCGAGTTCTACTCGCGGGCGGCCCGACAGCCCGACTACCGGGTCTGGCTCGGGTTCTTCCAGGAGGCCGGGAGGAAGTTCCAGGCCTTCGTCGACAACAGCCCGGCCAAGGCCGAGGCCCTGGCCGAGTGGGGGGCGCTCCTTGAGTCCAAGACCTACCCGGATCTGGCCTACCTGAACCTGGAGGACAGGGACGACCGGCTACGGAGGACCGTGGCCGTCCTGGGCCTGGCCTCGGAGAAGTACCGGCAGGCCCTGGCCCTGGAGCCAGACCGCCAGGCCTTCACCAAGTCCCTCTCGCGGATCCTTCTGAGGCTCTCGACCTTCCTGCCCGACGGCGAGGCCGGGCCGCTGGAGGACGAGTCGGGGCGGCTGTCGCTTCTGGCCATCAGCCGGGATCCAGACACGGCCGGGGCCTGGCTCCAGAGGGGCCTGGACTGCCTGGACTTCCTGGGCCTGGGCGAGCCGGGCCCCGAGGCCCGGGACCGGCTCACGGCCGAGGCCTTCGCCGCCTTCCGCCGGTACCTCCTGTCCAACTCCGCCAACACCGGGGATCTGCGCCTCATGGCCGACAGGGTCTGGCGGGCCTCCGAGGACCTGCCTGGTCTCCGGGCCCAGGGCCTGGCCCTTCTGTCCGGCATCTGCCGGCGGCTCATCCTCCTGGAGCCCGGCGAGCCGGACCACCTGTTCGCCCTGGGCCTCTCGCTCTATTCCGTCCTGGCCGAGAGCCCCAGCTGGCCGGACGATCTGGTCTTCTCGGGGTCACTCTACGCCCGCTCGGAGTTCGACCGGGCCCTGGTCTGCTTCGAGGAGGGCCTTTTGCTCCTCTCGGACCTGGCGAGGGCCGCCCCCAGGGCCCCCCTGCCTGGGCCCGGCGAGGGCCCGGCCCCGCTGGACCGGCCCTGGGGCTGGCCCGGCCCCGAGGCCAGGGGGTTCCTGTCGGCCGAGCCCGGCCCCGGTGAGACCCTCGCCTCGGCCAGCTTCCAGGAGCGCTTCGGGACGGCGGCCAAGAGGGAGCTTGGCCGCCTGGTCGCCGTGGCCAGGCCCGAGCTCCTGCCCCCCTGGTACCAGTTCCGGCTGGCGGCCATGCTCCGGCGGCTGGCCGCCTGGGGCTACCCGCCGCCCATCGACCAGATGGCCTTCTTCAGGCTTTCCGACGCCTTCCTGACCAGGGCCCTCGAGGGCCTGGCCGCCGCGCCCGAGGACCTCCCTGGCGCGGCGGGGCCGCGGGGAGGCCCCAGCCTGCGTTCCCTCATCCTGGCCGAGAAGGGCCTCGTGCTCGCCGAGATGGGCCTTTTGGCCGAAAAGGACTCGGCCTTCCTCCTGGAGGCGGCCGGGCGCGCCTGGGCGCAGGCCGAGGCCGACAGCCCCTCCTCCAGCCGCTACGCCCGGGCCCGCTGGGCGGCCTGGACCGCCACCCCGGAGGCCCTGGCCCCCCTTCTGGCCCACACGGCCGAGGAACAGGCCGGCCTCCTGTGGCCCTCGCTGGCCGAGGCCCGCCTGGAGCCGGCCTTCAGGGATCATTTTGACGGCCACTGGTTCAAGGCGGCCTGGTTCGGCTACGGCCGCTAGCCCATGGGAGGCAACTTGAGCGACGACGCGCGATTCCCCATCCCCTCCCCGGTCCTGGTCACCGGCGGGGCCGGCTTCATAGGCTCCCACCTGGTCGAGGCCCTGGTCGGCCGGGGCCTCCTGGTCAGGGTCGTCGACGACCTCTCCGGCGGCCGGCTTTCCAACCTCGCTGGGGTCATGGGCCAAATCGAGTTCCATGAGGGCGACATCAGGGACCGGGCCCTCGTGAGGGGACTCCTGGCCGGCGTCGGCGTGGTCTTCCACCTGGCCGGCATGTCCTCGGTCCCCCGGAGCCAGGCCGACCCCTCGCTGTGCCTGGACGTGAACGGCCAGGGCACCCTCAACGTCCTGGAGCTGTCGGCCCTGGCCGGGGTCGGGCGCCTGGTCTTCGCCTCCTCCAGCGCCGTCTACGGCGATCTTCCCGCCCCGCACCGCGAGGACATGGCCCCCAGCCCGGACACCCCCTACGCCGCCCTGAAGCTCCTGGGCGAGCACCTGGGCCACTACTTCCGGGGAGCCATGGGCCTGAGGACCATTTCTCTTCGGTTCTTCAACGTCTACGGACCCAGGCAGTCGGCCGACGGGGCCGATGCCGGGGTCATCCCCATCTTCGTCCGGGCCCTGGCCTCCGGGGAGGCCCCGGTGATCCACGGCGACGGCCTCCAGACCCGCGACTTCGTCCATGTCTCCGACGCCGTGGCGGCCGCCCTGGCCGCCGCCGCCTGCCCCGGCCCGGCGGAGGACGTCTTCAACGTGGCCACCGGCCGCAGCGCGTCCATCCTGGAGGTCCTCGGGATCCTGGGGACCTTCTTTCCCGGGGGGCCCGCCCCGGTCCACGCCCCGTCCAGGATCGGCGACCCGCCCTTCTCCGAGGCCGCCGTGGGCCGGGCCCGGGACTTCCTGGGCTTCACGGCCAGGACCGGCCTCCGCGAGGGCCTGGCCGGCCTCCTCGGGGCCTGGTGACCGGGCCCGTGGCCCCCGCATGGAGGACGACATGTCGTGGGTTCGGCATTACGGCCGCCATATATGGTGTACCTGCCTTGCCAATATTCCTCTTTGGCCGATTTTCGCCGCCCGAAGAGAGTAAAATGCCTTGACTTTCAAACGTTTTGATCTATATTAGCTCACGGCCCCCCAGGGCGGGCGGCCATCCTGGCCGCAGGAACGAGGACGGGCCAGGGGCAACAAAACGATTGACAGCCGGCAGTCCTGGCCTTATAATGCCGTCAGCTTGTCTGATATAGGCCATCATTGGCCCCGCCTTCCCTCGCGTAGGCCCGGAAAACTTGAGGTCAGCCCTGGACAGAGAGCCAGTGAAGAGCTTCGTTGCCTGTCGGCCCCCCTGGGATCTTGGGCGGAATTTTTGCTTTTTGCGCCAAAACAGACTAGAATAGCCCATGCCTTGCCCGGCCGGAATGCCCCATGACGAGAGGACCTGCCTTGGGCACCGGCAAGGATCGGCGTCAAACGAAACGGGCGGTGACTGGCTTCCCGGACTCTCCCGCTGGCCAAGGCCCGCGGATCATTTTCACGGGGCCCCTGGCCCCCCTGTTGCGCGATGAAGAAAATCCCTAACCGGCGATGGCGACTGGCCCGGGAATTTCAGGCCCCAGACAGGGTCTCATATTTGCCAAAACTCAATTGGAGGATTCGAGCATGAAGAGAGTTTTATTACTGGCTGCCCTCGCTCTTTGCCTGGGGCTGGCGGTCGTTGGCTGCCGTTCCAAGACTGGAACCACGGATACGGTAACGGATGTGGCCAGGGACGCCTTTTTGAACACGAACGTCCTTTTTGACTTCGACCGCTACAACATCCGGCCGGACCAGGTCGACGTCATCCAGTCCAAGGTGGCCTATCTCCAGGCGAACTCCTCGGTGAGGGCCGTCATCCAGGGCCACTGCGACGAGCGCGGCACCGAGGCCTACAACGAGGCCCTGGGCGATCGCCGGGCCAAGGCCGCCTACAACTTCCTGGTCGACCATGGCATCAGCGGCTCCAGGCTGTCCACCGTCTCCTACGGCAAGGACTTCCCGCTGGATCCGGGCCACAACGAGAGCGCCTGGCAGCGTAACCGCCGCGCCCAGTTCGTGCTGCCGTAGCCTGGGATCTCCCGGCGCCTAGCCCTCCAGGGGCAGCCGGGAAGACCTTTCCCGGCCAGGCCGCCAGCCGGCCTTGCGCAATTCAAGGGGCCGGGGCTCACCCTATGGGGAGCCCCGGCCCCTTTTTTTCCGGGACCGGCGGCACCTGGCCTCACGGACAAGGCCCGCGGAACCATGGTTTTCCCTGGTCCCCCGTGCCTCCCCGCCCTGCCCCGCCGTCACGTGCGACAGGAAAAATCACTGGCCGGCCTGGTGACGGCCTGGCCCGGGAACCTCAGGCCCGGGCAGGGCCCCATATGCGCCAACCGCAATCGGAGGATACAGACATGGGCAGACCCCTCTCTCTGGCCGCCCTCGTCCTTTGCCTGGGGCTGGCCGCCGCTGGCTGCCGTCCCAACGCCAAAACCGCGCCGCCGGGTCTGGACAGGGACAGATTTTTGCACCAAAACGTCCTTTTTGACTTCGACCGCCACGACATCCGGCCGGACCAGGTCCCGGCCATCTACTTCAAG
>JAISEK010000040.1 GCA_031264145.1 Deltaproteobacteria bacterium
ACCCGCCAGGATCAGTTGCAGATCTGGCAGGAACCGCCGTCGCAGGTCAAAAGGCTGTTGTCCAGGGCCGGGGCGTCGTCCTTCCAGAAGGGCGACAGATCCCTGAGCTTTTTGATGACCGCCGGGAAGACCTCGAGGGCCTTGTCAATCTCGGCCTCGGTGTTGGTGGTGGCCAGGGAAAGCCTTATTGAGCCGTGGGCGGCCGTGAAGGGGACGCCCATGGCCCTAAGGACGTGGGAAGGCTCCAGGGAGCCGGAGGTGCAGGCCGAGCCGGAGGAGGCGCAGATCCCGGCATGGGACAGGTGGAAGAGGATGGACTCGCCCTCCACGTACTCGAAGCTCACGTTGGAGGTGTTGGGGAGCCTGTTCTCCCGATCGCCGTTGACCAGGGTCGAGGGTATCCGCAGAAGGCCCTCCTCCAGCCGGTCGCGCATGGCCCTGACCCGGCCGTTCTCCTCCGGCAGGCGCCGCAAGGCCAGCTCGGCGGCCACGCCCAGGCCTATGACGTAGGGGACGTTCTCGGTCCCCCCGCGGCGGCCGTTCTCCTGGTGCCCGCCAATCATGAAGGGGGCGAACTTGAGCCCGTGGCGCACGTAGAGGGCCCCTATGCCCTTGGGGGCGTGGAGCTTGTGGCCGGAGAGGGACAGCATGTCGATCTTGGAGGCCTTCAGGTCAATGGGGATCTTCCCGACGGCCTGGACGGCGTCGGTGTGGAAGACAATGCCCCTGTCCCGGCAGATGGCGGCCACCTCCTCTATGGGAAAGAGGACCCCGGTCTCGTTGTTGGCCCACAGGAGGCTCACCAGGGCCGTCTCAGGCCCGAGGGACTTCCTCAGGCCGTCCAGGTCCAGGCGGCCCAGGCGGTCAACCCCGATCTCGGTCACCTGGTAGCCCTGGCGCCTGAGGAATGAGGCGTTGTTGATGATGGCCGAGTGCTCGACCTTGCTGGTGACCAGATGCCTCTTTTCGGGCTGGGTCCGCAGGGCGGACCACAGGGCCGTGTTGTCGCTCTCGGTGCCGCAGGAGGTGTAGACAATCTCATGGGGATCGCAGCCCAAAAGCGCGGCCAGGCTCAGGCGGGCCTTCCGGAGCGAGGCGGCCACCTCGCCGCCCTTGTGGTGCATGCTCGAGGGATTGCCGTAGCCTTCCTTGAAAAAAGGCAGCATGGCCTCGAGGACCTCGGGATCCACCCTGGTGGTGGCGTTGTTGTCGAGGTAAATCGTTTCCATCAATAAAGATCCTTCCTGCTCGTGGGTTGGCCGCCCTCTTTGCGGGGCGGGATTTGGGGGCCACGTGGCGTCCCGGCGGCCTTCCGGCCTCAGGGGCGCTGCTCCCGGACCACTATCTGGGGATCGACCAGGGCGCGCAGCCGCTCGGTCACGAAGTCGGCCAGCGTGCGCTTGGAGGCCGGGCAGCTCGAGCAGGACCCCTTGAGGGCCACCACGACCTCGTTGCCGTCCACGTCGACCAGCTCTATGTCGCCCCCATCCCGCATCAGGGCCGGGGCTATCTGGGTGCCGATGACCTCCTCAATCAGCTTTATCCGCTTTAGGGCCGTCAGGCGCGGGGCGGCCTTGGCCGGCTCGTCGGAGCCGTTGCCGGGCTTCTTGTGGAGGACGCGATCCAAGATGGCCTCCAGCTGGGGCTGGCACTTGCCGCAGCCGCCGCCGGCCTTGGTGTACTGGGTTATCTCCTCGACCGTGGTCAGACGGTTGGTCCTGACGACTCTCTCGATCTCCTCCGAGGTGACCCCGAAGCACTGGCAGACGACGTCGCCCCGGGCTGACCTGGAGGGAAGGCCCCGGTAATTGGCCACCGCCGCCTCCAGGGCCTCCTGCCCCATGACCGAGCAGTGCATCTTCTCCCTTGGCAACCCGCCCAAAAAATCGGCGATGTCCTGGTTGGTGAGGGACAGGGCCTGGTCCAGCGACTTCCCCTTGATCATCTCGGTCAGGGCCGAGGACGAGGCTATGGCGCTGGCGCAGCCGAAAGTCTGGAACTTGGCGTCCTCTATGACGTCCTTTTCCTTGTCAACCTGTATCGTCAGCCGCAAGGCATCCCCGCAGGAGAGCGAGCCCACCTGCCCTTCCCCGTCGATGCGGGCGACGACGCCCACGTTTCGGGGATTCTCGAAGTGATCCATGACGCGATCGGTGTATTCCCACATCTTTAAGGCTCCTGGCCACCCAAACCTGGCCTGACTTGGGCGGCGGTCCGCCAGAATCGGCCCTATACGGCCAATGAGGCGGACCCGAGATAGACGAGGGGGCCGTCAGGAAAACAGTGACCCCAGGCCAAAATGGAGAAATCGTCGGGCACCCCCTTAAGCGCCAGACTGGTTAAAATGGGCATCTCACGGCCCAGACAGGGCCATGGATATGCCAAAGGGACGAAAGGGGGCTCAATACCCCCAAGGGGACAACCCAGGACAAACCAGCGGACGGCCCCTGTCTAAAAGGTAACTATCAAGAAAGCCTTGTCAAGGCCCGGCCCAGGGCCCGCTCCAGGGCAGCGCCAAAAACCCCTGCGATGTTAAGTGATTTTACTGCCCGTCCTTCAAAATGTCAAAAAAACTCTGCCCAAAACCAACGACAAATGGCCTGTCCGCCAAGACGGCCAAAGAAGCGGCCCGGCCCCAGGGCCCTTTTCTCGCCGGTAGCCTGCCCGGGCCCGGGCCTCACAGGAACAGGCAAACACGGAAGAGGCAAAATGTCTTGAAGCACCATTTTGATATTATTGATTGATAATACCTTTCCAGGACCAAGGCCCGGAAACAAAATTGACCTGGAGACAGGCCGGTGTGCTATCATGCCATACAACGCAACCGTCATGGCAGGCCTGACACATTGTTTTCGCCCGCTGAATAGCGCATATTATCTATAAAATACTTAATTATATCATGACAAAAAACAATATTTATCACACAAAAGCAGCAGCAAGGAAAGCAGCCGAGGAAGTCGAGCTGCTCCTCGCGGCCGCCCAAATGGGCGACGCCGAATCCCAGGCCATTCTGGGAGACATGTTACTGTCCGGGGTCGGGATATCCAAGGACACGGCCGAGGCTGTCAAGTGGCTCACCAAGGCGGCCAGGCAAGGCCACGCCCATGCCCAGGTCAACCTTGGCGTGTCTTACTCCATCGGCGACGGTCTGCCCCAGGACAAGGTCAAGGCCTGCGGGCTGTTCCGCCTGGCGGCCAGGCAGGGCGACGCCGATGGCATCTTCAACCTCGGCCTGTGCTATTTTAACGGGGAAGGGTTGGCCAAGGACCATGTCAGGGCCCACAGGCTGTTCGCCGTGGCGGCCAAGCAGGGCCACACCAGGGCCCAAAACGAACTGGGCGTGATGCTCTGCTCCGGTGATGGGGCGCCGCGGGACATGGGCAAGGGCTTCAGGCTGTTGAGCCTGGCCGCCGGGAAGGGAGACGTCACAGCCCAACACAACGTTGGCGTCCTATACCTGAGCGGCAGCGAGGGGGTGCCGCAGGACCCAGCGAAGGCCGCCGGCTTTTTCCGCGACGCCGCCCGCCAGGGCCACGCTGCGGCCCAGCACGCCCTCGCGTTGATGCTCCTCAAGGGCAATGGGGTGCCAAAGGACGAGGCCGAGGGCTTGAGGCTGCTCCAGCTGTCCGCCGACCAGGGCCTGCCCGAGGCCCAGTTTAGCCTGGGCAAGAGATACCTCAACAAGGAGCTGGGACTGTTGATGACCCTCATGGGCAAAGAGGCGCCAAAGGACGAGGCCGAGGCCTTGGGGCCGCTCCAGCCGCCAGCCGGCCAGGGCCTACCCGAGGCCCAGCGGAACCTGGACAAGAAATGCCTCAGGAAGGGGCCGGACCTGGGGGAGGCCCTGAAATGGCTTTGTCTTTCGGCGGGCCAAGGCAACAAGGACGCCATAACCCTGCTGCTGAAACTTGATTATGCCATGAGAACCCTCTGAAGCTCCTAAAACGATCCGTCTGGATATCCACCATCAAGGCCTTAATCCCAGAGAACCCAAAAGACAGGGTCTTCACGTGGCCATGCCGCTCCTCCAGGGACGTTGTCCCTGGATCCGTCCCCCAGGGCCAGGGCGGCACGAGGGGACGCCCGCGGCTATCGTTATCAAGGACGATTTCCAGCAAGAATATCAAGATGATGATCAAGACATTGCTCTTTACGTTGGTTATCCTGGCCATGGGCAGCAAGGCCTGGGCCTGGCAGCTTCAGAACCTCTCCCCCGAGCCAAGGATTTTCGACGAGTACCACAAGGGCCGGGTCACCCCCTACTCCAAGACGGCCGGGGCGGCGGGAGGCTGGCTGAGCTTCAACAACGAGCCCAGCCTCAGCGTCGTTGACCGCAAGACCGGCCAAAAGGTCGCCAACCCTTCCTTCAGGATGATGGTCATCACGAAGGAAGGCTATCTGAAATTCAAATGACCTGGCCTGCGCCGACGTTTTCTTCACATGCCTGGCCGCGATTGTTTTTTTGCCCAAAGCCCCCCAATTCCCCAAATAATCGAGGACATCCGGATATCCCTGGCCTGCCGGCCCCAGGATTGCCCAGGCCATTGTGGCCAGGAGGCCCCAGGCCGTATGGCGATGGCGCCGATCCTGGCGCCGCGTCGGCGGCGGCCCCGCTGGCGCAGGCCCAGGGAGCCGGGGGAACTCACTGGGCTGGCATTTTTTCGCGCGACTAGCGGGCGACTCGTCGCCGTCAGGCCGTCTCCCCGCCCATCAAGCGGTTCCGCCCCAACCAGGACCAGCCCTCAATCCCCCCTCGACCCTGCCCAAAAGCCCAAAGACCGGTATTGGCAGCCATGGCCACATATCATAATTCAGCAACCCGTATGACGTATGACAAGGGGTCAGGTAAATACCCTGCTTTTTTGGTTCTGTCAGATTAAGGCCTCGATAACAGAATATCAAGCCTGACCATTTGTTGGTCTTAACATGGTTTTTACGGCACAATCACAATTGCATTGTCGATATAAGCCGCCAATATCCCTATTGCCCTTCCAAGGACCGCCCTCCGACGCCATTCCCCAAGACCTCACCACCTGCTTAGACCAGGCGCCTTGTCCCCGGCCATAGCCGCTGGCTTCCCCGCGGCTATGGCCGCGCCAGCGATCTGTATGTCGAAAATATCTTGGTGGCGACTCTAGGCATCCTTCCCAAAAATCTATAGTTATACCTTGAAGAAGCTTACCGGGCAAGATTATTTGACTTTATATTAGTGCTCAATAGTCAGATTGGCCATATTAGCTGAACTGGAACGGAGAATATTCGTCTTTCAATGTCTGATATTTCACTGTCCAGATATTTAACTTTAGTCCATCGCCAACTGACGAGAGCAAAGAGGCCATCACTGCCCGGTCTGTGCGCTGAAGCTGGGCAGATCTGTGGTGTCATTATTTCAAATAGACTATGAAGAAAAAGTAACAAGTATTAAGCTTGTATTAAAATTTTGCAATATAAAAACAATTACTAGCATTGCAAAAATCTAAAAAAGTGCCCACGCCTCTTGACAGAGAGGAGCACAAGGAGTTACCATCAAAGTGCTATTGACTGGTAAGTGCCTAATATTAAGGATAAATAACAATTTTTTAATAATATGATTAAAGATACGTCCAACGAAAAATTTTCCACTTTTTTTTTTCTTAGCCGCTCAATGAAAAACTATGGGGCTTTTTGTGAAGCCATTGTGATGGGATTGGGGCCCAAAGCGGCGCCGTGGCCGCCCACGCGTCGGCCGCCAGGCAATAAAAACCGCCGGGGATTGGGCCCGGGAGCCAGGATCCGCGGCGGAATTGACGGAAAAAAGACGGCCGGAAAACAGCCTGTCAACCGGGCGTCTTGGCCGGCGTCCCGGCCTTGGGGCGCTTGGCCGGGGTCTTGGCCGGTTCCTTTTTGGCTGGCGTCTCGGCCTTGGCCCGCTTGGCCGGGGCCTTGGCCGCGGGCTTGTCAGCCGGTGGCTCGGCCTTGGCCCTCCTGGCCGGGGCCTTGGCCGCCGGCTTCTTTGCCGGGGGCTCGGCCTTGGCCCTCAGGGCCGGCGTCGGCGGTTCCTCCGGTTCCTTTCCCGACTGCCGGGAAGACTTGTCCTCCCCCGGGGATGCGGCCGGGGCAGCGGCCTCGGCGGGGACGTGACCGGCCTCCTTGGCCGGGACCGGTGGAAAGGGGTCGCCTTTCGCCTTCTTGACAAAATCGGGGCCGAAAAAAACAAACGAGCCCACCAGCCCTTTACCTGACATAACGAAACTCCTTTTCCTTTATCGCCCCAGCTTCGGCTGGGCAGATTTAGAGTCATGCGATGACGAACGGCCATAAGCCTTTCGGTGTTTTGCTCCCGCCAGGGCCTTCGGAAAACCCAGCCTCCCGCGTCGCCTTTTCCAAATCTGACAAACGACTTGAGGTCTCCCCTCCCGCCCTTCGTGGGCCGGGAAGGCCGAAGGCCGGCCCCGGGCAAAACAGGCCGGCGGCGTTCCGTCCTTGCGCCTGCCTCCAGCGACGGCTCCATGAACTTGGATTCTGGCTCCCTGCCCCGCCCAAGCCTGGGGCTCCGGGACCGGGCGTCGCCCGGCCGTCCCCGCGGGCCGGCTCCCGTCTGACAAGGGGCCCGCTCATCGCGCTCTTGGGCCAAGGGCCAAAATATATTAGATTAATTAAAAATATACCTTATTTTCGCGTTTTAGGCAACCACAAATACAGGCTGGCCGGAAGCGGCGGGCCCGGGCTAGCCGGAGGAATCCCCGGACGCCGGCCCGTCGATGAAGCGGGCCTTGAGGACCGAGAGGATCTTCTCCCTGGTCCCCGGGGAATAGGTCCCGTTCAGGAGGATGACGAACCAAAGGGGCTCGTCGGGGCGATCCGGCCTCACCAGGTAGCCGGCCAGCGTCTGGATGTCGCTCATGGTCCCGGTCTTGTACAGGACCGAGCCGTCGCCGCTGGCCTTGGCCAGGTGCCGGTTGGGCTCGAAGACCGACAGGATCTCGCCCATCTGCCTGGCCGAGACCGAGTTGTTGCGGCTCAGGCCGCTGCCCTCGACCATGTTCAGCCTGGAGAGGCCATGCCGCCCCAGGTAGTCCAGGACCGCCTGTCGGCCCTTCTCCATGGTCGCCGGGGCCCCGAAGACCTCGGCCCCCAGGATGAGAAAGATCTGGTTCGTCATGTAGTTGTTGGAATGGTCCAGCAAATCCGCCAGCATGCCCTCGAGGTTCCGGCCGTTCACGTGGCTGTAGAGCGGCGTGGCCGAGGCGGGGACGGTCCCGCCCAGGATCACCTCCCCGGACACCTCCACGCCGGCCCTTTCCAGGAGGGCCTTGATCATCAGGCCGGACTGCTCCTCGGCAACCTGGGGGCTCTGGGAGATGTTCAGGCGTCTTTCCCCGGCCTTGGCCTTCTTGCCCTTGGGCGCGTTCTTCTCGGCCAGCTCAAGCGTGATGCGGGTCAGGGGGGTGCACTCATTATATTCAACAACCCGGCCGCCCTGGTCGATAAGGTAGTTGACGGTATTGAAGTTGACCCCAAGCGCGCCGTTATAGGCGTCGTATGGATTGTCCGTGAAGGTGTTGCCGTCCAGGACCAGGCCAGGCTCGAAGAAGGAGGAGTCAAGGTATATGTTGCCGACCTTCCTGAGCCCCAGGCTGGCCAGCTTGCCGACGGCCAGGCACAGCTCCTCGGAGACCAGGAAGGGATCCCCCCGGCCCACGACCCACAGCCCCCCGTCGTCGTCGAGGGCGAAGTCGGTCCTGAACTGGTAGCCAGGCCCCAGGATCTCCATGGCCGCGGCCGCCGTGACCAGCTTGAGTATGGAGGCCGGCACGAACATCTTGTCTGGATTGAGGGAGTAGAGCTCCTGGGGCCCCTGGGCCCCGGCGTGGTTGTCCAGGACCATGACGGCCCCCTGGCCGGCCAGCCTGGAGACGTTTTCGGGCCAGGGCAGCCCGGCCAGCTCATCGAGCCTCGAGGCCGCCTGGTTCCTCTTGCTCCTGGCCTTCCTGGGCTTCTTGCCCTTCGCCTTGCCAACGCTGGCTTTTTTGCCAGCGGATTGGGTTTTACGGCCTGTATTGGCCTTCGTTCCGGTGACCTTTTTCTCAGACCCGGCCCCCCAGGCCGCGCGGGGGAGGTTTGTCCCCACGGCCAGGGCCAGGATCAGTGAGGCCACCACCAGGAGACGAAAATGTACTTTGCCTCCGCTAGCGCGAGTTGTCATGCCTGTGACGCTCCATCTGGTAGAAAGATTTGGCCCATCCTGGCCTCGCTGGCCCTGGTCCTGGCCCTCCTGGGCTCAGGCTGCGCCATAGGCTCAGGCGCCAGGAGAAGCGGGAAGTCGTACGTGATCAACGGCAAGCGCTACCACATCCTGGCCACGGCCGACGGCTACAAGGAAAAGGGACTGGCCTCCTGGTACGGCGAGCCCTTCCATGGCCGCAAGACGGCCAGCGGCGAGGTCTACAACATGCACGAGATCTCGGCCGCCCACAAGACCCTGCCGCTCCACACCTGGGTCGAGGTCCAGAACCTCAAGACCAAGCAGAGGATGTTCGTGCGCATCAATGACCGGGGGCCCTTCATCGACGGCCGGATCATCGATCTGAGCCGGGCGGCGGCCATAGAGCTGGGGGTCCACAAGCCAGGGGTGGTCCCGGTCATGGTCAAGGCCGTGCCCAAGGATCAGGCCAAGAAGCTGGCCGCCAGGCACAGGAAGGCCACCCTGGACCAGAAGAGGACCATGGCCGCCAGCCACAGATAGGGGCGGCGGCCGGGAGTGGCCGGCGCGCAGCCCCCAGCGAGGCATTCCCGCCCGGGCCCCCGGCAGGCCCACGGCCCATTCCCGCCCAAGAACAGACCTCACAATCCAGCCGAAGACAATCTTTAGCCCATTACACCGCAAAAGTAAAGAGATATGCAACGCCGGTCCTTGACATGGGGACTGTCCTGGCCTATATTTAACCCGAAATGAAGCCGCCGATCAAGCTATCCCGGCCGGCTGGGGCTGGCTGCCTATGACCGACAGAGACCACATCCCGGGGGCGGCCTCCATCATCATGCAGGAGGCCAGGAGCCTGGAGCTTCTGGCCCAGGGCCTGGGCCAGTCCTTCAACCTGGCCGTGGAGGCCATCCTGGGGACCAGGGGCCGCGTGGCCGTGACGGGTATGGGCAAAAGCGGCCACATCGCCCGCAAGGTGGCCGCCACCCTGGCCTCCACCGGCACCCCGGCCTTCTTCATCCACCCGGCCGAGGCCGGCCACGGGGATCTGGGCATGCTGGCCCCTGGCCAGGACATCCTGATGGCCTTCTCCAACTCGGGCCAGACGGCCGAGCTGGACGTGGTCCTCCAGTTCTGCGCCCGCTCGGGCATCAGGATAATCGGGGTCACCAAGGACCCGGAGAGCCTCCTGGGCCGTAACTCCGACATCGTCTTCGTCCTGCCGTGCCTGTCCGAGGCCTGCCCCCTGGGCTGCGCCCCCACCACCTCCACGACCATGATGCTGGCCCTGGGGGACGCCCTGGCCCTGAGCCTCCTCTCGGCCAGGGGCTTCACCGTCGAGGACTTCCGCCAGTACCACCCTGGCGGGAAGCTGGGCAGCCGGCTGGCCTCGGTCGGTGACCTGATGCACTCGGGCCAGGACATGCCCCTGGCCTCCCCTGGCGACCGCATGGGCCAGGCCCTGTTCGTCATGACCAGCAAACGCCTGGGCTGCCTGGGGATAGTCGATGGGGACGGCAAGCTGGCCGGCATCATCACGGACGGCGATCTGAGGCGCCACATGGGCCCGAGCCTGATGGAGGCCTCCTGCTCAGACATAATGACCAGGGACCCGATATCCTTCGATCGGGGGACCATGGCCGCCAAGGCCCTGGCCACCATGCGGGCCAGGGGCATCACCAACGCCTTCGTCCTGGACCCCGGCGGCGTCCCCCTGGGGGCGGTCCACATCCATGATCTCCTGGCCGCCGGGGTGACTTGAGGTAAGACCCTTGAACAATGGTTTCCTGGCGACCCTCAGCGTCGTCGTCAACTATGCCGTCAACATCTACATCTGGGTGCTCATCGTCAGGGTGCTCCTGACCTGGGTCCAGCCGGACCCGAACTCCGCGCCCATGCGCGTCCTTTCCCGCCTGACCGATCCGGTCCTGTCCTGGGCCAGGCGCACCTTCCCCCTGCGCCTGGGCGGGCTGGACTTCTCGCCCATAATCCTCTTCATCATTCTGGTCCTTCTGGGGAGCCTGGTCTCGAGGGGTCTGGCCCTAGTCGCCGCTGGCCGACCCCTGGCCGACCTCCTGCCCCTTCTGGCCATCCAGCTTCTCTACATGATCCAGCAGGTCATCTTCCTTCTGGGGGTGATCATGGCCATAAGGGTGGTCATGTCGCTGGTCAACCCCTCCCGGTACAACCCCCTGGTCCTGTTCGTCTACGGCATCACCGAGCCCCTCCTGGCCCCCCTGAGGAAATGGTTTCAGGCCGGCCCCAGGGGCCTGGACGTGAGGGCCCTCGTCTTCGTCGTCGGCATGTTACTGGCATATCTCGTCCTCGACCAGCTGGCCATGGCCATGAGGCCCTCGTTCTTGCCGAGACTGGGCTGAGACTCCAGGCCCAGGGGGACGCGACGGCATGGGCCAGGCCCGCCTCCAGATCAGGCTGAACCCGAGATCCAGCCGGGACCGCCTGGCCGGGAGGGAAGGCGACGTCTGGAGGGTAAGCCTCGCTGCCCCGCCCGTGGACGGCCAGGCCAACCAGAGCCTTCTGAGGTTTCTGGCCAAAAGCCTGGGCCTCAGCCCGTCCTCCCTGACCCTGGCCCAGGGCCGGGCCTCCCGTCGGAAACTGGTCCTGGTAGACGGCCTGGGCCAGGAGGAACTAGAAAGGCGTCTGGAGGGGCTCCTGTGACTCCCCTGGCCCATGGAGGACGACCTGTTCCAGCGACGCTCGGTCTCAAACGCCAGGATAGCCTGACGGCTGGAGAGTCAAATCCTAAATGGGGTGCAATGAATTTATTGAAAAGAAATATTTTTACGTATTCTCAAAGTCAAAACAGAATCACCCGACATTTTCTTATGCCGCCTCGGGATAATTTTTGTGTATAAAATTATGTATGCTGTTGCGTTAAGACTTGAACAATAATTCCACCTGTGTAAATGGAAACACCGGCTAGACTGCCTGAGCCAGAACCGGAATTGGCCTGAATGGAATTATGCCATTCTTGGTCCATGATTCAATCTCACCATTGAGACAGGCAGATGAGACGGAGGCTAGACCCACCGAACCTTTTTTTGACCAAGCCATCCCGTCATGTTTTTGCCGTCTGGCCACCACCAGGTCGTTGGCCTTTTCAACCTGACCGCTGGGATTTCATGGACCAAGACAGGCCCGCATGGCGTAGTTTGGTATATACAGGGCACACGATTGAAATAATCGGTCAAATTTTTGAGATATTTCATATCTTTGATTTTTAAGGCATCGGAGTTCGCCATCAACACGATCGCCCCGTGCACGTCGTCGCGCCATGGCAACGGCTTGATGGCCCCAAGATATTCGCCCGCGAACTCCTTGCTTCTGAAAGCCATTCCATAAAATTCCCTGAACTTCTTCACGAGATGGTACCAGTCAAGGACGGCTTGAACTTCGTGAAGGCAAACGTCTTTTCGATCTCGTCATGCATAACATCTGGCCACATCGGTGAAAAAGACGCGAGGGGAGTCAGACAGCACGCCGTTGAAGGCCATGACAACAGGCACGAGGGCACGAGGCCCAAAGTTTGCGCCATGCCAAGTCCGTTGAACAGCGTTCACCAGCCTCGCTATGAAAATGGGCCGCGGAGTGCTCCACGTATTTCGGTTTTGCCGTGTCCTTTTCTATTGGCCTGGCTGGTTTCTGGAGTCTCACGCCTATATCGACGACGGAAATGCCAATCGCCTTTGATGGTGCCTAGTAATAGGCCGGATTGTAATCAGGGATGCCGTTGGCTTCCGCCGCTTCGACGACCACGTCGTGATTCCATGATAAATTATTTGTCATCAAATAAGGCCAGCCGCTCCGGGCTGATCGACATGCCGGTACTAAATTGGCTTCGGCGAGAGCCTTTTCCGCCTTCGCTTCTATTTCCGCCGCGATGGCGGCCCCATTCCTTTCCAGGTGGTTCCGGCGGTGGTCGGGATGACGCCTTTGCCCTGATCCCTGATCATGTTGAGCAATTGTGGAGTCTATCTGTCACCAAGATCATTACCAGGGCAATAACAGCAACTCGCTGAAGCGACAGGAATACAACTTCTCACGTGGACTTGTCTTGATGGAAAAATCATTGTCCGTGTCATATGACGTGGTCCTGCCTGAAACCAAACGATGCGACTCGGCGATGACCGTGCCAAATTTCGATTCAAAGGGATAAGGCGATTCCTTTATCCCATGATCTTCACCGCTTTCCCGGCATTGGGCTTCCTCGACTTTTTTTGAGCCGTCACTGAGGTATCGATCCGTGACCTCGACACTGACATCTTGGCAGGCTTCCAGAATGGTGCCTTCCAGCTCATGGAAAGCGACGGCAAAACCCAACTCGTCCAATTCAAAGAAACCAGGGATCGCCCTTGAACTTGTGACGGTGATTTCTTTCCCGCCGTTCTCGTTTTCGATCTGGACAGTGTACTTGATGGTTTATTTTCCATTGCGATACTCACCTTGCTATTGAATAGATTTAATGCACATGTAGTACCCATTTTAGGTAGCCATAACGATCGCCTTTGCATACAATAGCTGGTCTGATTGAATCTGTCTAGTTTTATTTTCCTCGCATGAAACAGAAATACAACTTTTTGTGGTGACATAAGATCTGTTTACGCTATATATTCGGTCGCTATCTTGGCATGAACGTGACTCCTGGCTTCGCCATTTGTGGACATTGACTTTGGTCAGGCCAGCTGACAATGTAGGTCTGGTTTGGCTCTGTTTCCAATTGCACAGGTGGCAATTTTTCAAATCGTCAGTCGTTGACTGACGATTTGAACGCAGTCGACAAAACGAAATTCGTCATTTAACAAATGACGATTTCCAGATAGCGATTACCGCTACGAACGCCATTGATTTGAGGCTTTTGACGCGGCATATTATCGATTTCGCAGCAGACTGCTTCTCCACGGACGCTTTCTTCGGCGTGGGGTTCTCGCACCATTCGGAGATACTGGCAAAGGAAAAGTCGCTTGATGGCAGACTGTTCTATATCGCCAAGTGCGCCGCAGAGTTTTGGACTGTGGACACTTTGGAATCTTATCTGCGAAGCGACTTGTTCGTCAAAACGAGCGCAATGCCGAGTATTTCAGCGAGCACCAAACGAATGGATAATAACGGTAATGAAAAGGACAGTATTCTTTCCTGCATGACCTGGATTGAAGGGTTGAAACTGGTTAGGGCTAATTTGGGAGTAAACACATAATGCATTTGAAATTCTCGCACCAGTAGTGCGAGAATTTATATACCAATTCGGATTGCAGATTGCAGTGTAGGAAGGGTGGAAATAAAGCTATGGATAATGAACTGACGCAGAAAAACCACACCGAGTACGGCGAAATTATCACCATTATAGAACGAGCCCGTGGAAACGCTTTCCGAGCCGTAAATCGCGAGTTGATTTCGATGTATTGGGAAATAGGCGCTTATGTCAGCGACAAGATCAAACATGGCAGATGGGGCAAATCAGTCGTCGAGGGATTCGCCCGATTTGTCCGGCAGGAACGCCCTGATTTGCGTGGGTATTCGGCGTCCAACATCTGGCGAATGCGCCAGTTTTACGAGACGTATCGCAATAACGAAAAACTCGCACCACTTGTGCGAGAAATTAGCTGGACGAACAATCTGGTGATAATGTCCAGAGTTAAGACGGATGAAGCGCGTGAGTTCTATCTCCTGCTTACCCAAAAGAACAACTACAAAAAGGAAGAACTGAGCCGCCAGATCGATAGTATGATCTTTGAGCGCACTATGATTTCCGAAGAACGAAATAAGCTATTTCTTGCCCAAAATTCGAGCTTAACCGCATTGCGCGACAGCTATATTCTCGAATTTCTTGATATCCCGGAAAATCATAAGGAGAAAGAGCTTCGTAAGGCTATCGTCACTAATCTTCGCGACTTCATTTTAGAGTTCGGGAAAGACTTCACTTTCGTGGGAGAGGAATACCGTGTACAGGTTGGCAATCGCGACTTCTGGATTGATTATTCCGATTCATGATTTATTCCGATTGTGGTGTAGAATCATTGTAAATACGGGATTTCACACGCCACAATCGGAATAATATTTCTACCGCAAACCGCAAAGACGTTGAATC
>JAISEK010000082.1 GCA_031264145.1 Deltaproteobacteria bacterium
TTTATATTCAAGATTTAATGAAAAAATATCTTTATCAGCATTTTTTATTATGTTATATTGATATAAATGAACTTTTTTCTTTATAAAATCATCGTTTGCAGAAATATAATCTGATTCAGTAAATTCTGGAGCAATACAAATACCTATTTTTTCATTCCATTTAATGTTACTAATTTTAATTACTTTATTTATTTCTAGTTCAATCTTGTCTTTGTATAGTTCTATAATGCTTAAGTAGTGCATTACTTGCCCAACTGTATGTCTATCTCTTATTTTTTTTAATTCAATGACACAAGGAACATTTTTATTGTTTATTGCAAATATGTCTATACGTATATCTCCGATAGGCAATTCGCTTTTACAATATTTTAATCCAAAAGACATCGCATTTACGATTAAATAATTATTTATATCTTTTTCTTTGATATTATCCATTATCAATTTACTTGTAAAAGTTATTAGGTTATATGTTTTAGAAAATTTAAGTGGGCCTCATTGCGATGATTACGCAGAAAGCCTTGAATACCGGCACGACCTGTGGCGAACTACATTTCGCTCCTGTTGTGAGGGAAAAATTCGCATATGGGAAAACAAAAGGGCATTTTCCAGAACTGCCCTTTGGACAAGAAAGGGCCAATGCTGTTCCTTGTGTCAATTCTTTGTATCACGGTGTCAATCAATTTGCAAGAAAAATACCATGATAGACCTAGGGCAAAAGCGTCAAAATAATTAATAATTTAAAAAACGTCAAAAATACGCTGGTTTTGGCATACTCTTTGCTTTGGCCTGCCCCAGGAGTCGATATTCCATTGGCGGGGCAACTTCTTGAGGTGGTAGCTCTAAGATCAGGGCGAAAGCGTCAGTATTTTTCACGCAGAGCCTTTTTCCGGGCATTTTTGGCAACATAATTGTTTAATGCCTATCCCGACACATTCTCCGCCATCCCTTTGCCGGCTCCATCTCCTTTTGTTTTCGCGTCAGGATGGCGTGCTGCCAATCCAGGCATTTCTCAACAGCCACATGATGTACGCATAGGTGGGGTGTTTACAGCATTCCTGGCCAAAGCCCATATCATGTCAAGTCTTATCTGCCTGGCCAGGGAGAACCGCACGGGCTGGTTCTCTCGACTGGCTTTGTTTTTGTCCGCACCGTGGCTCATATCAAGAATATGGTCGAGTCCAGTATTTCCCAGACCGACAGGTCGATGATTTTCATCAAAATTGATGAATATGTAAAAACACCTATAAAACCTAAAAATGACCAGGCGTGTCACCTATTACCAAGGCTTAACTTTAGCGGATCTCAAAATATGGTTTTTCCATCCTACTCAAAATTGGTGTAAAATGGAACCCGCCCTGGAGCCTGTCGGCGGAAGGCCAGGGACCCTGGCGGTATAATCGGTGCCGGAAGGTCTTGGCGGTGGACGACAGGACGGCCGTGCCACGGGGTCCCTGGCGAGGGCCGTCCCACCAGGGAAGGCCAGGCCGGCGGCCTGGGAGCCCATTGGCCATAAAGGCCAGGGAGTTTTCTATACACCATGGAATGTTTCAGCCCCTACCACTTCTTTTCCCGCGCCGTGGACACCCGCCTGGCTGGCCTTTTGGCCGCCACCGAGTGCGTCTGGGACCTCCTGCCTGCCATCGAAGAGGCCATCCGCCAGACCATCGAGCCCAACGTGGCCCAGATAGTCAAAAATGGCCCACTGGTCACCGAGCCGGTGGCCATCCATTCCGGCCAGGCGGTCACGAGGGTCTCCTTCCGTCTCGACGGCCCAGATGGCCGGTTCGTCTGCCACAAGGACGGAGAGGAGCTAGCCGGCGCGGCCCTCATCCTGCCAGGGGCCTTCCTGGCCGACGAGCTCATTGAGATTGGCCCCGGTGCCCTGGTGGAGACAGGGGCCATGATCAAGGGCCCGGCCATCATCGGCCCAGGGACCGAGGTCAGGCAGGCCGCCTACGTCCGGGGCTCGGTCCTGGCCGGGGAGGGCTGCGTCATCGGCCACGCCACCGAGGCCAAGAACACCGTGATGCTCCCGGGGGCCAAGGCCGGCCACTTCGCCTACCTGGGGGACAGCGTCCTGGGGGCCGGGGTGAACCTGGGGGCCGGCACCAAGCTGGCCAACCTCAAGATGCTGGACAGCCCCTACCGCTTCGTGGCCGATGGCCAGACCAGGCTGGTCAACATCCGGAAGTTCGGGGCCATCCTTGGGGACCGGGTCGAGACTGGCTGCAACAGCGTCACCAGCCCTGGGGTCCTGGTCGGCCCCGGCTCGAAGGTCCTCCCCAACGTGACCGTCAAGGCCGGCTTCTATCCCTCCCACAGCCTCATCAGGGACAAATAGGAGCCCTGCCCCCTAGGCTGGCGTCTCCATTGGGCTTTAGCCGCGCCTGGATATTCGACTGCTGGGCCTGCCGGCCGTTTGCGGCCCGATGTCTTGTCGGGTATAATGCCGCATGGTCGCCCATTATCGGTCAATTGCGTCCCCGGAACGCCCTGGGCGCCGAGTTCGCCGGCCTCATGGCCTGCGGTGGCCCCGAAGGCCATGCCCGGCCAGGATCTTTTCGTCACGGAAGGGTCATCGGGGACCAGTATGTCCCCGGCCGAGCCAGGGCCATTCCCCCATCTGGCGCATCCCCTTCCTGGACCATATCCAGCCATGAATTTCCTCGCGACACTGGACGACTATCGGTCCCGTCCCGGGCAGAGGCCGGCCTTCCCTGAGCTGGTGGCCGGCTTCCTGGCCTCCCATCCTGTCTACGACCAATTGTTCGTCCGTTCCTGGCCCCTGGACCGCTGCCCCATGAGGGAGGCCCTGGGAGGGCCGGACGCCGGCGTCGACGTCGTCCTTGAGACCAAGGCGGGCCGGTTCTGGGCCGTCCACGCCAGGAGCGGGGTGGCCGGGGAGGCCGTGGGCCAGGGGGAGGTCCGGGCCTTCCTCGCCGCGACGGGCGCGCCCTTCCCGGACGGGGCCGGCGGGCGGGCCAGTTTTGAGGCCAGGCTCTGGCTCTCGGGCCCCGAGGCCTGGACCCCGGAGGCCGAGGATGTGGCCAGGAACCGGGGCGATCCCTTCCGGGCCGGCCCTTGGCCGGGCCTGGTGCCCTTCCTGCGTCTTGGCCCGGCCGAGTTGGAATCGGCCCCGGTCGACTGGGCCAGGCTCCGGGAGGGCCTGACCGGACCAGCGGCCAGGGTCCCCAGGAAGGAACTCCTGCCACACCAGGAAAAGGCCCTCTCGCGAGTCATGTCGCATCTCGCCCGCCAGGGCCGGGGACAGCTGCTCATGCCCGGCTGGACGGGCAAGGCCCTGGTGGCCCTGAGGGCGGCCGAGGGCCTTTTGCGGGGCCGGGGGCTGGCCATCTTCCTGGCCCCGTCCGCGGCCCTGGTCGGCCAGGCCCTTAGCGAGTGGGCGTCCGGGGCCAGGACGCCCTTCCAGCCGATCTGCGTCTGCCAGGCCGGGGAGCCGCCGGACCTGCCGGGGTCCGGGCTGCCCCTCCCGTCATCCGCCCAGGTCCCGGACATCATGGGGAGGCTCAGGGACGCGGCCAGGTTCTGGCCCGGGAGGCCGGTGGCCGTCTTCTCCTCCTTCGGGGCCCTGGACAGGCTGGCCGAGGCCCTGCGCCTGGCGGCCCTGGAGGCTGACCTCCTGGTCTGCGGCGAGGCCCACCTGGCGGGCCACGGCGGACCTGCCTGGCCTGGACTGGCCAGGATCCACGGGAACTCGTTCATGAGGGCGAAAAGGCGGCTTTACCTCTCGGCCACGCCCAAAATCTTCGGCGACCGCTCCAAGGGACGGGCCCAGGGGCACGGCGTCCCGGTCTGCTCCATGGACGACGAGAGGCTCTTCGGTCCGGTCATCCACCGCCTGGGCCTCGGGGAGGCCGTAGGGGCGGGCCTGGCCTCGGACTACCGGGTCCTGGTCCTGGCCGTCAGCAGGGCCGAGATACCCGACGGCGTGGTCGACTGGCTTCGCGGGGCCGGCCAGGCCACCGATCTCGACGAGGTCGCCCGTCTGGTGGCCGTCCTCCATGCCCTGTCCAAGGACGTGGCCCTCGAATCCGGCCTTCTCTCGTCGGCCGAGCCCGGGCCCATCTCCAGGTGCCTGGCCTTCTGCGGGAGCCAGGAGGAGGCCAGGGCGGCGGCGGCGGGCCTGGCCCTCATCCGGCAGGCCTGGCTCTCGGTCCTCCCCCCTGGGGCCGGCGCTGGCCTTGCGGCCGTGAGGGCCGAGCATTGCCTTGGCCTGGATGCCTGCCCCGGGTCACTGGACGACGTCGAGGGGGAGTGCCTGGTCCTCTGCCAGGCCGGCTGCCCCAACGGGGACCAGGCCCTCCCAGCCCCGGACGCGGTCATATTGTTGGCCGCCCCCCGCTCGGAGACGGAGGCCATCGCGGCGGTGGCCCCGGCCATGCGCCCGGCCCCAGGCAAGGGGCGGGGCCACGTGGTCATCCCGGTGGTCCTCCCGCCCTACGTCCGGCCAGAGGAGGCCCTGGGCGGCTCGGGCAAGGCCTTCGAGCCGGTCTGGATGGTCCTTGACGCCCTGAGGGCCCTCGACGACCGCTTCGGGGCCACCATGAGCAAGACGCGCTTCGACGAGGTCAGGCCCTCATGCGGGGGCTCCCTGGCCCTCGGCGCTCTCCCCGGGTCGTCCTGGGGCACCCCGGACGGCCAGGGGATCGGGGCCCTGCGCGAGGCCTTTTTCGCTCGTCTGGCCGACCGGACCGGCAGCCGCCAGAATCTCCTGCGGCTGTCCCGCAAGGCCGGTGCCCTGGCCGACGGCCTCGTCCGGGACATCCTGGCCCTGGCCAGGAAGGAGGGCCCCGGCCGAGATGAGTTCGCCGATTTCCTGGAAAACGTCAGGAAGACCCTCAACCCGGCCATAGCCCCGGCCGAGGCCGCCGAGCTACTGGCCCAGCACCTGGTCTCCAGGCCCGTCCTCGAGGCGCTGTTCGCCGACGGCCCGGGCCTGCGGGACGACCTCGCGGCCCAGGCGCTGGACCGGATGTCCGGGATCCTCCGGGCCCCAGGCCATGGGCGGTTTTCAGGGGCCCTGGTGGCCGGCGAGGTGGCCGGCCTGGACGACAGCCGGGCCAGGCGGCGGGCCCTGGGCGCCGTCTACGAGGACTTCCTCAGCAAGGCCTTCCCCAGGACCGCCGAGACGCTGGGCCCCGTCTTCACCCCGGAGGAGGTGGTCGATTTCGTCAACAGGTCGGCCGACCGGATCATGGAGAGGGAGTTCGGCCGGAGGCTGGCCGACCGGGACGTCCACATCCTGGACCCCTTCGCCGGGACCGGGACCTTCATCGCCCGGCTCATGGAGACGGGCCTCGTGGGCCGGGGAGAGGAGCTGGCCGAGAAGTACCGCTCCGGCCTCCATGCCAACGAGACGGTCCTCCTGGCCTACTACATGGCGGGCCTCAACATCGGGACCTCCTTCCGGGCCCTGGGCGGGGACGCCGGGGAGGGCCCCTTCCCTGGCCTGTGCCTGGCCGACACCTTCCGCCTGGTCGACGAGCAGGCCGAGTTCAAGGAGGAGTTCCGGGGGGAGGAGCCGAGCAAGATCCGGAGGGAGATATTTCCCTGGAACTCCGCCAGGGTGGCCCGCCAGATGGCCCTGCCCGTCTCGGTCATCCTCGGCACCCCGCCATTCCGCGTGGGCCAGAGGTCGGCCAACGCCAACGCCCAGAACATCATCTACACGAAGCTCCACGCCGAGATTCTTCTGTCATACGCCCGCAGGTCCAGGGCGGAGGACAGGAGGTCCCTCTACGATTCCCACGTCAAGGCCATCCGCTGGGCCACCGACCGCCTCGATCCCAGAAGGGGCGGGCTGGTCGCCTTCGTCACCGACTCCGGCTGGCTTGGCGGGGCGGCCATGGACGGCCTCCGCAAGACCCTGGCCGAGGATTTCGACCGGATCTACGTCCTAGACCTGAGGGGCGGGGGGCGGGACGGGGGGCAGGGGCCAGGGCGGGAGGGCGACGGAATCCTCGGCCCGGGCAGCCGGAGGTCCGTGGCCATCGTCTTCCTCATAAGAAAGCCCCTGTCCGGCCGGAAGGTCCCCAGGCGGGCGGTGATCTTCTACCACGGGGTCGGGGACTTCCTCTCCCGGGAGGAGAAGCTGGGGCTCCTGGCCAGCCTGGGCGACGTCTTCGCTCCCGGCCTGGAGTGGGAGACCATAGAGCCGAGCCGGGATGGGGACTGGATAAACAGGAGGGTACCCCTGTTCGAGAGGCTCATGGCCTTCGGGACCAGGGACCGCCAGGAGTACCGCTCGGTCTTTTCCGGCAACTTCTCCCCCGGCTTCCAGGCCTCCAGGGACGCCTGGTGCTACAACTCCTCGAGGCGGAGGCTCGAGGAGAACATGCGGGCCACCATCGGCTTCTACAACGAGAGCCTGGCCAAGTTCGAGGGCCTGCCCTTCAACGAGCGGAAGAAGGCCCACGTCCCGGTGGACAAGGCCAGGATCGGCTGGTCGGCCTCGCTCATGCGCCACTTCTTCATCGGCCGGAAGGCCGCGTTTGGCGGCGAAAACATATTCGTCTCGGTCTACAGGCCGTTCCTCAAGCGGCATCTGTACAACGACGGCATGTTCAACGGCGGCCGGAATCCCATGTCCGGCTACTTCCCGACCCCCGGGCATGGGAACCTCGTCATCTGCGTCGGCGGCAGGGGAGGGGAGTTCTCGGCCCTGATGGTCGACGCCGTCCCTGACTGCCAGCTGCTGCCAGACTGCCGGTGCTTTCCCCTCTACCGCTACCAGGAGCACATGGGGGGCAGAAAATTCCTGCCGGGGCCCTGGGTCCTCCATGACGACCGCTTCGCCAGGATGGAGACCGTCACCGGCTTCGCCCTGGAGGAGTTCCGGGCCGGGTACCGCCCCAGGCCAGGCCGGGACGGGAGCATCACGTTCGCCCCGGCGATCAGGGCGGAGGACGTCTTCTTCTACGCCTACGGGATCCTCCACTCCGGGGACTACCGGCGGGCCTTCGCCGCCGATCTCGCCTATGGCCTGCCCAGGCTGCCCCTGGTCGACGGGGCCGACGACTTCTGGGCCTTCTCCAGGGCCGGCCGGGCCCTGGCCGATCTTCACCTGAACTATGAGACCGTGGCCCCATTCCCGGGTGTCCGGGTGACGGGCCTGGAAACTGGCGACCTGTCCGTCGTCCGGATGGCCTTCGCCGGCGAGGGCGACAAATCGGCGGTGCGCCTGAACCCAAGCGTGACCATCTCCGGCATCCCACCGGACGCCTATGGCTACGCCCTAAACGGCAAGCCGGCCCTGGAGTGGGTCATGGACGGCTACCGGGCCACGACCGACGGGGAGACCGGACTGGCCAACGACCCCGACGACTGGGGCAGGGAGCAGGCAAGGCCAGGTTACGCCCTGGACCTGTTCAGACGGCTGATAACGGTGAGCCTGGGGACGCTGGAGATTGTGGCGGGGCTGCCGAGGATCGACTTTCGTTTCCCCGTCTAGGAGCATTGGTGTTCAGTCAATAGGGAAAAGAGAGGTTCAAGGTGGAAGAAGAGCAGTTATAGGCCAAGACGACGAGGAGAAAAGCTCAATCACCGACGCAACTCTGCGGCAAGCGTGCATTCACGTGAAATGAAAAGCCAACCACGACAGTCTTGCGTACAGCCCATATTTTATGAATGAGGGGTGATGCCGTCCGCTGGCATCATGAGTAGTTTTTTGAGATTTGCTCGCTCCTGGGACCACAAAGCACCGATGAGATGAAGTGATGGTCAGGAGGCGAATGCGCCCGCCTGTTTACAGCTTCAGGTCCAGACCGCTGGCTTTTTCCTCCAGCATCTTCTCGATGATGTCGGCGATGTAGCTGCCGGCCTCCACGGCCGGGGCGCCTTGTCGGTGAATGTTGGAGACCACGGTGCGGCGGGCCCCCGGCATGTCCAAGGTGGCCTTGTAGGCCAGGTAGGCGCTCATGCTCTCGGCGGTTATGAGGCCGGGCCGTTCGCCGATGAGGGCGCAGACCACTTCGGCGCCGGTGATTTCGCTAATCGCATCCTCGGTGCCCACCCGAGCGTACTGCACGAAGAACGGCGCGCAGGGCTTGACGTTGATGCGGGCCAGCCCTCCGGCGATGGCCTTGTAGGCGTCCATGGCGTTGGTGGTCACGGCCGTGGTCGAAAGGCCGTCGGCCACGTAGATCACCACCTTGTTGTCCGAGCCCACGTGGGCCTTGATTTTCTTGGCTTCCTTGTCATCGAACTGGCGGCCGAGGTCGGGCCGGGTTAGATAGATGTCCTTGTTCTCGCACTTGGTCTTGAAGCGCTGGAGGCTGTGCTCCTTTATCCAGTCCTCGGAAACGTCGGTGAAGACCGCGTCCATGGCCACGGCGTGGTCAGCCCGAAAGCGCAGTAAGGTCTCGGTGAGGTAGCGCGGTCCGGCCCGCCAGACCGCAATGCGGGCCGGGGTGGTCTTGCGCATGCCCTTGAGGGCCTCGGGATTGTGGGGATTGGGCACCTTGATGACGTCCTGCAGATCCAAGGCCCCGAGGTCCGGGAGGCCCTCGGCGTTGCCGGAGGCATAGGCCGTCTTCCGCTTCCCGCCCGCTGCGGTGGCCGGGGCCGGAAGCTTGCCCCCATTTCCGGCAAGATGGCCTTGATGGCTTCCTTCAGTTCGTGTTCCGTGGCCATTGTCTACCCCCTTGGCATATCTGTACGGCTGCTGGCGATTGCCTCTGGCCCCAACGCCTGGCCGGCCGGCGGCGAACGTCTGCGGGACGCCAGGCGGCCTCGTTTTCGGATCGCCTGGGAGCCTGGCCACTATGCGTGGCAGCCGGGATAACTGTCAGTGGCCTTGGCCAGGATTTCGGCAAGGTCCATGAAGGCGTGAATTTACCCTGACAGAATGGTTTTGGGAAACATGCGGCATCCTCAGTCAATCAGCGGGATTCGAGGTCGATGCAAAACCCCCCCGTGACCCAGAATGACCTGTTTATGGTATCTATTGTCAGGGTTTTAAAACTGCGGAATTAAAAGAATAGGGCTTTTATACTGGAGACCTGAATGATTTGCCAAATGTGCCAGCGATAGGCTTTGAGTACTTGCAAAAAGACATGGCAGATCTTTTAGGCATTGGGTATATCTCAAAAATTTTACTGATTATTTCAACCGAATGCGCCCGTACATACCAAACTATTCCATGCTGACCTGCCTTGGTCTAAGAAATTCAAGCGATCTGGTTGAAAAGGCCAACGACCTGGTGATGGCCAAACGTCAGAAACATGATGTTATGGCTTGGTCAAAAGAAGGTTCAGTGGGGCTAGCCTCGGTCTCATCAGCCTGTCTTAATGGTGTGATTTAGTCGTGGACCAGGCATGCCATGATTCCGATGAGGCCAATTCCGATTCTGGCCACGGCAGTATAGCCGCTGTTTTTATTTGCACAGGTGGAAAAAATCTGATACAAGGCATTATGGATTTTATGTTTAGTTTCTCCAGGCTAGAAATAACGCTGACACGGGAAAGCCGCGACGTAACGGTCACCCGAATCAAGGAGGACAGCCTGATGCTCTTACAAAGCGTTTCAAATGGGCAAACGGTTTCTTTCGGTTCAGAGAACTGGCGTGTCATTAACGAATACGTGCGAGATTAACAGGCCTGTTGGAAGGGTGGAGAGATATATTCTGGAAAAACAACGTAATCTAAACACTGGCTCGTCTGTCAAAATGAGTGGAGGCGTCGAAATGAGTTTTGATTTCGCTGTGGCCGGCAATGGCTGGACCAGAGATGTTTATTACACGAATAAAGGGGAATATGCTTCTTTCACCATGCCTGGAGGCGGGTTACTTGTCGCGCGGATATTGGCGGGGCAAGGTATTTCCATTGCGCCGGCGGAAGTCCCGCAGCCGGAGCAGATTGAGCATCTTTCCTTCGCCTGCTCGGGGGACGGGATTTTCTCTGTCGGAATCCATGCCGGCGTAACAAAGGGTAACCATTTCATCAAGGCGCAAGAGGCGGCTGTCCTGATCGTTTACGATGAAAGCGTCAGTGACTTTTCGCCACCGGAAAACGCTTCAATATTGTGGGCATGTGAAAATAAACTTCCCGATCAAAAACTGTTTGAGCCGGTAAAAGAGCGCTGTTTCCTGATGCTCTCCGCCGACGCTCTCCGTAATGCGGGGGCACTGATCAGCCGCCAGATATCGTGGGAGCGCACCGCTACCGACCTTGTCTGGCAGCTCAAAAACAATCCGAAATTCGACTTTCTTCGGGGCGTTCCTGATATACTCGTGATGTTTGCCGAAGACGGTGCGGTGCATGTCCGGCAGGATGCGGGCATATGGAAAGTCATCCTTACGCTCACGCGCGGCGGGTTTGAGGACGAACTGCGAGAAAAAAGCGGCCGTGACATCCCTGATACGTGGGCTGTGTTGGTGGCGGGGGCCGCTACCTCATGGAAAGCGCGGATTGACAGCGCTACAAAGGGGAACTGCGAAATCCGCGTCAGCGATGTTTTAAGGCCGGCGGCAAAGCTTCTGGAATCCGGCTACGTTCCTGAACTGATTGCGAGCGGAGATTTCAGCAAATGGCTGGAAATCGAGCCGGACAGCGGCACGCCTTTTGCCTATGTGGTTCCCATTTCAGCGAGCCAAGAAACCGCTGACCCCGATTTTTGGTGCATCAGCAATGCCTTCCAAGGAAGCAAGGTCTATGATATCGCCTGGAATTACGTGCTGGAGGGGGCCAAGGTTATCGACGGTATCCCGCGCTTTTCCTGCGGTGCCCTGACGACAGTTGACCGAAAGGAAATCGAGGCGTTTCAAAACATCCGCAACCTGATTACCTCTTACGCGGCGGGAAACGCTTCCCGCCCCCTCTCGATCGCCGTGTTCGGCTCGCCCGGCAGCGGTAAATCCTTTGGCGTGACGCAGATTGCCAAAAACGTACTGCCCAATGTGGAGAAACTTGAATTCAACGTGTCCCAGTTCACTTCCGAAGACGATCTGGCGTCCGCTTTTCACCAGGTACGGGACGTGATTCTCTCGGGGAAACTTCCTTTGGTGTTTTTTGACGAGTTCGATTCCGACCGTGTCGGCAGGGCTCTGGGCTGGCTGAAAAACTTCCTGATGCCTATGCAGGACGGAAAATTTAAGGACGCCTCCGGTGAGCATCCCGTTGGCAAATGCGTGATGGTTTTCGCGGGCGGAACGTCATCTACATTCGATGATTTTTGTCTGCCGATGAATTCTGAGGACTCCGCCGTCGTTTCAGCGTTCAAAAATGTCAAGGGTCCAGACTTTGTGAGTCGCCTGCGGGGCATGATCGATGTGGTTGGGCCGAACCGGGCGTCTGACACGGATCAGAACTTTCTGCTCCGCCGGGCGCTGTTGCTGCGCGGTTTATTGGAACGAAAGCTGGGCGTCAAAGCCGGTCGCCTGCCGATCAGCAAGGATGTGCTGCACGCCATGTTGAACGTGCCGAAATATAAGCATGGTGCGCGTTCCATGGAATCTATTTTAGATATGAGCCGCCTGGGCGGTGAGTCATGGGAACCCGCCTCGCTCCCCTTCCACTCTCAGCTTTCCCTGCATGTGGATGCGGACGCTTTTATCCGCCTGGTACTAAAAGAGGTGGTTCTCAGCGCCTACAATGAAACCCTGGCCAAAACTATCCACGAAGATTTTTTGGCCATGAACATACATAAGAACTATACGGAGAAACAGGCGGAGCGAAATTCGGATTCTTCCTACGGTGAGGACTGGGACAGCCTGCCGGAAGAAATAAAGGATTCCAACCGTGCGCAAGCGCTCTCAATTCCGCAAAAGTTGCTGCTGGTGCGCTGCGGCTTCGACGCGGGCGATACGCCATACCAGACGCTGGAGGAATTCACCCCGGATGAGATATTGCTGTTGGCGCAGAACGAGCACATCCGCTGGATGGAGGAAACAACGCGGAACGGATGGGTATGCGGCCCGGTGAGGGATAACAACGCTAAAATCCATCCTTGTCTGGTAGAGTGGAATGTCTTGCCGCCGGAAGAGCAGCAAAAAGACATTGACGTCGCCAACAACATCATCCCGCTGCTCAAAAAGGCGGGGCTGCGCGTGTATCGGATGGTATAAACCGGCTCCTGTCACGGTTTTGGCAATGCCGGAACCGTGACACGGGTCTTTTTGAAGCCGAAAGGGCGCTATGCTGATTTCATAGGAATTGGTGGGCGTCGTTCTGTGTTGTAGTGGAATTACACTTTTTAAAAAGGCAGGTAAAATTATGGGACTGTTTGGTAAAATTATTGGGCTATTTAGGAAGAAGAAAATATCTAAAGTTGCGGAAATCGATCTTAAAATTATTGAAACAGTTTTTGATTCGATACAGGGACCTAGTTTGGGAGAAAAATATGATGAATTAATGAAACAGTCCATGCTAATGGATATGGAATTTAACGCTTCTGTTGTTGAGTGCAAAAAATGCGGAAACAAGTTCACAATGAACGATGGATGGCGACTATTTCGAGGCATGGCGAAGGAAAGCGTCATTAAAGATTCGGACTATAGAAATACGCTGATGTGCGGCGATTGTTTTTCCATTTTTGCGTATAGACACGATTACAAACATGTAAAAATCGAACTGACCCATGATAAGACCCATGAAAAGGAAAAACTTCTTCAGGAGAAATACCTGTGAACGTCATTCGCAAAGCGAAAGGCGACAGGCTGCGGAGACAGTCGCAGAGGATATTCTTATGCCTGGACGAGCGGAATATTTCCGACGCGGACAGCTTGATTGCTGACCGCTTGCTTCCTAACGTCCCATCCGCTGATTACATCGTTTCTTATCTGGAAGCACCGGCGGCGGATTTGGACATGGATTTGCTGCGCGAAGAGATAAAAGACACCAGCGTCATGGTTTTATGGGTGACGGAAGAATTGCTGGCTTCGCGGAAAGCCGCAGGCAAATGGCCGTCGGAATATCAATTTGCCAGGGAAATGTCCGTCCATATCATACCCTTTGTAAAAGACGTGGCCCTTTTCCCTGAATTTACCCGGCTTTCGGGCGCAATACACGGCATCGGGCAGGCGGACGAGGATTTTCTGATCAAGTATTATAGTCAGTTGTCGTCCTATCAGTATACTGAGGACACAGTGAAGACGATCCGTGACAAGGCGTTCACAGCCGAGATTTTCCTGAGTTATCGCAAAAAAAATATTCGCGAGGCCCGCGAGTTCATGCGGAAATTGCACGACATCGAAGGGTTTGAAACGATTTCAATCTGGTACGACAATTTTCTCACCGCCGGTAGAAACTTCGACGACGAAATCAAGGAATCGATCAGGAAAAGCGATGCTTTTGTGCTTTTGGTGACCCCGGATCTTGCCACTGAGGGCAACTATGTGCAAACGACGGAGTATCCATTTGCGCTGGAAAACGGCAAGACCATCATACCCGTCGAGGCTGCATCTACCGACCTGGCTCGTTTTGAAAGCTTGTATCCAGACGCACAGCGGGTCTTGCCCGTGGATGAAAAAGCCGCCTTGCGCGACGCTTTTATAAAAAATCTGAAATTTGTTGTGTCCGGCGAACCCATGGGCTACGAGCGTGCGTATTTTCTGGGGCTTTCCTATTTGAACGGCTTCGGCGTGGAAAGGGATATCGGACGAGCCTTCCGTCTGCTGGAGACTGCCGCGGAGGGCGACGACGCCGCCGCGCTACACGCCTGCTTCCCGTTGTGTTTCCACTACGGTAACGGGTCAACGGGGTGCGCTGATTATAAAAAAGCGCTTTATTACCGCAAAAGGAGCGTTGACCTGTCAGAGCGGCTTTTGGGCGCGGAACACCGCGATACCGCCGTGGCATACTACGACATGGCGAACCTGTGCGCTGGCGCGGGTGATTATGAACAGGCCGCCTTGTGGAGCGCAAAGGTGACAAGTGCATGCGAGAAAGCGTTCGGCCTGGAACACGAATACACCGCCGCGGCATATGCCCTCGCCGGGAGGGTTGCCATAGACAAGGGAGACTACGCAAAGTCGGTCGTCCCGTTGGAAAAGGCTTTAGCCATAAACGAAAAAGTGCTGGGCGATAACCATCAACAAGTCGCAGCCGCTTACGGTAACTTAGGGACGGCGTATATGTATATTGGCGATTTGGCCAAAGCGATGGAATACTCATGCAAGACGATGGCTATTTACGAAGATTTATATGGAAAAGGCGACAGCCGGACTGCAATGATATACCAGAACATCGGAGGAATCTACAATGAGTTGGGGGATTACTCCGCCGCAATGGAATGGCTGAACAAGGCTTTGACCAGCCAACAAAAAGCATTCATGTCGGATGAACACCGCGACTGCGCAGTCACATACAATACATTGGCCGTAGTCTATGCTAACATGAACCAAGATAAAAAAGCCATTGAAGCGGTCAAAAAGGCTTTGTCCATCAACGTAAGAACATTGGGCATGAGCCACCCAGACACGATTGGCACGCAGCAAAGCATGTTGAACCTGAACGCCGCGATAGGAATCAAACGAAACCAAAAAATCGCCGGATGGGCGCTGCTGGCATTTATAGTTTTGTTTGGGATTGCGGCGTATGTATTGTCAAAGGTATTGTAACGCCGACATGCGAGATCTGAATTATACCCGGTACCACTCAACTCGGACAAACCACTCTCCAGCTTCTGCAAAAGAACCTGAACATAAAGCCCACCCTGGAAATCAGGGCGGGCTTTATGTTCAATGTCGTGGTCACCGTGTGTGGCCTTTGCGAGGACTTATGGCCGCTGACGGCTACAGAAACATCTGGTATGGGACTTTGAAGACAGCGCCAAGCTTTTTGGCCATTTCTTTACTGACTTCTCGTCGGCCATTTTCCAAATCAGACACCCTGTTTTGCTTGGTGCCTAAAAGCTCGGCCAGCTTTTCCTGAGTCAGGTCAAACTTAAGCCTGAACCCTTCAATCAACATGCCGGGGGCCCTTTCGGGAAAAACTTCCGCGACGCTGAATACTTCATTGCCTTCATCATTGAGATCCCTGACCCGGTGTCCGGCGGTGTTCAAGGCGGCGGACACGGCTTCCCGTATCTTTAAAGCATCCTTGATGGGCACGGTCACGATAATTTCAGCTAATTCGCCTGTAGTCTGCATTTTCATGTGTGCCAACATATTTGATCTCCATAATCTGGACTTCAAAATCAACAACCTTCCAGACCACCACATATCGTGGTTTACCGTTGTTGAGATGGCAATGCCGGAAATCTTGGTTTGGATTTTTATGTTGTTTGGAAATCCTGGTTTTTTCCCTTCCCACCCAGCTTGCCGTAATTGCGCCACTCAAGCTGCTCCGGCCATTCCAATTCCGCCGTCAAGACGGCCAAGAGTTTTCGCATGTCATCAGGCAATTTTTCTTTTTGCTTACGGGCCTGATTGGAAAATGTCACCCGCCAAGGCGAGTCTGGGCTTTCCTCCATTACTTATTCGTTTTTTTCTTCCTTGGCGGTCAAGTCTCGCCTCCACCTGAATCAATTATAACCATTCTGGTAATATTGCCAAGCGCCCGAGTGCCCGCCCAAATGATTCGAAAGTCTGTTATGGGGATAAACACTTATCCCCTACGCCTGTTTCCGGCCCCTGGTGGCCTAATTGAGCATCTTCTTGGACTGGCCTGGCTCGGCCTCCTGGTCGGGGGGGCCGGCCAGGAGGCCGTTGATTATGTCCAGGGCCTGGTCGTACTCGACGTCCAGGAAACAGCCGTATATCTTGTCCAGGACGCTCTCGAGCCCCGGATCCGTCCCGCCGGTCCTGAGGCTGCCGAGGGTCAGGCCTATGGTGGCCGTGTCGACCTCCTCGAAGGCCTTGCCCAGCTTACGGAGGCACTGGGCCACGTCCCGGTCGATCGCGGGGGCCTCGGGCGGTGGCGCGGCGGCTTCCAGGAATGACTTTACCTCCACCATGACCTGGGACAGGTACTCGAGGAACCTGGGCGTGTTGGCCGTGACGTAGGCCATGTTCTCCTGGCGGCCGGCCATCTCCAGTTCCTTGGCCAGATCCGAGAGCCCCTGGGCCCCGATGGTGGCCGTGGCCCCCTTGAGGGCGTGGACGTGGATGGCGTAACCCCTCAGGTCATCCCGCTCCAGGGCCTGGCCCAGGATGTCCCGGGCCTTCTCGGCGTCGGCCGCGAAGACCCGCAGGAGTCTCCTGTAGTTGTCTATCTTGCCGCCGCTCCGCGAGAGGCCGGCCGCGGTGTCGAGGTTGGCCGTCCGCCAGGGCGAGTCCCCGTCAGTGTCCCCCTGGTGGCCGGCGAGGGGCCCCGCCTGGACGGCCTGGCCGTTCCCCTGGCCATCGTGCCCGTCCCCCGCCGCGCTCGGCCACCCGGCGGCCTGGGCGCTGACCTGCTTCTCCCTGGGGATCCAGGCCAGAAGTATCTCCTCAAGCTTGGAGCTGTCGATGGGCTTGGCCAGGAAATCGTTCAGGCCGTGGTCAAGGAACATCTCCTTCATGCCGTGGACGGCGTTGGCCGTCAGGGCGATCACCGGCAGGGTCAGGAAACGCTGGCCCTCCAGGGACCTGATCAGCCTGGTGGCCTCTATGCCGTCCAGGCCCGGCATCATGTGGTCCATGAAGACCAGGTCGTATTCATTGGCCTGGACCATCTCGACGGCCTCCCGGCCGCCCCGGCAGAGATCGATCTGGAGGCCGTAGCCCTCCATCAGCCCCTCGGCCACGATGAGGTTGGTCTCCAGGTCGTCCACCACCAGCACCCGGGCCTGGGGCATGGTGACGCCCGTCCCGCGGGCCGGGGCGTCCATGACGTCCAGCCCGGGGACGCCCGAGGAGCTGTTGAGGAAGTTGGCCAGGGTCAGGCAGTACACCGGGGTCGGGAGATAGCTGACCTTGCCGCTGCCAACGGGCTGGCTCTCCTTGACGGTCAGGCCCACCCAGGCCCCCTGGGCCAGCTCGGCTATGGTCTCGACGTGGGCCGGGTACTCGGCCGCCGGGAGGATCAGGTGGGTCCAGCCGCCCTGGGAGAGCTTGGACCTGAATCGCTCGCCGGTCGAGACCAGATCGTTGGGGACCCCCAGGGCAGCGAGGCTCAGGGCGATGGAGCGTGAAATTGGGAGCCTTTCCTCATAGATGAGAAGACTCATGGTCTCTGGCCTGACGACCGTGGCGATGGGTTCGGGGCTGACCACGACCTGCGGCAGGGTCATGGTGAAGACGCTGCCGTGGCCGTAGGAGCTGGTGACGTCGATCTGGCCGCCCATCAGCTCGCAGAGGCGCTTGGTGATGACCAGGCCAAGGCCGGTGCCCTCGACGTTCATGTTGGTGACCGGATCGAGGCGGACGAAGTCGTGGAAGAGCTTCTCGAGGTCCTGGCGCTTGATGCCGATCCCCGTGTCCTTGACGGCCAGGCGCAGCGTCAGGTTCAGGCCCTCGAGCTGCCCGGTTATCTCAAGGCAGATGCTGCCAAGCTTTGTGTACTTCACGCTGTTGGAGAGGAAATTCAGGAGGCACTGCCTGATCTTCAGGACGTCGCCGTAGAGGTTGTTGGGCAGGTTGGGGTCAAGATCGATCACCAGGACCGTCGACTCGTCGGTCAGCCGCACCCTGGTGATGTTGGTGACGTCGTCGATGAGGGAGGCCAGGGTGTACTTGTCGTTGATCAGGGCCATCCCCCCCGAGTCTATCTTGGAGAAGTCCAGGATGTCGTTTATTATCGACAGGAGGTTGCCGCTGGCCAGCTTTATGTTGCCGCAGTAGGCCAGGGCCCGGTGGGGCATCTGCTCGCCCAGGCGCAGGAGGAGCTCGCTCATGCCGATGATGGCGTTCATGGGGGTCCTGATCTCGTGGCTGATGCGGGCCAGAAAGGAGGTTTTGTTCCGGCTTTCCGCCTCCAGCCTCCTCTTGGCCGAGTTCAGGCGCAGGATGGTGAAGCACAGGAGGAGCATGACCATGAGGCCGCAGGTCAGGAGGATGCCCAGGGAGATGCGGAGGCCCCGGTAGTAGGATGACGCGGGGACCACCAGGCCCAGGACCCAGCCGTTGTCCATCCTCTGCAGGGAAACGATCGAGTCGACCCCGTACGAGTTCATGAGCCTCGTCTGGGCGAACCGCTCCCCGGAGTCAATCAGGTCGGAGATCCGGGCGTACTGCCCATCGATGTTGTCGAAGTACAGGAACCTCTTCTTCTCGTCGGGATGGGAGAGGATGTAGCGGTACTCATTGACCAGGATCCCGAAGCTGCCCTCGCCCATGCTGAGGCCCATGGCGTAGTCGTTGAGGACGTCCAGGTCCAGATCCAGGGCCAGGACGCCGTGGTAGGTCCCGTCCCGGCCCGTGACCTTCTGGGACAGGGAGATTATCATCTTGCCGGTGACGGAGTCCCGGTAGGGCATCGTGTATCTGGGCTCCTGGTTGTTCATCCCCGACTGGTACCATAGCCTGTTCTGAGGCACGAAATCTGCCGGGACGGCTTGGTTTTCGCTGTGGACGAACTTGTTGCCGATGTAGCCGTAGACGCTGCTCACCCCCCTGATGCCCGTCCCCTCGGCTGTCAGGGCGCGGTTGACCTCATTTATGTATTGGGAGAACTTGGAGGCCTCCAGCCCCGTCTGGTCGGTTATCAGCGAAAGGTCGGTGTCGTCCAGTATGTTGGCCAGGGACAGGCCAACCTGCCTGAAGGCGACCGTCGGCTCATCGAGGTACCAGGCGACCTCCAGGGAGGCCTTGTCGAGGTAGAGGGCCACCGACCTGGTGAGGTTGTCGGTTATGACGCGGTGGATGGCCCACCCGGACAGGAACATCATCAGGAAAAATGCGGCGCAAATATACAGTAGCTGCGTGATGTTTTCTTTGATGAGTGATTTGTAGCTGATTTTATTGGTCATAATTTGACTTTAACGATAAAAGGCAAACGGTAGATTCAAAGTCGGCCGGGGCTAAAAATAGCCCTGGGGCCGGAGAAGCTCGATGTTCCTGTAGTACCAGTGGAGGCCGTCGATGAGGGTCTCGTCCGGCAGCGTGGTCCCTTCCCCGCCGACGATGGTCCCCTCGTTCGTCTCTATGGGCCCGCCGAAGACGGAAAGCTGGCCGGAGGTTATCCGCCGGCTGGCGATCGCGACCATCTCCAGGGCCGCTGGGGAGTTGAGGCTGGAGTTTATGCCCGCCAGAGACACCAGCCCCGTCTCCAGGCCGGAGAAGTGGGGGCTGGCGGAGAAGGAGCCGTCCATGATGGTATCGACCATGCGGTTGTAGTAGACCTCCCAGTTGGTCTGGACCGAGGCCAGGACCAGGTTCGGTGCCAGCGGGCCCATGTCGTAGCCGAAGCCTATGGCGAAGACCCCGTTCTTGGCCGCCTCCAGCAGGGCGTCGGCGGTGTTGGCGTGGTAGGCCATCACGTCGCTGCCGGCCCGTATGAGCTCGTCGGCCATGGCCGTCTCGGACCCTGGGTCGGACCAGTTGTGGGTCACGCCCACGAGCACCCTGGCTCCGGGGTTGGCCAGGGACACGCCCATGGCAAAGCCGTCGAGGTCGCGGGTCACCTCGCTGTTGCCGGAGTCCTTGGCCGCCACGTAGCCGATCAGGCCGGACTTCGTCCTGGCCCCGGCCAGGATCCCGGCCAGGAACCGGGCCTCGTACATGCGCCCGGCGTACCAGCTGCAGTTGGTCCCGTTGGAGGAGTTGCCGAAGGCGTTGGCCAACACGACCCAGGGGAAGTGGCCGGCCAGCTCCTCGCAGGGGTCGAGCTGGCTCCAGCTGGTGGAGAAGACGACGTTGGCCCCGTGGGCGATCAGGTCCCTGGTTGTGGCGTCGAAGGCCATCTGCCCGTAGTCCTGGACCCCGTACCTGACGTCAAGCTGGCTTTGCCTCAGGCGCAGACGCCGCAGGACGGTCCTGAGGCCCTGGATGTGGGCCTGGGAGTAGGGGTTGGTCCCGTCATCGGTGACGATGAGGCCAATCTTCAGGCGGCTGGCCTCCAACGGCATCCCGGGTCTCCATGAATCTGGCGGCGGGGGTCCCTGGCCCCTGGCCAGGATGAGGATGGCCGCCGCCAGGATGGCCATGACTGCCAGTAGGGCGACATAGGTCAGCGGCCTCGCGCTGGCGTGCTGGCTGGGGAGGGACATGGCAACCGCTCCGCATGGTCGGATGTAGCGTCCAAAACGGCCTCCTCCCTTTTCCCGCCCAAGACCTGGCCGTTTTTGGAAAAACCCGCCGATGGGCCGATGGCCAGGAATAGGGAACAGCTATGGACCAATGTTCGGGCAACAAGTTGATTATATGTATCTGGATAATCTTGTTAAAAAATTCTTGGGGCACGCTGGCCCGGCCGTCCTGGCAGGCAGACCAGGATGATCGGCCCCAGGGATCGCCCCACGCCCAGTCCTGTCAGGTCCATCATACCACAAACAGTGGAAAAATCCCCAATTTTTGGGGCCGGCCCTAGGAGGCCGGGCCCGGCCCGGGCCCGTCGGGAAGCCTTTTGAGGAAGGCGGCCAGGGGCTCGACCATCTGGCCCAGGGCCATGAGGAGGCTGCCGTGGTTTTCCTCGATGAACGTCCAGTCGGAGAGCCGCCCCGCCGACTCCAGCATGGCCGCCCTTTCAGAGATGGCCAGCGCCCCGATCGAGCGGGCGGCCATCTTCAGGACGTGTAGCTTTAGGGTGAGCAGCTGGCTGTCGCCATCGCTGATCATCTGGGGCAAGAGCCTCACTAGATCCTCGACGTCGCCGACGAATCCCCGCAGGGTTAGCACGTAGAGGTCATGGCGTCCGCCCAGCCGGACCAGGGCCTTGCCGACGTCCAGGCCTGGGATGTCGGGCAAGTCCAGCCTGGCCAGGGGATCGCCACCGCCGGCGGGGGGGACCAGGCCGTCGTCCCAGCTTGGCCGGCACTTCTCCCGGGGTATCCACTTCAGGAGCAGGGCGTGGAGCTTGACGCTCTCGACCGGCTTGGGCAGATAGTCGTCCAGGCCGGCCTTGAGGAACTTCTCCTTGAGGCCGTCCACGGACTGGGCGGCCATGCCCACGATGGGCAGCCGACCCTTGGCCCCAAGGGGCAATTCCCTGATCCTGGCCGCGGCCGCCAGGCCGTCCATGCCGGGCATGAAGCGGTCAATGAGCACCAGATCGTAGCTGTTTTCCCTGATCTTGGCCAAGGCCTCATCCCCGCCCCGGCAAAGGTCCACGGCCAGGCCGTAGGGCGCCAGGAGGCCCTCGGCCACGGCCAGGTTGGTGGGCCGATCGTCCACCACCAGGACCCTGGCCGTGGGGGCGGTGAAGTCGGCCCAGGTCCTGGCCAGACCCTGGATCTCGGTCTCGTCGTGGCAGTTGTTCAGGAAGAAGGCCAGGGGCCTGGAATAGACCGGGGTGAACAGGTAGCGGACCCGGTCCAGGTTGAAGGGGGGGACGTCCTTGACCATCACGGCTATCCTGTCCCAGCTGAAGTGGCTGGAGAGGCCGGCGGCCAGGGCGTCGAAGGTGGGGACGGGGGCGATCACGTGGCTGAAGGCCCCCGGCTCGCCCTCCAGGGTCGGCAGGAGCTCCGCCTCCGGGACGAGCCGGTTCTTCACCCCCAGGGACTCCAGGGCGGCGACCAGGGAGGCGGCCATGGTCTGGCGGCGCTCGCTCAGGAGGACCCTCAGATCGGACGGGCGGTCGACCTTGGCCAGGGGGCCCTCCAGGGCGATGCCCTGGGGAAGGGTGACCATGAAAGTCGACCCCCGGCCAGGGATGCTGTCGGCCTTGATGGCCCCGCCCATCATCCGGCAGAGGCTGCCCGTGATGGCCAGGCCCAGCCAGGGTCCCTCGGATTGCCCATCCGGGCCGGCCCGCCCGCGGTCGTCGAGAAGATGCTCAAGATCCTGCCCGGCTATGCCCTGGCCGGTGTCCTCGACCGTCACGCTGAGCAGGATCCCCCCGCGGCGGTGCTCATGCCCGGCAACGGAAAAGGTAATGCTCCCGCTCTCGGTGAACTTTACGGCGTTGGTCAGTAGGTTGAGGAGGATCTGCCTGAGCCTGGTGGGGTCACCGACAAGTTTGTCGGGGATGGCTGGGGACACCTCGGCCAGAAAGCGGACGGTCTTCTCCTGGAGCCGGGCGTTGATGACGGAGATGACGTCGTTTATGACCGTGGAGAGGGAGTAGGGGCCCTCTATGATGGCCAGCTTCTGGCTGTCTAGGTGGGAAAAGTCCAGGATGTCGTCGATCAGGGCCATGAGGTTGGCGCCGGAACGCCTTATCTGCCTGACGAAGGCCCTGGACTGCTGCGGGAGCCTCAGCGAGTGGCGCATCAGCAGGTCGCTCAGGCCCATTATGGCGTTTAGGGGGGCCCGTATTTCCTGGCTGATTCGGGCCAGGAAGACGGAGCGGCTGGTTATGGACGTCCTGAGCGACTCGTTGAGGCCCTGGCAGCGGCAAAGGAGGAGCAGGGGGGCCAGCCCCGCCAGGTTCACCAGGGCCAGGGCCAGGGCCAGGAAGGTCTTGTCCCCGGGCCCGGCCGGGGACGCCAGCTCGATGACCGCCAAGGCCATCACGTGGCCCTCCGGGCCAATGACCGGGGCGTAGGCCAGGATGGCCGGCTGGTGCTTTTGGATGCGGGGGGTGATGACTATTTCCCCCTCCCAGGCAGGAATTGCCCCTGGCTCGTTGGCGGCCTCCACCAAGGGCCGGGCCAGGCCGGGACCCATGGCCAGGGAATCGGAGGGGGGAATGTAGTCGGTCAGGTATTCTATCTGGCCATTGACGACCCTGATAAAATAAATACAGTCTATATTATATTTTTTACTAAAATTTAATAGTTTATTTGTAAAAAAGACTGGATTTTCATTTGTATATTTAGAATTAATTAATGTTGAAACTTCATTTTCAGATAATAAATACGATGAAGATAATGATAATAATTTAATTTTATCATTTTCTAGTTCATGGGTAATTCTATATATTCTTATATAGTGACTATAAATTAAAATAGACAAAGAGATGGTCAAGACAGGACACAAAAAGAGGAAAACAGCTCTCGTCCTCGCTCTGTCGCTTAAAGCCATGCTGCCAACCGCGCTGGTAAAGACTAAGCCTGGGCACCGTGGCGCCTGATTCCAAGCCGGTACTCCGTCAGCTCGAGGTAGTTGCCGAGGCGCCTCAGCAGAAGGGTCCTGGAGAACGGCTTGGTTATGTAGTCCAGGGCCCCTAGCTCCAGGCCCGTGACCTCGCTCTCCGACTCGGCCGTGGCTGTCAGGAAGACGACCGGGATGGATGAGAGGCCCTGGTCGGACTTCAGGCGCCTCATGGCCTCCAGGCCGTCCACCTGGGGCATCTCAACGTCCAGAAGTATCAGATCGGGCCTTATTTTGGCCAGGAGCTTGAACATTTTTTCGGCCGAGGTCGCCGGGATGACGTCGAAGTCGTCCATGAGGCTGTAGACGCAGGCATTGAGATTGGTAACGTTGTCATCCACCACCATGATTCGTTTTTTTTGCGTATTCATCTAACACCTGGCTTATTTTAGTTAATAATTGCTGCTATAGAATAATATTTAATTAGAATCAAGAAATACTTATTCTATCAATTATTGATTATTTTATTATTATTTTTGGATAAACCACATGAAAGGCAGATTAGCGCAGGAAACAATGATCAAGAAAGAAAGGACACGGAGAGGAAGGCTGCGGGGCCCAGGCCCGCCGGCATGCGAACCGAGTCTCGCCCTGGCCATGTTTTCCAGGGCGATGGAAGAATTCTATAATGTAATCGGAGGGGTTGTCAAGCCGCCGGAGGCTTCGGCGCCATGTCGGGCGTCCCGTCCCTCCCCCGGATCTAGTCCAAGGGCGGCCGGTTCCTCCAGGCCCGGGTGGCCGCCCCGTGGCGGATATTCTCGGCCTCTTCCCTGTCCTGGAAATGGAACCGTTCACCGCCGTTCCCTAGGACCGCGGACACCGGGGTGTCCAGCCACTCGTCCCCGTCCCTGAACATCAGGAAATAGCGGCCCTCCTCGTCGATGGCCAGGCCCTCGAGGCGCTCCAGGAGGCACTTCTCGATAAGGGCCAGGGCCAGGGCCTCCTCCTGGCCAGGGTCCAGGTCGGGTCGGCTCTCGGCGATTTCCTCTAGGCGTGAGTCTACCTGGTCCAGGATCTCCTCCAGATACCATTCCAGGCGAAAGACGCTTGATTCCTGGGACCTCTTGAACTCAAGGCCCAGGCCCAGGGCGAAGTCCCGCACGGCCTCCGTCCAGGCCTCGGGATCCTGTGGGCCGAAGTAGCGTTGACTGTCCATCTCGAAAGTGGGCCCGGCCGGCCGGACGGGGGCCGGTTCCGCCGCCGCCCCAGGCCCCGGCCTGGCCCGGGGGACCATCGACTTGGGCCTTGGGCCCCCGTCCGGGCCGGTCCCCGTCCCTTGGGACCAGGCCTGCCCGGCAGCTAGGAGGGCCACCAGTAGAATCAAGGATGTCTTCATGCTAGCCTCCCCAGGGCCGAGGTATCCGGTGGTTGGCCAATGGCAGCCGTTCCGGACGGGCTGTGCGATTTCCCATGTCCATCCCGGTTCTGGTGATTGGATGAAGCGATGCCCATTTAAGAGCACCGGCAAAAGCCATAATAATCACTAACATTTACATATATAATAATATTTGATTTATAAACACTATAATTTATTTCTAAATACATAGCATTTATTAGTATAAAAAAATCTATTCCTGCATCAAGTCAAGCTATTTGCCATAAATGCTTTTTTTGAACCCAATTATCGCTAATGGCATGGGGCTTGCCCGAGCGGAATCCATGACCTGCCCAGGCCGGGTTACTTGACTTTTTCGTTAAATTTAAATATCATAATTGGAATGATTAGGTTTGATTTTTTCCATTATCTTCTTCCAATTCTCGTCTTTATGGATGGTTATGGTCCTTATCGTCCCGGCCCTTACCCGGCGGCCCTGGCCCAGGTGTCCGCCTGGTGGCCTGGCAGGGTGCCCTGGCCTATCGCCATTCAGCCAATAATCATTTGAATTTCGTGTGTGAAGCGTATGATTAACCCGAAATCATTGCCGCCCGGCATCGAGCTTGACAGCGGCCTCCTGGCCAATGTCCTGGGCCAGGGCGGCGTTGGCCTTTGGACCCTCTCCCTCGGGGACGGCTCGGCCAGCGTCTCCCTCAACGGGTGCTGCGAGACCCTTCTGGGCGTCAAGCCCGGCCAGGACTGGCGGGTCACGGCCGAGGAGCTTTTCGGCGACTGGCTCCATCCAGATGACGACGGGCTGGCGCGCAAGTGCCTGGCCAGCCTGAGCGAGACTGGCCGGGCCTCCTCGGAGATCCGCCTGAGGCACCAGGCCGATCTCGACTACCGCTGGTTCAAGATCGCCGCCGAGGTGGCGGGCCGGTGGCCGGACGGACGGCCGTCCCTGGTCCTCGGCATGCTGGAGAACATCCAGGAGAGCCGCCTGACGCTGCTGGCCCTGGAGGCGGCCCTGTCCGAGAAGGAGGCTGCGACGCACGATCTCATCCTGGAGCGGGAGCGCCTGTCAACGGTCATCGAGGCCGCCGATCTGGGAACCTGGGACTGGCTGATCCAGACCGGCCAGGTCATCTACAACCGCCGCTGGGCCGAGACCATAGGCTACGATCTCTCCGAGATCCAGAGCACGGTCGATACCTGGGAGAACGCCCTCCTGCCGGACGATCTCGCCATGGCCAACACGGCCGTGGAGGACCACTGCAACGGCCTTACCAGCCGCTACGTGGCCGACTTCCGGCTGCGCCACAAGAACGGCTCGGTCATATGGGCCCAGGACCGCGGGCGGGTCGTCGAGTTCGACAAGGACGGCAAGGCCAAGCGCCTGATGGGCGTGATGCTGGACGTGACCAGGCAGAAGAACACCGAGCGGACCCTGGAGGAGAAGAACGACCAGCTCGAGCTCATCTTCAAGGCCGCGAGGATAGGGGCCTGGGACTGGGACATAATAAGGGGGACCATCAAGTTCAACGACGTCTACCTCGACATGCTCGGCTACACCCCCGAGGAGATCAACGGGACCATAGAGGAGTGGGAGAGCTTCGTCCATCCCGACGAGCTGGAGTCGACCAACGCCGCCCTCGACCGGGCCATCTCCGGCGAGGACGACATGTACGCCAAGGAAATCAGGATGCGCCACAAGGATGGCCACTACGTGTGGACCTACGACTTCGGCCGGGTGGTCACCCGCGACGAGAGCGGCGTGGCCCAGCGCATGATCGGCGGCCATTTCGACTTCGACGACAAGAAGAAGCTGGAGCTTGAGTTCTTCCTCATGCAGCAGCATGAGCGGGAGCTGAAGCTGGCCCGTGACCTGGCCGAGGAAAGCACCAGGGCCAAGAGCGAGTTTCTGGCCAACATGAGCCACGAGATCCGCACGCCCATGAACGCCATCATAGGCCTCACCCACCTGGTCCTGGAGACCGAGCTCACCGCCCAGCAGACCGACTACATCGGGCGGACCCAGGTGGCCGCCGAGAATCTCCTGCGCATCATCAACGACATCCTGGATTTCTCCAAGATAGAGGCCGGCAAGCTGGAGATGGAGGAGACGGAGTTCCACCTGGGCGACGTCCTAAACTCCATGGTCGACATCCTGAGCGTCAAGGCCCAGGAAAAGGGCCTGGAGTTCAGCCTTGACCTCGGGCGCATGGTGCCCTGCGTCCTCCTGGGCGATCCGATCCGCCTGGGCCAGATCCTCAGCAACCTGGTCAGCAACTCCATCAAGTTCACCTCTGAGGGCCAGGTGAGGGTCACCGTGGGCGTCGATGAGCGGACCGACTCCGAGGCCAGGCTCCACTTCGAGGTCACCGACACCGGCATCGGCATGACCCCGGAGCAGAGGGCCGGCCTCTTTACCCCCTTCACCCAGGCCGACACGTCGACCACCCGCAAGTACGGCGGCACCGGCCTCGGCCTGACCATCTCCAAGCGCCTGGTGGAGATGATGGGCGGCCAGATCTGGTGCCTCAGCGAGATTGGGCGGGGCAGCACCTTCGGCTTCACGGCCAGGTTCAAGCTCAGCCAGCAGGACGCTGGCCAGGCCAGGGCCCCCAGGAAGAGGGCCGCCGGCAAGGAGATGCTGTCGCCCATCGCGGGGGCCAGGATACTCCTGACCGAGGACAACGAGGTCAACCAGCTGGTGGCCAGCCGCATCCTGAACAACGCCGGCTTCAGGGTCGATATCGCCAAGAACGGCCTTGAGGCCGTCCAGATGGTCCAGGACCAGAAGTACGATCTGGTCCTCATGGACATCCAGATGCCAGAGATGGACGGCCTCACGGCCGCCAGGACCATCCGGGCCCTGCCAGGCCAGGACGTCCTCCCGATCGTGGCCATGACCGCCCACGCCATGAGCGGCGACCGGGAACTGAGCCTGGCCGCCGGCATGAACGACCACGTCAGCAAGCCCATCAACATCTCGGAGCTCTTCACCGCCCTCCTGAAATGGATCCCGCCCCTGGCCGGGTAGAGGCCGCCCCAGGCCCGGCGAATGCCCCGCCGGGAATGCGGCCTGGGCCAGTCCCGTGCTAAAACTATCTGGCCCTGCCCTATGCCATGGTCGTCCAGCCCGCGTATATTATGGCCTTGTCGTGCCTGGCGGTTTTGTAAAATCTGCGCTGTTGGACGGGACACCAGGTAGCGCTCTACCATTACCGGTCCAGTGCCGGCGAGGAGGTTGACCTGGTGCTGGAGGACTGGTCCGGCCGGGTGGCCGCCGTGGAAGTGAAGCTGGCCGCCAGCGTCTATCCGCATGATCTCAAGGGCCTGGCCTCCCTGCGTGGCGTCCTGGGCGACAGTTTCGTCAGGGGGGCGGTCATTTACCTCGGACGCGAACCCATGGCCATGGGCGACCGGCTTTTCGCCGTGCCTCTTGGCGCTGTCTTTGCCGGAACTCCCCTGGGCTCGGTCCTTTAGCCCCGCCTCCTGTCGGCCCGATGCGCTCGAGGGCCTTTCGCTCAAGCCGAGTCGGCCTGGGTCCTCTTCTTGGCCAATATCAGGCCCCCCAGCTCGGAGGTGAGGACCCCAAGGATGATGATCAGCGCGCCCAGGGCCGCCTTGAGGCCCACCGCATCGCCCAGGATGAGCCAGGCCCCGACGGTGGCCGTGACCGGCTCGAACTGGAAGCAGAGCATGGCTTGGATGGCGGTCGTGTACTTCTGGCAGGCCGTCTGGATGAAGACTATCCCTATCGAGGCCAGGATGGCGCAGTAGAGGAGGCCGGACACGAAGTGCCCGGAAAGCTCAAGGCCCTTGCCCAGGTCGGGGTGGATGGGGGGCAGGAGTCCAGACTCGAAGAGGACGAAGGTGACCAGGACCAGGGGAATGGCCCCGATGAACTGGAGGACCAGCATCCTGGAGGTCAGGAACGGTTCCTCGCTGCCCTCGGTGTAGATGTTCATGTAGATCATGTACAGGGCCCACAGGGGCACCGACAGGAAGGCGATGACGTCACCCGGGCGCAGGCCCTGGAAGGATGGATCCAGGAGAAGGTACAGACCTATGAGAGCCAGTATTATGCCGACAAGGTTATTCAGGCTTATCCTTGTCCGGAAAAGAATGAATGACACCAAAGGAATGGCCGGCAGGGTCATGGCGGCGATGAACGCTGCCCTGGGCACCTCGGTGAAGTTGATGCTGTAGGTCTGCAGGAGGAAGCCGCCGCCCATGTAGAAGCCCAGGACGATGCCCCGCCTGGCCGTTGTCTTGGTAAGGCCCCTTAGGTGTCGGCGGAAGAGGGCCAGCGAGACCGCCAGGGCCAGACCGAAGCGGCACAGGAGGAACAGGGCCGGGGAGGAATGGTCAAGGCCCCAGCTGGTGAAGATGAAGGACATGCCCCAAATGGCGGCGGCCAGGATGATGGCCAGATCTGCTTGCCAGGCTTTCATTTGACAGCTCCCAAGCTGGGCCTCGTGGCCGCGGTATTGTCTCACTCCGAAATATAGCACAAAATAATGGCGTTTTGAATCGGCTTCCCACTGGCCAGGCCCCCAGGCCGCCAGGGGCCTGGGGGCCATCGCGGAAGCGCTAGGCAGAAGAAAAGCCCCGGAGGACCTCATCATGGTCGCCCGGGGCTTTTTGGCCGTCGGCGGGGAAGTCCAGGGCCCCTCCTCAATACTCCTTGGGCAGCCTGTTGAGCTGGGCCAGGGTGAAGACCGGGCCGTCCTTGCAGACGTACTCCGGCCCCACGTTGCAGCGGCCGCATATGCCCAGGCCGCACTTCATGCGGTTCTCCAGGCTCATGATGATGTTCTCGTGCTGGTACCCGGCCTCCTCCAGGACGGGCTGGGTGAACTTGATCATGACCGGCGGGCCGCAGATGAGGGCCGAGGTGTTCTCCGGGGGCGGGCAGACCTCCTTGGTCACGGCCGGGACGAAGCCGACCTTGTAGCCCCAGTTGGGGACCTCGCGGTCGATGGTGACGAAGACGTCGATGTCGTCGCGCTTCTCCCAGGCCATCCACTCGTCCTTGTACAGGAGAAGGCCCGGGGACCTGGCCCCGTAGATGAAGGTGATCTTGCCGAAGTCGGGCCGCACCTTGGGCTGCAGGAGGTAGGTGATGGTCGAGCGCAGGGTGGTCACGGCAAAGCCGCCGGCGATGATGACGATGTTTCGGCCCTTGAGCTTGTCCAGGGGGTAGGGATGGCCCAGGGGGCCGCGGATGCCCATGACGTCGCCGGCCTTCATGTTGTGCATGTAGCTGGAGACCTGGCCGACGCGGTTGACGGTGAAGAGGACGAAGCCCTTCTCCGAGGGCGAGGAGGCGATGCCGATGGGGATCTCGCCCTGGCCGGGCACTGACAGCTCGGCGAACTGGCCAGGCAGGTAGGCGAACTTCTCCTCGTCCTCGGGATTGAGGAACTCGAACTTGAATGTTCTGAGATTCTTGTCTTCGGTCTCGACCCGAATCTCAGCTATGCGGACCGGATAGGGGAGGTAGGGATTGTTCACTGTTTCACCTTCTTCAAGCCTGGCTCGCGGCCGTCTGGGTCATTTTCAGGGCCACTGACCTGATGTCGATGTTGACCGGGCACATGGCCACGCAGCGCCCACAGCCGGTGCAGCCCCTGACGCCGTCCTGCTTGAGGGGGATGTACTTCAGCTTGTGCATGAAGCGCTGCCTGACGCGCTCGGTCTTCGATGGCCTGGGGTTGTGGCCCGTGCCGTGGACCGTAAAGAGCCAGCTCATGCAGGTGTCCCAGTTGCGCATCCTGACGCCGCCTTTCTCGCTGGTCTCGTCCTGGATGTCGAAGCAGTGGCAGGTGGGGCAGAAAAAGGTGCAGACCCCGCAGTTGAGGCAATTCTCGGCCGTGGCCAACCAATGGGGATCGTTGAAGAGGGCCATCAGATCGGCGTTGTCGATGCCCTTGTAGTCCGGGGGCACCCCCTGCGACTTGACGGCCTCGGCCTCCAGGCCCTTGATCGCGTCGGCCAGATTCGCCGTCTGGGCCCCAGAGGCCTTGACCAGCTCCTCGCCTTTCGGGGTCAGGGGCTTGAGCCCCAGATCCTTGCCCTGGCGGAAGGCCAGGACGTCCAGGCCGGCCTCCCCGAAGGGAGAACCGCCCATGGCGGCGCAGAAGCACTGGGGCGAGGGGTTGTCGCAGGCCAGGCCGACCAGGACGGCCTGGTCGATCTTGCCCTTCCAGTAGTTATCGGTGAAACGGTCGTTCTGGAAGACCTTGTTGGCAATGGAGAGTCCCTTGGCGTCGCAGGGCCTGATGCCGAAGACGGCCAGCGGCTCCCCCTTGTCGCCGAGGCTCTGGTAGACGAAGGCCTGGGGCTTTGAGGCGTCGTTGTGGAAGGCCATCAGGGCCTCGGTCTGGGGAAACAGTAGAGACTTCGGCGACATATGGGTGTTGCTGAAGTCCAGGTTGACCTTGTCCGGGGGAGTCTCCTCAAGCTTGCACTTGTCGCCCAGGCCCTGGGGGGTCAGGAGACGCCGCCCGGAGGCCAGGGACTTGAAGAAGTCCACCAGGGCGTTTTCTTTTACAATGTATTCCGACATCTTGTCCGTGGCCTTTCTATTTGATGAAGTCGGCGGCGTCATCGGTTTGGAACATGGTCAGGGGTGGCTTCTGATCCCAGCTCAGACCAGGCTCGTAGTTCCAATTGTTCTGGACCGTCAGTTCCATGACCCTGTTGAACTCCCGGACCTTGATGTTGACCGGGCAAGCCGTCTCGCAGGCGCCGCAGGAGGTGCAGCGGCCGGCGCAGTGGAGGCCACGGAGAAGGTGGAAGGTCATGGTATCCATTGGGTCGGTGGACTTGCCGAGCCACTGCGGCCTGGTCTCGTCGACGAAGCAGACCGGGCAGTAGCACAGGGGGCAGGCATTGCGGCAGGCGTAGCAGCGCAGGCAGTCCTTGATGAGGTCCTTGAAGTAGCCCATGCGCTCGGCCGGGGTTTTGGCCAGGAGGGCCTTGATGTCGGCGAAATCGTCGGCCGCCGCCCCGTTGACCTCCTGTCCGACCAACTCGTTGGCCAGCTTGGGGGTGCGGTTGACGCAGGTCTTGCAGTTGCGCCGGAGCACCTCATCCTTCTTGATGTCGGTCGAAAAACCCTGGCCCTTGACCGTGATGGAGTCGTCGGCCGTCTCCACCACCTCCCTGATGGGCCGGGCTTCCTTGGCCACGACGAGGTTAGTGTCGATCATGCCGGTGCAGGGCACGCCGATGATGTAGAGGTTGTCCTTGAGTATCTGGTTCTCGGTCACCTGGCCGATGGCGCTCCTGGCGTCGCAGCCCTTGGCCACCATGGCCACCTTGCCGGCGCGGCCGGGCAGGTAGTTGGCCAGGTTGATGCGGGCAAAGTTGCTCCAGACCAGCAGATCGCACTCATCGGCGGTACGGGCGAAGAAGGGCGACGTGGTCATGGGGATGGTGCCCTGGCGGTAGCCTATGACCACCTCCGCCTGGCCGCTGGCCAGAAGCTTCTTCGCGCTTTCCCTTATTTTGTTGGTGATGTCGGTAAGAGCAGGCATATCAGGCCACCTCCGCCAAGCCCAGCTTTAAGTCTTCCTTGCGGAAGGTGGTGTTTGGACCGCAAGCCTTGACGTGCTCGACCACGTCCCTGGCCATGGCCTGGAACTTGTTCGCCTCGGCCGAGGAGATCCAGGAGAATCGCAGGCGGTCGGGCTCGACCCCGATGCTTTCCAGAAGCTGGTGCATAAGGACGAACTTGCGTCGGGCGTGGTAATTGCCGGCGATATAGTGGCAGTCGCCAGGATGGCAGCCGCTGACCCAGACGCCGTCGGCACCACGCTTGAAGGCCTCCATTATGAACTTGGGGTTGAGGCGCCCCGTGCAGGGCAGGCGGACCACCCTGAAGTTCGGCGGGTAATCCAGCCGGCTCACGCCGGCAAGATCGGCGGCCCCATAAGTGCACCAATTGCAGAAAAAGGCCACGATTCTTGGTTCAAAATCACTCATAGACAACCTCAATTCGTCCCGGGACTGTCAAATGCGAAAACCGGGGAACCTGATTTTGTATATATAGTTCCGCCCCTCGCCCGTCCCGTGGGGGGCGGGCGTTCTGGCAGGACGGACTACAGAGCCGAGGCGATTTGGGCGAAAAGACCGGCGTTGGTGAAACCCCTCAGCGAGGGGGCGTCCGAGCGGCAGGACGAGGCGCAGTTGCCGCAGCCCTTGCACATGGCCTCGTTGACCACGCTCTTGCCCTTCTCATCGAGCGAGATGGCCGAGAAGGGGCAGACGGACACGCAGACCCCGCAGCCGGAGCACTTGGTCTGGTTGATTTCGGCCACTATGCCGCCCACGGTCATCTTGGGCTGCGTCAGGACGGTGACGGCCCTGGCCGCGGCCGCCTGGGCCTGGGCGATGACCTCGTCCATGGGCTTGGGGTAGTGGGCCAGGCCGGCCAGGAACATGCCGTCGGTGGCGAAATCGACGGGCCTGAGCTTCTGGTGGGCCTCGAAGAACCAGCCGTCCTCATCCAGGGGCACCTTGTACTTCATGGCCAGCTCGTTCTCCCGGCCTGAGACTATGGCCGCCGCCAGGACGACCAGATCCGGGTTTATGAGGAGCTTGCGGCCCGAGACGGGATCGAGAATCTGGACGGCGAGCTTCCCGCCGGACTCGGTGACCTTGGGCTTGTCGTCGATGGAGTAGCGGACGAAGATGACCCCCAGGCCGCGGGCCTCCTTGTAGAGGTCCTCCTTCTGGGCGTACGTCCTGATGTCCCGGTACAGGACGAAGATCCTGGCCTCCGGCTTCAGCTTCTTGAGCTCCACGGCCGCATGGACCGTGTGGGCGCAGCAGACCTTGGAGCAGTACATGCGGCCGGGCTCTCGGCTGCCGACGCACTGGATGAAGACGAAGGTGTTGGAGTCGATGGCCTTGGGGTCGTTGGCCTTCAGGAGCTCGTCGAGCTCAAGCTGGGTGACCACCTGGGGATTCTGGCCGTACAGGTACTCGGTGGGCTTGTACTCCTTGGCCCCGGTGGCGATGATGGTCACGCCGTGCTTGACCTTGTCGCCGTTGGAAAGGGTCGTCTCGAAGTTGCCAACGTAGCCCTCGACCGAGTCGACCTCGGCCTGGAGGGCCAGGCTGATGTTCGGGTCGTCGGCGATCTTGGCCTTGAGACCCTCGATATACTTGGCCACGTTCTCGCCCTTGACCGTGGACAGGATGCGGTTGGCCTGGCCGCCGATCTTGTCGTCCTTCTCGACGACCACCGACTTGAAGCCCTGGGAGGAGAGGCTCATGGCCGCGTTGAGGCCGGCCACGCCGCCGCCGATGACCAGGGCCGTGGGGTCGACGTCGATGACGTTCTCCTTGAGGGGCACCAGCAGGGCGGCCTTGGCCACGGCCATCTCGGTCATGTCCATGGCCTTGCGGGTGGCCTCGGCCGGGTTGTTGGCGTGGACCCAGGAGTCGTGGTTGCGGATGTTGGCCATCTCGTAGAGGTACTTGTTCAGGCCGGCCGCGGCCAGGGTTTCCTGGAACAGGGGCTCGTGGGTCCTGGGCGAACAGGCCGAGACGACGATGCGGTTGAGCCGGAATTCCTTTATCAGGCTGACGATCTTTTCCTGGCTGTCCTGGGAGCAGGCAAACATGGTGACGGCGGCGTACTCGACGAAGGGCAGCGTCTTGGCGAACTCGACCACCTTCTCAACGTCGATGACCGAGGCGATGTTGATGCCGCAGCGGCAGACGAAGACGCCGACTCGGGGCGGCTCGCCGGTGACGTCGACCGGGGCCGGGATGTTGATGACCTTGGTCAAGGTGCTCCTGGCCGGGGTCAGCTTGGAGGTGGCGGCTGCTGCTGCGGCCGAGGCCTCCATGACGGACGTGGGGATGTCCTTGGGACCGGTGTAGACACCGCAGGCGTAGAAGCCGGGCCGGGAGAGGGCCACGGGGGAGAAGGTCGAGGTCCTGGCGAAGTTGTAGCCGTCGGTCTGGATGCCCAGATTCGCGGACATTTCCTTGGTCTCAGGGGTGATGACCAGGCCATGGGACAGGACGGCCAGATCGAAGAACTCCTCGGCTGAGACCCCGCCGTCGGAGACGTAGCCGATCTTGACCCCGGCGGGCGGCTCGGGCTTAACGGTGTGGACGCGGCTGCGGACGAACTTGATGCCGGCGGCCTTGGCCTTCTCGTAGTAGCGCTCAAAGTCCTTGCCGAACGTGCGGATGTCCATGTAGAAGATGGTCACGTCGAGCTTGCCGCCGGAGTGCTCCTTGGCGATCAGGGCCTCCTTGATGGCGTACATGCAACAGACCGAGCTGCAGTAGCCATTGTCGGCCCTGTTGATGTCGCGGGAGCCCACGCACTGGAGGAAGGCCATCTTGTGGGGATGCGCGCCGTCGCTGGGTCTCACGACCTCGCCCATGGTGGGGCCGGTGGCCCCGAGGTAGCGCTCGAACTCCAGCGCGGTGATGACGTCCTTGGTGTCGTAGCGGTAGGTCTCGAACTCGGAGGGCTTGAAGGGGGCGAAGCCTGGGGCCAGGACGACCGAGCCGACCTTGAAGGAGGCGTCCTCGGGCTTGTCGTCGTAGTTGATGGCGTCGGCCGGACAGACCTTCTTGCAGCTCCCGCACTTCTTCTTGGTCAGGTACATGCACTCGCTGGCGTCGATGCCGTATTTCAGGGGCACGGCCTGGGCGTACTGCACGTAGATGGCCTTGCGCTTGTCGAGGTTCTCGTTGTAGGCGTTGTCGACCTTCCGCGGACACTTCTTGGTGCACTCGCCGCAGGCGATGCACTTGGACATGTCGATGTAGCGGGGATTCTTGCGGACGTTGACGGTGAAGTTGCCCTCGGAGCCCGTGATGGAAAGAATGTCGGTCAGAGTTAGGAGCTCAATGTTGATGTGGCGCCCTACCTCGACCAACTTGGGCGAGATGATGCACATGGAACAGTCGTTGGTGGGGAAGGTCTTGTCCAATTGGGACATCCTGCCGCCTATGGCCAGCGATTTCTCGACCATGTACACGTAATAACCGGCGTTGGCCAAATCCAGCGCGGCCTGCATTCCGGCCACGCCTCCTCCTGCGACCAGAACCGCGCCAACAACGTTGTGTGACGCCATAACGACCTACCCCCTTAGCTTTACGGTTTCTTTTCCGTTATTAACGGGCTTTTTGACATACGCGGCCAGGAGCCTTTTTTTGACAAACAACCGCGCGACGCATTTTGCCGAATGTCCTATTTTAGTTTTCGAGTCTCCGATTGTCAAGTGTAAACCCTGAAGAGGCGACAGAGACGCCAAACAGCCCAAAATAGGCTAAAACAGCCAAAAGCCATTTTTAGCAAGATAGCGTAAATAGTAATTTATTTCAAGACATCTTTTGTGTCCACCTTGGATTTGTAAAAAAATCCCTGCGCGTTTGGGGACCAGGGAATGACCTTGGTGGGTCAAGAAAATCATAAAAATAGTCGGGGCGGAAATAATGATTCCGTGGCTTATGACAGTCTGAGTAGACCAAGGTCAGTGACAATCAGTTGTTGGCCACAAACAGAAAATAGCCTCGGAGATTTCCCTACACCAAAATCTGAGCGGTAAGCAAGGCAATCGCGGCAATGTTTCCGTTAAAGGCAAATGTTCTCATAGTAGGTGGCCATGTGCCATCTTTGGGACCATGGTGTCTGGGATGATAGGCCAAGGCCATCCTCCACACGGATCAGTTGCCACGGTGCTCTTCGCCTCCGATGGTATTTGAAAGACACTACATCTTAATTCGACTATATTGAAAATAACTTATTATTTTATATATATTAATAAAAAAGTTAAATATGATAGCAAAGACTATCTGAAAAGCGTTTCTGTTCTGTACAGGCCAGGGACAAAATTAGGCCAGCCAGTGAGATTCCTAAAGTGGACAGGCGAAATGATTTTCAAATGGAGACATGATGAGATTAGTTTAAATTATCACCAAAATTAATTAAACATTATTTTTATTATGTATAATGTCTAAATCTCTAGAAATCAACCTATAAACCAACGATGGACTGCCGCAGGACCAAACAGCCAACGCAGGGGAGACAGGTCGTCGTGGCGACCAAAGAAACATCTTGAAATGGTATTGGCCATTCGCAGCCTGAAATCCACTGATCAAGCCGAGCCTGGCCCGCATCGACCCTAATGAATCCGGCCTGAACAGCCGAGGGCACGTATTTCCAGGAAGGCAAGAAGAGGGGATGCGTCATGGCAAACGCATCATGATGACAGATGGTCCAGGTTTGAACGATATCTTGATTTTGTGTCTGCCGGCACAGTGGAGACATAGAATGAAGGAAAAGCGTAATTATGGATATAACCATCCAAAAAAAGAACTATAGCAATAAAAATATGAGATTGATCCAGGGAGGCTTAGCGCGCGAGATGGTAAAAAAAGTTATTGCAAATGATTCTCATTTATGATAATCTTTTTCGGTCGCTTCGATTGCCCTGTTCAAGGCTTCCAGTTTTTCTAGGAGGCCGTGGCCAAATTACTTCACAAATATGTCTAGGTGCTGGTGTCGGAAATGGCTTCAAAAATCCTTGAGCCCGACCTTGTTGGTCCGCCTAGTCTTGATTTCGGGGTTGGTTTGGATAAAAAAAGTTGGCAATTTGATCTTGATACACCCCAAGGTTTGTCTTATCGCATGGAGACACTAAATCTTGATTCCGGTTTCCGATTTTATTTAAGCGAAGTGAACTGTCCCAGTTCTTTTGACGTGGAAATCCTAAATCTTCCCGGATCCAGAGGTTTTGGTTTCTGTCTCTGTGGCGACATGTACGTTGAAGGTTATCCTAATTCTGACAATATCCTCATAAAATCTGGCCAAATGGCTATTTTTATCACTCCTCCATACGAAAAATACATTGAAAAACTCAACGAATCAAAACTGGTCAGGATATCGGTGTCATGCCCCGATCGTCATTTGGGTTGCCTTGACGATTACAGCGATTGTGAATCAATATTTGCTGATACATTATTTTTTAACAATAATAATCCATTTTTAGATACTATTTACTTTCCAAATGGGGTAAACGAAATTTTAGGGGACATATTGAACTGTCACTATGTCGGGCCCATGCGCCGTCTCTTTCTGGAAGCCAAGGCCTTGGAGCTTTTAATCTGCTCGGTCCGCGAATTCTTCGGCCAACCCTCGGATACCGTCCGCAAGTCGGCCGCGGTCTGCCGGCGGGACGCCGACAAGGCCCATGAGGCGGCAGACCTGCTCATCAAGGATTTCTACTCCGTCCCTTCCATGGACGATCTCTCCAGGGCCGTGGGCATGAGCCGCAGCAAGTTGAACCATGTCTTCAAGGAAGTCCACGGGACTACGCCCTTCGCCTTTTTGAGGAACCACCGTCTGGCCAAGGCCAGGGAATTGCTCCTTGAGGAACAGGTCAACGTGACCGAGGCTGCCCTGGCGGTGGGGTACTCCAGCCTAAGCCACTTCACCAAGGCCTTTGCCGGTCAGTTCAACTGCTGCCCGAGTGACTGCCGGAACCCCAGAGGCAGGGCCGGTTGAAGGCTCGCTTGTCTGCCTGCCCCCTGGGTTGGCTTGGCAACCAAGTCCCGGCCTTCAGGACTTCACTCTTTCTCCATGGTCTACGTTTCTTTTTAAAATTAATGCTTATTTTGAGATGAGTCATATATTGATAGACTTTTAGAATATTTTTACTAATATAGAATATGTTATAATATATATATTATCATGATAATATTTAATATATTATAAATATCAGCATAATTGAATAATATTTGCTTTTGGGACTACCGGCTTCTTTATCATCCAGACGGAGACGGCCCAATGTCAACAACTTAAGAGATCCGCTGACTTCAGGCATTTTCAAAATTCCTGTCAATTCAAGATGTTAAGCAGGGAACCGAGACATGGGAATTGTGTGCTGTGGGCTATAATAGCTTTAAGTTGTTGACATTGGGAGACGGCCTGATGGAGCACGATCGTTGATTCAGTGACGTGCCCGAGGCCTTCCGATAGGACCGACCGTCCACAGGATGGATACCTTGAGGCTAAATAAAATTCATAAATTTATCTCTATAGGTCTTCTTTTTTCGCCGATTCATCAAGAGGTGCGCCTATGAGCCCAGAGCCAAGCCCAATGAATTCGGCCTCCACAGTGTTCTTCGATTTCTCCAAGTTCCAGGACGGCCAGCCGAGTGACGTTCGTCTGGGCAATCCGACAGGTTTCAATTCCAGAATCGAGACCCATGTCTTGGATTCAGGCTTCATATTCTGTCTGACCGATGTGCTGGCCGCCCAGCCCATCGAGGTTGAATGCCGAAATCTTGTTGAGACCAGAGGCTTTGGCTTCAACTTGCGCGGCGATTTGCGGGTGGGGCCAGATGAGGGTCTTGCGGAGGGGACCTCGGTCAAGGTCGGACAAATGGCCGTCTTTTCCAGCCCTTTTCACGAATGCTATAGGAGCACCATACCGGCATCTCGAACCATCCGGGTCTCTATTTCCCATTTCGGTTCGGCCTCAGAACAAAGGAACTCCGATTGCGGCAATATATTGTCAAAGACCGATATTTTTAAACCAGGGAAAACTTTCATCAATACCTATGATTTTCCACCAGGCATCACCAGAATCTTGGAGGACATTCTTGGTTGTTCCTTCACCGGTTCCCTTCGGAGAATCTATATTGAGGCCAAGGCCTTGGAGCTGTTCATAGTCTCAGTCCAGCGATTCGTCCAGGACCCGTCCCAGTATTGTTGCCTGAACTCTGCCATGGGCCGCCGGGACGTGGAGAGGGCTCACGAGGCCGCTGGCTTGCTGGTAAAGGATTTTGACTCCGTGCCTTCCCTAAGCGAGCTTTCCAGGTCAGTGGGCATGAGCCGCTGCAAGCTGACCCAAGTCTTCAAGGAAGTCCATGGCGCAACGCCTTTCGCCTTTCTCAAGGAGCACCGTCTGGCGAAGGCCAGGGAAATGCTCCTGGAGGAACGCGTCAACGTGACCGAGGCCGCTCTGGCAGTGGGCTACTCCAGCCTGAGCCATTTCACCAAGGCCTTCACCCGTCAGTTTGATTGCCCTCCTAGCAAATACCGGAAAACCACCACAAAAAACGACTGAGCCCTGGGAACATTCTTTCCTTATTTGAATAATTGGGGCACGGGCTAAAATGGAGTCCCTGGTCTAAAGTCCTTGCTGGCCCAATCAGCTTTCGGCCTTGATGATAGGCGGCCCTGGCCAGACAGCTTTGTTCGAGCGAACGTTCAACTAGACAATCTGGAACAACAATATCGCATGGTCAGGTGAAACCCGTGTTATTTTGAGTCCCGTTACACTATAGCCCTGGATACGGGTGTCAAGCCTGATCATTGTAGGTCTTGCGGGTAATTTTAAGTATTATCAATGTCGTAAAAGAGTCGTACTGGAATAAAATACCCCAGGCTGACGGAGGCAAGAAAAACTATACCCAGTGCCTAATATAATTACCATATTTTATTACGATTTGCCATTATATTTAATAAATAATTTTCTTATTAGTATATTTATATATAATATTTATATATATAATATTTATAGTATTATTATTATTATTATTATTATTATTATTAATAATATTTATTAATAATATTAAATAATTTTATAATTATTAATAAATATTATCTTTTCTGGCCTGGCTTCTAGATGGCAAAACTTTATCAAATTTTAAATTATCAAAAATTATTTGTTTAAAAATAATGTCTTTTAATAAATTTATTTGTATATATAATTTATATAAATATATTGTTATATATAATTAAGTAATGAATTATAATATTGCAGACCAGATGATCGTGACAAAATTAGAAGCCATCCTGGAGGACTTGCACACAATGTCTCTCTCTCTCTGGAGTATATGTAGACTTGGAGCATCTTCTCTCCGTGTCCGTTACGGGTCACTGGAAAACCTCAAGGTCTAACGCCAAAGTGCGCCTTGGTGTGAGGCCTTTTTTATGTCGTCCCCTGGCCCCTGAAAGAGCATCAAGCAGGAATCAAGGGAAGAATCCGATCCTAGGGATGGGTGCCATTTCTGTCTTGGGCCGAAAATATCGGACCAGACGCCTTTACCAGAAATGGCTCATATTGGCCCGTGAACACATACTTACGTGAGGTGTGGAAGTTAGCCATGAACGAAAACCAAGAGGCCAGGATACTTCTGGTCGATGATGCGGTACGGCTTAGGAGCAGGGTGGAGGATTTTCTGGAATCCCACAACTTTGCCGTCAAATCTCTTGCAGATGGCAGGGGAGCCAAAGAGGCCATCTCCGAATTCATGGCCGATCTGATGCTCCTGGACGTTATGATGCCTGGCCAGGATGGCTTCGATGTCCTCCGTTCCGTAAGGGAGAGTTCCGCCATCCCCATCATCATGCTGACCGCCTGCAACAACCGCGGTGATCGGGTCAAGGGCCTTGACTATGGGGCTGATGACTATTTGGGCAAACCATTTCACCTAAGCGAACTCCTGGCCAGAATCCGGGCCGTGCTCAGGCGTAGCCTTCCAAAAAGTTCATCTGAGATTACGCCAGGCACAATTCACGAGGAACTTATCAGCGGCCCCCTACGCCTTGACATCGGGAAACGACGCCTGACTTTAACCAGAAATGGCTCCGGGACTAAAAAGGATCTGACCAACCTAGAGTTCAGGCTTTTTTATCTCTTCATAAGTCGGGCTGGCCAGGTACTTTCACGTGACGAAATCCTAGATGAACTTTTTGAGAGCCGGGTGTCGGTGGATGGTCACAGTTTAAGGGTCTACATCAATAGGATCAGAAAAATCCTTTCTGAACTAGGTCTAGATCCTAGAACCGTTTCCACTGTCTGGGGAGCGGGTTATCGTTGGGTTTCCGATGCGTCTAAAACTGAAGCTTTGGCATAAAATATTTATATATAGTTTTATTACAATAATAATAAGTCAAATTATTACTATAGGTTGGTATTTAATTTCCTATGAACATGTATTTAGAGTTAAGTCTATGACTAGATATTTGGAATCAGTTATAGTCAAAATCAAGGATTTACCTGACGATGACCTGGCCAAGTTCATAGATTTTTTTCATGTCAATGATAGGAGGGCATGGCTTGAAGACGCAAGCGGCCGGGTAATTTTGGGTGAGCCATGGGCAGGCATGACCGCCATGGAGCGACGTCCGGAAAGACTGGAAAAACGCTTTGAAATGGGTGAGGCGACAGTATTGGTACTCAAACAGCCCGAACCGGCCATTGTGGCCATGTTCGAGATCCAAAGGGATGGCAAGCCGGCCATTTTGTGTTTCAACTGGCGTAGGGGGCCCCGGATCAACTATTTGCCGATCCTTGCGCAAGGGGCGATTGGACTTGTATGCCTAAGCTTCTTTTTGAGCCTTTGGACGGCGAGAAGGATATCTCGCCCTTTATCCGAGCTGAGGGACAAGGTGGTCAAAATTTACCAGGGTGACCTTGCTTTGAAGCTTAGCGAAAACGGCGAAGAGGAGGTAGCCGATGTCTCCAAGGCCATAAACGGGTTAACCGAGAATTTGTCTCTCCACATCGAGGGCATGAAGCAGCTGATGGCCAACATGAGCCACGAGATGCGTTCGACCGTCACCAACATAGGCCTATCCCTGGAAATTACCGAAGAGGCATTTGAAAGCGTGCTTTCAATGCAGCCAGCTATACCGGAGAGGGAGAGGATTTTACGAAATATCTCGCAAGCCAGGCTGGAGCTGGAGATCTTGGAAAACATGGTGGCTTCCGGGTTGCTTGGCGGCAAACTGGATCTAAGACACGAGATTCTTGAGTTCGATCCCTTGGATTTTTCCAGTCTTTGCCGCCAAGTAATCGACAGGCACTCCAATAGAGCGGCACATGGGGGGATCTCTCTTTCGGGCCAGGTGGAACCTGGTCTTTGGATTATAGGTGACGAGATACTATTGGATCGTCTGCTAGCCAACATTTTAGACAATGCGATTAAATACACTTCATTTGGAGGACAGATAGAGTTGGCTTTGGTTTCAGGCCCGGATTTTCTTACAATAAGTTGCCTCAACACCCACCCACCGCTGACCGATGAGCAGCTTAAATGCCTATGTTTGCCATATTATCGCGTCGAGCAGGGCCAAATCCAGGGTTCTGGTCTGGGGCTGTATCTGGCCAGGCGGATTACGGACCTTCACGGAGGCAAATTCACCGTGGAAAACGACCAACAAGGTATTCTTTTCTCCATCTACCTGCCATTGCCGAATGAAAACCAGTTTCAATTGTCTTTATAATTTATTATATAAATATATTTAAATTATAAGATTACATTATTGTTTAATAGTAGTTATTACTATATATAAATTAAAATCGCTATATTTTATTCAAATATGAATAAAATATAGCGATTTTAATTTATTGATTCATTTAAATTTATGATTGAAAAATCCCCGGAGAGATTACTTTTAAGTAACCTATAAAATTAATGTAACATATTGAAAATATTGACTTTTTATAAAAAATAACGTATAACCTTTTCGATAACGGCTTTTGATGGGAGGTTGACCAACCGATGCATTGTCGGGACTTGATTAGCCCATGCGGCGTCAGGCGACATATTTTGAGCTGAACAACAGCCAATTTTATGGGTCATCATCAATGTCAACACCTATAGGTGCCTCGCCCTCAGATATGAAAAATAAATGGTATTCATTCATTGCCTATTTACAGGGGAGAAAGAAGTTTGATTTTTTTTATTGGGTGCTGAAACAGCCTTAAATTTTTGACATTGGAGCCATCTTTAGAGACTATTATTAGGAGTAATTAAAAATATATTGATATTATTTTGCAGTTAAATATAAAAATATGTATAAATTATATAGTAAATTATTTATTTAAAATCAAACATAAAATTAATACAATATTTATATATAGTATTTAATATATTATATAGTATTAATTTTATATTTTCTCTCTTAATATCTAAAAAATAATTCATTGGCCTAGTTTTAATAGGCTAAAACCAATGTCAATTATTTGACAAAATCATGCATAAAGGAAGGTAATTTCAATGAGTATGCTTAAGTTAAAATACCTTGGTCTCAATTTTTCTCGTTTAATGCTCATATACTTCGCAATTTCGTTCGTATTTTTTGACGTTCGAGCCGTCGCGCAAACCGACTCGGATGACTTTACGCTCCAGACGATATACGTAACGGAGATCGAAGAGGCGGTCGAGGCGGAAGGATTCAAGCCTGTGGTGACGAGGACAGCAGGGCCGTGGGGAAAGGGTGAGATCGTCGATGCGCCTTACTCAATCAACGTCATGTCGAGCGATCTGCTTAAGAATTCCGGGGTGAGCTCCTTTGACGAGATTGCGAAGATGAATCCTGTCATGCAGCTCGAATACCCAAACGCCTCCCCCAGGGCAACGGCCTTTTTCTTCATCAGAGGCTTCAGGCTAGGGCAGGCCAACGGCAGGATGCAGGACGGGATCCGTCGGCTTTTCTACGGCATTCCGATGGAAGACAAGGAGAGGGTCGAGGTTCTCAGTGGATTGTCCGGATTTCTCTACGGCCCGGCCAATGTCGGGGGGACGGTGAATTTCGTCGTCAAAAGGCCAACCCCCACGGCCTTCGGAACACTGTTGATGGGCGTCAAGGACAATGGCACTCCCTACGCCCATATCGACCTCGGCGGCCCCATCGACAGAGATGGCCGCTTCGGCTACAGGCTCAACGTGGCCGGCCGAAACGGCGGAATGGCTTACAGGGATCAAAAACAGCTCAGCTCAATGGTCAGCGGTGCCTTCGACTTCCATGTGACCGAGGATATCCTGTGGAGATTCGCCGGCAGCCATTACGTCAACAAAAACGACAACGCCCCGGCGGAATGGCGATTAGATCCGGGGAGCACAAGGCCAGCCGCGCCCAGTCCCAAAACAGATCTGGCCAGCGGGTCAAGGGACAAGAGGAAGCAAGATGATTTTTCGACCGATTTGAGCTGGAAAATTAATGATAATGTTTCAGTTAGAGCTGCGTTTTTATATTCAGATATGGATTTGTATTATCGAGATTATAAAGTCAATACAATTCAACCAGATGGATCTATAATATCAGGATATAATGTTGATTTTAATAATCCAGATACCCCAGTAGAACAATATGGTGGATATCTATATATTGATTCAAATTTTTATACTGGTCCACTTAAACATCATTTAGTGACAGGTTTTAATATTGATTATTTACATTTACGAATGATTGATCCACCTTTTTCACATTATAACTTTCCTACATACACTAAAATACTTGACAATAAGACAACAAATACTAATATTGTAATAGGTGATGAAATTAATTTTTTAGACAAATATAGGCTTTTATTAGGTGGTAATTTTGCTAAATATAAAGTAAAAGATATATTAAATAATAGAATAAATACAAAGAATATATTTACGCCAACTATAACTCTTGCATATAAGCCAATTGAAAAAATTACAATATATAGTACGTATATGGAATCGCTTGAACCTGGTGTTTTTGTCTTAGGTCCAACATACACAAACAGTGGACAATATCTAGATGCATATGTCGGAAAACAATATGAAGTTGGATTTAAAGCTGATATAAATGATATGTTTATAACTTTAGCATTATTTAATATAAAAAAAGACTTAGTATATGATATTAGGAATCAAAATAATACCATTACACGTACTAAAGATGGTTTAGAAGTCCATAAAGGCATTGAGATGACTGCAACAGGAAAAATTATTGACAATTGGAGAATTTATGGTGGTTTTACTTATTTGAAAGCAAGAAATAAAAAAATGACTAATCCTAATCATGTTAATAAAATACCAGTAGACGTGGCTGAAAGCATGATCAAACTCTATACTGAATATGATTTTAATTTCATTAAAGGACTTACGATTAATGGTGGCGTATACCACACTGGCAAAATGTTTGGGGACGTGCCAAACACCGACAAAATTCCTTCGGTCACGCTTTTCGACCTGGGACTCTCCTATCGCACCGAGGCACGGGGTTTGCCACTCCGATTCAACTTCATGGTGCAAAACGTGGCCGACAAGAACTACTGGCTAAGCAGCTATTACCTCGGCCAGCCTAGGACATTTCTGTTCACCGGCCAGGTTGATTTCCTTTGAACAGGGTGCCGCGGCGAGCAATCACGACCTGTGGGGTTGACGGCTGCTTTGGCGTAAGAGTCCCGAAGTCCGACTCATTGGAGGCATCCCATTACTTCCAATTCCCGACGGGAGTCTTTAAAAACGCCGACCGGAGTGGCAGCCGGCAATGTCGACAACTTAAGGTGTCCCTATCAGATATAGAAAAGCGGTATTCGTCCCTGGCCCGCCAACTGAGGGGCAAGATGTCAGTTTTTTTGTACTGGGTACCGAGACAGGGTGCCGAGATTGACTTAAGTTGTTGGCATTGGGCAGCCGGATCAAGGGACTATTGTCGCCTTCCTCAAAAAAGGTTTCAGGTCTTGCTGGCCGCCGCGGTGTTTTTTCAAGACTCGTCCTAAAGGGCAAACCATAGTCTTGGCCCTCCTGGTCCGAAACCCATTCTTTCTTTGTGGCTGGATCAGGTACTTTCGGCCAGGCGCTCAGCGCACTGGATTGATGGGGCATTTTGTGAGAACCAGAACAATTCCGCTGCGCCCTTGCTTCCGCTCTGTGCACCGGCTGGCTGGGCTTTGTTGGCCGGGACCATTTTTGCCTGCCGGAGGATATCGGAACTCTACGATGCGATGTCGGATACATGTCAGAGGTGACTATGGCTGATATCGCGATGATTATGACATTTCTGTTGACAACCATGTCTGTTCTCACCACAGCTGGCTGTCTCGGGGCTGATGACTCGATCCCGCGCTTTCTGGCCTGGGATACCTCCGCAAAGGAGCGACTACCAGACGGCCGGGTTCGTCAGGAATTCGTGCTCAGAGTCGGCCCGTTTTTCGGGGAAAACGAAGACAATGCGGCCAGCGCCGTGGCTTTCGAGAAAGTTGAGGTGATCGGCTTGGTTCAGCCGCCTTACGGCATAAGCCATGGCCAAGATGAAGCCTGGAGAGCCGTTTTGGATCCGGACGCCCCACGGGTAACCTTGGAAAGCGGTTCAGCGGCCAGGGTGACGCTCCTGGCCGAGGCAATCCTGGACGGAACGGTCTATTATGCCCAGACAACTGCCATTCTTGTCGGTTCGGGGGGAGGAGGCCTGACCGGTCCAGGTGAGCCGTCCGCTCCTGCCCCATGGCCTTTGTTCAGCCTAACCGGCCCGTCCAGTTATCCTCGTGCCGGGCAAGAGGTTCTTGTCGGTCTTGAAGGACCGTTCTGGGATTCTGTTCCGTCTAATCCAGAGCGGTCACCGGGTGCTTCAGGTGCTCACGAGATCTGGGCCATGCAGTGGGAAAATGTGGCGCCTATAAGGCTTTATGGGCCGGTCTGTCGTTTTTTTCTGGATTTGGACTCGCAATTGGCTGAAAGAGGCTACTCGGCGGCCAAGAATGTTTATTTTTTCGTCAGATTGCCAGGTGGAGGGTCAGCCAGCCTGACGGAGACCGTCTACCGCTCGGACACAGCAGGGCGAAGCATGTCTGCCGGGACGGCCATCGTGGCCGTATTTCTGCTCCTGGGACATTTGACGGGACGTCGGATTGGGGTCTTGAGATGAAGGTCAGGGTCCTGCGGGGCCTCATTCAGCATACTGCCCTGGTTTGGGCACTTATAGGCGGCCGTTTGTCCGCAGCCTCGACGGGACTGGTGTTCCCCTGTCTTTCCTGCAGTCTGGTTTCAGGTGGCTGCAGTGGCTGCTTTCTTCGGTTTCTCCAGGGTCTTGCGTCATTCGTCGCCGGACCGGTGTCCTTCCTAAGCCAGGAAGCATTGGGGTACCTCAAGTCGCTGTTATTACTGGCTGTGTTGGTTATTCCGCTTGGCAGGTGGTGGTGCGGCTGGCTCTGTCCTTTTGGGTTGGCACAGGACTGGTTTCGGGCCCTGGGGGCCATAGTGTGGTCTAGGCCCAGGAAACTTCCCGCCCGTGCCGTCCGGATCCTCTCGGCACTCCGATATCTTCTGCTGATCATAATTCTGGTCGTTCCAGCCTTGGTGGACCAGGGGTTGATACATCCAGATTTTTTCTTCGCCTACTGCCGGTTCTGCCCAGCCGGGACAGTCCTGACCATGTTGGCCGGCCAGGGAGGGCGTTTGTCCCTGAACGCCGCCAGCACGGTCTCAGGAGTCATGTCAGGGTTGTCCCTGGCCATGACTGGAACCGTGCTTGGTCTGACCCTGTCTATTTCCAGACCGTGGTGCAATGTCTGTCCCATGCCCCTTCTGTTCAGGGCCTTTCGGTGGAACGGTCTCATCGGTATGCGCCGCGAGCCGGAATTGTGCTCCCGCTGCGGAAAATGTCAGAAGGTCTGTCCAGTGGATGGGGCCTTGGACCTGGAGAAAAACAGGTTCAAAGGCTGTCTCGTCTGCGGCCGTTGCCTGGACAATTGCCCTGTCCCGGGCTGCCTCAAGCTCACCGCTGGCGGGCTTGCCATTTCAGAGAGTCACAGCCAAGGCACATCAGTGGCAGGTTGAGATAGGGTAGAGGCTCAATCGTAGCCACTTTGATAATCAAATTAGCATGAATAATCAATTTAATCCTAATAAAATAGTGAATAAATCAGGCTTTTATATATAAAAATTAAGTTTTATGGAACTTATTCCACCTGTGCAATTGGAAACAGCTAGGCTGCCCGATCCAGAACCGGAATTGGCCTGAATGGAATCGTGCCATTCCTGACCCACGACTCAATCTCACCATTAAGACAGGTGGATGAGACCGAGGCTAGACCTGTCGAGCCTTCTTTTGACCAAGCCATCCCGT
>JAISEK010000099.1 GCA_031264145.1 Deltaproteobacteria bacterium
GTCGATGTTGTTGCTGACTGGGGCGTCGTATTCGTCAATCAGGACGACCACACCCTTGCCATATTTTTCCTTCAGGCGTTTTATGAGCAGGAACAAGTCGGTGCCAGGGAGCGATATGTTAAGTCCCAACTGCTCGGACTGGTTGATTTCCTCTAATTTTTTTAAAATCGATTCCCTGAGGTCAACCGTTGAGGCGGTGTCGGACGACATTGAAAAAGTTAATATCGGGTGCGTCTGCTTAAAATCGTAATCCGATTCCCTGGCTATCCACAAATCGGCGAAAAGGCCTTGTGACGACCCACTTGGATCAGGAGGGCCACTAAACAACGCCTCAAAGGTGCTTAACAGTAGTGATTTGCCGAACCTCCTCGGTCTAGAAAGAAAATATGCTCCTTCGCGGCGGGCAAGGTCATAGACATATTTGGTCTTGTCGGCGTACACATAGCCGCCTTCAATTATTTTGCTGAATGTCTGCAAGCCAATCGGGAGGTCTTTCATGTCGGTTCACCACGGCCTCTGGGCATTGATGTTCATTGTTCCTTCTGGACTTGTCCCAATTATCCCACATCTTTTCGATAATTCCAATGAAGTGGCTTATGGGGATGGCCTTTGACAGAGAGACGCGGCAGAGTGGTAATTTCGCTGACCATAGCGTGGGAGACGGGCAGAACGGCCCCTTTTTCCATCTCTTGCGGTCGGGAAAATCGACTCCTCGGAGACATACGGTGATTGGGGACGGAATGCCCGGAAAGAGTCGCCAATTAAGCGGGGACAGCCGTCGCGCCTATGGCGGCGGGGGACAGGGCCCTCATGGTACCGCAAAGCCGGACATCCCCGCCGGTCCAGGTCCGGGCAACGAAACCGGGCTCAGGGAAGAAGGGGTAGGAAGATGGGGATGTGGGAGGAACACATGGGGCAAACCAGATCGTCAGCGCAGGCCGGACAGCCATGCAAGATCAAAAGCCTGTGAGCGGAAGCCACAGAGTGGGCCACCCATTTATGTGGGTGACGCTGGCAGACGGCGTTCAAGGAAGGAAATGGTTGCCTGATCGACAAGGCGTACGGGTCGGCCATGCTGGAACTGGCATGGGAGGCGACGCGCCGCGAGGGAGGGGCGGCCGGGGTGGACAAGGGCAAGCGTCCAGAGATTCGAGGCGGCGCATGAAAGGCTCCTCGGGGAACTCGGCGCCGAGCCAAAACGCCGGCGAATACCTCCCGGATCCTATCCGAAGGGTCGAGATACCGAAGGCCCCTGTGGATACCCACTGTGAGGTACAGGGTGGTATGTAAGGCGGCTTTGATGGTGGTTGGCCCTATATTCGAGAACGGGTTCCTGGACATGATCCACGGCTTTAGGACCGGACGTGGTGGCACGGAAGCCCTGCGGGAGGTAAGTGAATATATAGGTCAAGGCTACACCCATGTGGTGGATGACGGCATCAAGGGATATTTCGATAATTTCGCTCACGACGAACTGATGGTCAAGTTCCGGGGCCGCCACGGGGTTGGCATAATCAGGACATCATGATGGAAATGGATCTTTTGAAGCCAACCGTTGGGATTCCATCGTGAGCGGCAGTCAGTCCGTTGCCAGCGGAGATTTATTTACATCCTTTGGATTGCCTTATAATAGTTAATAGAAATATGATAGTTCTATTTACCTGTTATTTCGTGATAATGTGCGGAGATGGGGACAAAGTGGGGGAGGCATTGTCCCTGGCAAGGAAATGGGCCAAGAAAAACGGGCTTGACTCGCATCCTGACAAGATCCGTGTGGGAGACTGTAAGGCCATGGGTGAGGGTCTCGACTTCAAGGGATATCGCCTCGAAGCCTGGAAGGGGCGCGTGAGGAAGAAGAGTCAGCCAAGACTTGGGGATTGCGCCAGACAGTTGACCAAAAGAGCCAATGCCAAGAGTTTGCCATATATCATAGGTAAGATCAACACGGTTCCCCGGGGATGGCATGGCTACTTCGAAGGAGCGGACCTTTCATGTCTCAATCCCATGGATGGCTCCATCAGGAGACGCATGGGAGCGATACTGGCCAAGAGGAGCAAGCGTCACAAGTCGTTTGGCAGGTCAAGGGCGATTCATATCAGATGGCCCGATGCCTTCTTCAGGGGGGAGGGGCATATACCGCTGGCCGAGCGGGCAAAAGCCGCCAAGGCCAACCGCCTGTTTTGACTGGAGCAAAACCGCCCATCTGTGCAATGTGGCTGCGGGGCTTGAATGCAAATTACAAAGAGGTCCGATACAGGCGGTAATATCAAGCAAGAGGATGGCACCGCGAGGGATAAGGCTGGCCAGGCCTGGACAAAGGAAAAGGCCGAAAGCCTCGTATTCAGGCTATTTTCGGCCAATATTGGACGGGCAAGGATTTTCGGTTGGTGGGCCGTGCGAGACTTGAACTCGCGACTCCCTGCTTAAAAGGCAGGTACTCTACCGACTGAGTTAACGGCCCTGGCTGGGCTAAGACAGCCGGCCCTGGAAAGACGAAAGCGTCAGGAAACAGTTGCGGGACAAGCTGTTGCGTCCTTGGCCAAGGCTGGCGCTGGACGGCCAAGTATTATAAGCATAAGCCAAGGCCTAGGTCAAGAAATAAAAAACCGCATATTTTGGCCGAAATGGCTGCCTGGATGGCTTTTTGGGGGTTTTAGCCATAAAACCGGGAACCCGCCCGGAAGATGGCCTGGTGGCAAGGGGAGGCTTGGCGGTTCGTCTCGGCCGGGCCCCAGAGCCATCGGGGGAAAATACATCCGCCGGCCGGCCCGGCCATGTTGACCGGGAAGCGTCGCTCGGGTTTTTTCCCGGGCAACCCTGGACTGGGATTGCTGGAAGGGTCGGGTCTGGCCGGGGATTGGGGGGTCAAGCTGGCGCGCTTTAGGGCCTGGAATCACAAACTCGGTTGCTTTTAATCCCAAAGGCCATTTTATTTTATTTAAGACAAGTTAAGCCTGGTTTTTAGGGCGGCTTATTTTTTTTCTTGTCCCTGTCCTGAATTCAACAGAAACCTTGAAAATAATCCTATGGATTTTAGCATTTTTGTAAACTTGAAATAATATTCTAAAGTATACAGGCTGAAGTTAGGATTCCAGGGTTTGCCTTGGAAGATAAAAAATTAAACCTTTACTAGAGATTAAATATAGAGTAATATGTTTTTCGGTTTGAAGCGATTTTTATCTCCCCAGGCGTTTAAATTTTTACAATATGTTCGAGAAGCAATTAAACTATATTTTAAGTTTATTTGCTTTTAAATATGTATAATAATTTAGAATGTACAGTATTTTCCCCAGAATCATCAGGACTTCAGTTTCGGAACAGATAGGCTTGGGTTCCTCAAAAAGCCGGGGAAGACTTGGCTCCAGGTAATAAGGTGCAACGCATGTCTGCTCGCATGGGCGCGTGATTGTCAAGGAGTCGTTCAATGTCACATGAGTTGACGGCCTTTCTCAATTTTGAATTTGAGAAGAAGCAGACCACGACCAAGGTCTTTGACAACGACGTTGTCTCCGTGGCCAAGCGTTGGCAGCTCAACTGGCGCGAATATGAAAGCTATCTGGCTGGCTTGGGCATAGACTCCGGCATCGAGAGCCGGCCGTCCCTCATAAGATATGGCAATCCCCAGCCTGACGTGAAGGTCCTGGACGACCTGATTTCCTTTCAGTCGAGCCTGAGAGGCACCATGGCCGGCATCGTCAAAAGCCGGAAAATCCCGCCCTCGGTCTATAACAGGTTCTTCAACGAGGCCGATGGGGTCTTGGCCTATCTCCAGGTCCCCGCTACTTTGACCTCGGACATCACCCCAGAGAACATCGCCTCGCTGAACCTGAGCTACAGCTACGACACCCACACCTATCGCGTCTTCATGTCGGCCGTGATAAGGGGCATGATAGTCGACAAGACCATCTTCGATCTGGGCATGGACGATGAGGGCCGGTTCCACATGTCCGGCCGCAGGGAAGGGAGCGGAGGAATTAGAGATATATCGGAACCTGGCCCCAAGGCGGCCACTCGAGATGGGACTGCCCCCGGCCATGGCCCCCGGCGGCCCCAGCCGGGCCCGGCCGTCCAGGAAGAGGCCTCCCTGCCGCTTGGGGGAAGCCCTGGCCCTGGCCAGTCCGCCCAGGGGGCGGCCAGGCCGGCGCCCTTTGATCCCTCGGCCCTGCCGGAAGAATTCCTGGCCTCTTTGGCCGCCGCCATATCCCAGCGTCTGGCCGTTGCGGAAGACGGCCGGGCCAACGGCGGGAACGGGAAGGAGGTCCCGCCAGACGGCTCGGGCGCCCGGACGGCCCACGCTGCGCCAGTCGGTTCCGTCTCCCTTGGGGAACATGAGGCCTACTTTACTGGCGGCTCGAGATTCGTGGATGATGACGGCCTTGACTTCATCTGTTTTCCCGAGTTCGGCTGGGAAGCCTCCCGGATCGGGCCGGAGCCGGATGACGGGCTGCCAGCCCACGGCGACCAGCCGAAATCGGCCGACCAGGAGGTCGGCCCACCTTCCGAGCCAAACCGAAAGTCTGAGTCGGTGGTCCAGGAAATCCTGGACGAGATAGCCGGCATCTCCGAGGACAACATCTCCGACTTTGGCCAGCGCATGATGAGAATAAAGACCGATCTGGAAAACAGGGTGGCCACCCCAGCCCCGCCTGGCCGGGCGGCTGCCCGGCCCCAGGGTGAGACCGATGGCGGCGCGCCAGGCCAGGCCCTTGCCGCTGACGGGGCCGGAACCGTTTTCCCGTATGCGGGGGCCTTGCCCCACGACCAGGCGGACACGGGGATCGGGGCCGAAGCCGTCTCCTGGGCCTTGAAGGATGGGGCCGCCGCGAAGGACCAGGACAACCTGGACATAGGGGAAGTAATCATCGATTTGGATTTGACCGGTTTTGACGATGAGGAGCCCCTGCTCTTGGAGGACGTGGTCACCGATCCCGAGGACATGGGAGGGAACGAAGACTCCCCTTTCGCCATTGAGGCCAGGACATCGGCCCCTGAGCCGGCCAGGGGGGATGATGGCCGAATCTTTGGCCAGGCGGCGGTGGCCGCGGGCTCGGAAGGGCCGGCCGGCGTGGAAGGCGACCCACCCGTGGCCCTGGCCCATGGGACTCCCGAAGAGTCGGCCATCGAGGAGGCCGGCGACCTTTTGGGACCGGCGGGGGGCCAGGTTGCCGGGCCCTTGGCCGTGGAGGAGGCGTCCCAGGTCGCCGGGCCCGAGGCCGGCCAGGCAGCCGGCCATGGCCTTTCCGAAGAAAGCCCCGGCGGGCCGGAGGCCGGCGGCGGAGGCGAGGATACCCCCGCGGCCCCACTGGGGGAGGCGGCAGTCGCGATGGGAGAGGCCGAAGGAGATGGAGACGCCGTCCTCACGTTGTTTAACGTCGTCTTTGATGGGGACCAGGAGGAAAGGGAATCTTTCGTTCCCCGATCCCTGAAGGCGTGGACAGAGTCGACCTTCAAGGACAAGCCCGGTCCGGGCGGTCTTGGGTCTTTGGATCCAATATCGGGACCGGAGGGGGACATGGCCGCCCCCTTGGCCCAGGAGGAAGCGTCGGCCCTCCCCGAGGCCCCCGTGGAAAGCGGCTTTGCCCTGGCCGGCGAGTCGCTGGCCGACGGACCACTGGAAGATAGGGCGGACGCGGAGGCCATTGACGGTTGCGGTTCCCCCGTGGCCGAGAGTCTGGCCGGGATGGCAGAGCCGGCACCGGATGGCGCCGAGTTTCATCTGGCCCACTGGGAGGGGGCGGCCCAGGAAGGGGACATGCCGGGGGAGCCATCGCCGGGGGAGGCGGATCTGGATGTCCTCGGGGCCTTGTTCCCCACGGCGGGACGTCCGGCTGCGGAAGGGGCCGCCTCCTTGGCCCCGGAAGACGCGCCGGCCATGCCGGAAGCCATGCAGGCAGCCCTGGCGGGCGAGGAATCCGATCTGGCCCTCGGGTCCCTGATGGCCGCGGCGCGGGGCGGCGGGGTGGAGACCTGGGCGATGGACAGCGCCGGTTCCCCCTCTTTCGAGGCGTCGGCCCAGGCAGGAGAGCCGGCACCGGAGGACGCCGAGTTTCATCTGGCCCACGGGGAGGGGGCAGCCCAGGAATGGGACATGCCGGGGGAGCCATCGCCGGGGGAGGCGGATCTGGATGTCCTCGGGGCCTTGTTCCCCACGGCGGGACGTCCGGCTGGGGAAGGGCCCGCCTCCTTGGCCCCGGAAGACGCGCCGGCCATGCCGGAAGCCATGCAGGCAGCCCTGGCGGGCGAGGAATCCGATCTGGCCCTCGGGGCCCTGATGGCCGCGGCGCGGGGCGGCGGGGTGGAGACCTGGGCGATTGACAGCGTCGGTTCCCCCTCGTCCGAGGCACCGGCCCAGGCAGGAGATCCGGCACAAGAGGACGCCGATGTTCCCTCTGCCCGTGTGGAGGCCGGTCCCGGGCCCAGGGCGGCCGTCCAGGATGGGCCGGCCCTGGGCGAGGCAGCACGGCTGGCGGGCGCGTGGGGGCCCAAACTGGATGCCCCAGGGGCTTTGTTCCCCACGGCTGGCAGTCCAGCGGGGGAAGGGCCATCCTTGGCCACTGAAGACGTGCCGGAAGCCATGGCGGGCGAGGAATTCGATCTGGCCGCCGGGTCCCTGATGGCCGCGCCGCTGGGCGACGAGGTGGGGGCCAGGGCCCTGGATGGTGCCGGCCACGCCCAGCCAGGGGGTCTGGCCCAGGAGGCCGCCGTGGTCTCCCAGTTTTATGGGGAGGGGGCTCTCGGATCAGAGGCGCCCGTCAAGGGGTGGACGGCCCAGGAAGTGGCCGGCCGTGGGGAGTCGGGGTTGACCGGGCCAGAGGCCTTGCCCCAAGGCGCGTCTCCGCCGGCGGTGGGTGAGTCGGCCCCCCTGGCCGAGGACGCCCTGTCTGGGCAGGGGACATACGTCGGCCTCGGCCATGGCCGCGCCAGCGCCGGGGCCGAACCGCCGGCCAGGGGACTCTGGGCCAATGGGCCGGATGGGCCCGCCGAGGACGATGGGGGCCCCATCCTGGCCGATGGTCTGGACTCGGCTGGAGATCCCGAGCCGGATGCCCCAGTGGCGGCTGTTTCCAGCCCCGGGGAGGAGGCCGCCTGGCCAGACGGCCCTCTGGGCTGGACGTCGCCGGCCGGGTCGCCAGGTCGCGCTGGCCATGGGGCCCTGGGCGAGTCACTTGGGGCCGCCTGGCCGGATGGGGACGGGAGTCGTTCCCCAGGACCTGGGGGCAGGCTGGCCGGTGGTTTCCCCGGACCAGGGACCAGGGAGCCCGTTTCCTACGGTGAAACCGGGACACCCCCGCACACTGTGGATGGCGGGGCTCCCCTGGGGTTGGCGGGGGCCATCCCGCCCACCGCCCCGGATGAGGAAGACGGCGGCCCCATCGGCCTGGGGTGGCCAATCCATCTGGGGCCGGGGCCGGACTGGGAAGGCGTCCAGCCGGGCCTTGGGGCCTCGGGCGTCCGCCCTGGGGCATATGGTGGCGCGGGGGCCCTGGACAGGAGTTTCCTGGGCCTTCACTCCGGACAGAACGGCGGGGATGGGGCCAGGGAAGGCGATGGCGTGGGCCCGCATGGCCCTGACGGCGGACCGGGCGCGCCTGGCGGCGGCGACCATGCTGGCGTCTCCCCCGAGTGGCCCATCCTGGCAGGCCGGGACCCGGCGGACGAGGCCGTGGGGGGACTTGACGGCCAGGCCCTTGTCGACGACAGCCTGGACATGTCGTTGGTTGGCGACCTGGAACTGTCGGCCCTGGCCGGGCTTGACCTGGAGGAAGCCGCGGAGGGCCAGGCCCGGTGGCCCGGGGACGGCCTGGCCGAGGATGGCGGCGACGAGCCGATAGTGCTGTTGGACGTGGTGGTCGGGGACGAGTACGGCGAGGAGCCGGATCCGAGGGGCCAGGTGGCCGGCGACGGGCTGGAGCCCGACAAGGCCGGGGCACCCGAGGAGGCGGTCAACGCCCTGTGCCTGCCCGGGGCCGAGGGGGATCCGGAGGCCCAAGGCGGGGACCTGCTCGCAGGCCCCTATGAGGGCGAGAATGAGGCCATGGAATTGGTCGATGGCGACGAGGCCATCGTCTTTCCCATCCCGGAGCCCTGGCCAGGGAGCTTCAGGGGCAGCGACGGCCAGGCGGTCGAGTTCCAGCTGGCGACCATGGAAAGCAGGCTCTTCAAGAGACTGCAGTCCCGGAGCCTGCTCATGCCGGCCAATTGGGGCGTGAACTGGAAGGGCATCCGCCAGAACAAGCTAAAGGGCCTGTGAGGGGCCGCGTCAGGCGGTCGGGGAGGGCCTGAACTTGGACTGGCAGTCCTGGCAGGCCTCGGGGAAACAGCCGGGACTGTCCCCCAGAAGCCGTCGCCTGAGGTCGGCCAGGGAGGCCCCTGACCAGATCCTGGCCAGCCCCTGGCCGGCCAGGCCCAGGCCCAGAGAAAGGCCCGAGAGGTCGCAGCAGGGAAGAACCTGGCCGTCATGGCGCACGAGGAGCCTCTTGAAGGGCTGGGCGCAGCGGCCAGAGGGCGGCGGCACGGGGGAATGGTCCGGGAAGAGGCTGGGGGCCTCCGCGCCGAAGCGGCCGTAGCTCTGCAGGGAAAAGAAGTCGACCTTGTCCTCCCAGCGCTCCAGGAAGGGGCCAAGCTCGGCCTGGTTGTGCCGGGTCAGGCAAAAGCTCAGGCGGACCAGGGGCAGCCGCGATTTGGCCCTTTCGCGCAGGCCCAGGAAGGCCAGGATGTTGTCCTCCACCAGCCCCAGGTCCGAGCCAGGCCGCATCAGTCGGTAGGTCTCGGGCCTGGCCGCGTCAAGGCTGATCATGATCCTGGTCAGGCCTGAGTCTATCAGGTCCCTGCCCGTCCTCTCGTCCAGAAGGAGGCCATTGGTGTTGAACATGGCCTCGACCAGTCCCCGTTCCCGCCCATAGCCGATTATCTCAGGAAGATCCCCCGAAAGAAGAGGCTCCCACAGCCCCCCGAAGCCCAGCGAGGCCTGTCCCTGGGCCAGGCCCTCGTCTATCAGGGCCTTGACCGCCGGGAGGGACAGCTCCGGCCCGCCGGCGGGGCCCATACCCCGGCCGGCCATGGGGCACATCGGGCAGCGCAGGTTGCAGTCGGATTTGAGCTCGTAGTCGACGTGCAGGGGGAAGGGCGGGATTTCCCGGAAGCTCCTGGCCAGGTCCCAGCGCCGGCGGTAGTCGGCGAACCTTGGTCCCAGCTCGGCCGCCAGGATTTCCAGGGGATCGGCCTTGGCCAGAAATTTGGAGACTTTGCGCGAGTCGCTGAAAACCTGGCCGATGGCCGGGGATCCCGGAGCCGGGCTAGTCACAGGAGGCCTCGGCCAGGCCGAAGGGGTTCCGGGGGGCCGAGAGCATGACCTCGACGGCCGCGCCCGGGCTGATGCGGCAGCCCTCGGGGAGCAGGGCCGGGATGTAGTTGTCCGTGAGGACCTTGAGGCGGCCGCTGCGGTGGTGGCTGTTCTCCACTATGGCCGGGCGCCAGCGGCCGACCTGGCTTTCCAGGAAGGCGGCCCTCTTGGCCTTGTCCAGATTCTTCAGCCTGGCCACCCTGGCGCGCTTCAGGGCAGGGGAGATCTGGTCCTCCAGCCTCGAGGCCTTGGTGCCCGGCCTGGGCGAGAAGGGGAAGACGTGGAGGTAGCCCAGGGGCAGGGCCTCGGCCAGGGAAAGCGTCTCCTCGAAGTCGTCATCGCTCTCGCCGGGAAAGCCTATGAGCAGATCCGTCCCCAGGTTGAGGTCGGGCATGGAGGCCTTCACGTCCAGGAGGATGCCCAGGGCCTGGTCCCTGCTGTAGGGCCGGCCCATGCGGCCCAGGATCCTGTCGCTGCCGCTCTGGATGGGGGCGTGGAGGTGGGGGGCCAGCCAGTTGAAGCCGTAGATGGCCTCCAGGGCCAGGGGGACCTCCAGGGGCTCCAGGGAGCTCAGCCTTATGCGCAGGCCGGAAAGCCTTGGGCCCATGGCCCTGTCAATCTCCCGGAGCAGGACCGAGAGGTCGCGCCCAGGCTGGAGGTCGCGGCCCCAAAGGCCAAGGTGGATGCCGGTCAGGACGACTTCCCGCACGCCCATGTCCAGGTAGGACTCCAGGCCGGACAAGACCCTGTCCGGGCCGAAGCTCCTCGACGGCCCCCTGGCCATGGGCACGGCGCAGTAGGAGCAGAAGGCGTCGCAGCCGTCCTGGATCTTGTGGAGGGCCCTGGTCCGCCTGGGCCTGGGGTCCCCCAGGTCGCCAATCGGTCCGGGCTGGGAGGAGACCAGGGCCGTGCCGACGGGCAGGCCGATGAACTTGGTCAAGGCCGACTTCTGGCTCTGTCCCAGGATCAGGTCGCACAGGCCCTCCAGGCGCTCCGGGTTGATCTGGGCCAGGCAGCCCAGGCCGATCAGCTTGGCCTGGGGGTTTTGGCGGCGCAGCCTCCGCAGCAGGCTGATGGCCTCGCTCTCGGCCCGGCCGGTCACGGCGCAGGTGTTCAGGACCACCAGGTCCACGTTTTCCGGGGGCGAGAGCTCGTAGCCGTCGGCCTTGAGCATCTCCAGCATGGCCGTGGACTCGAACTGGTTGACCTTGCAGCCCATGGTGACTATGGAGGCCTTCATGAAGCGAAACATCCCATTTGAGGTGGCGGTGCGGCCCGGCCGTGGGCCCGGCCCCCGGGAAGCGGCGGCCGGGGGGCTAGGGACAGTCTAATTGGAGCGGGGGAACAAGACAACCTTCCCGGCCAGCTCGTCGCCGGAGAAGACGGCCAGCGAGACGGCAATCGAGGGCATGGCCAGCGTCTGGGGCAACTGGGCCGGGAAGGGGCGCCCGCCAAGGGTGAAGCGCGGGTCGTCCAGGGCCAGCCCGTTCTCTAGCAGCACCTCCTTGACGGTGACGCCAGTGCCCGGCCTGAGGCCCCAGCGCTGCCCCAGGGCCAGGACCCTTTCCTGGCCGTTGGCCTCCAGCGTCACGCTTCTGAGCCTCGGGGAGACGATCTCCAGGAAGGCGGCGGCCAGAAGCTCGGGCCCATTCTCGGCCCCCAGCTGGAAGACCTGGCTGCCGGCCTGATCCACGGAAAACCTGGCGATCATGTCCCTGGCCGTGTCGGCGGTGGTCCCCTTGTCGTTGCCGGTGGTGTCGCCCGGGCGGCCGATGAAGCCCCTGAGGTTCATGACCGTCTCCGGGGGCAGCGGCCCCTGGCTCTCGATATCGACCAGGGAGACCTTGGCCCCCCTTCTCAGGGTCAAGGTCTCCCTGGGCCTTAGGACCGTCCTCTGGCCGTCGACCTCCAGGACGAAGCCGGAGACCCCGTTCTCGGGCTCCGCCGGGCCAGGCTGGCCGGCGGGGTCGCCGACGGCCTGGCCCGGGCTGGCGGCGAGGCTCCCGGCCGCCGCGATGGCCGGCTGGCTGGGCGGGAAGGTGACCGGGGGCGTCGGCCTGCCGCCGCCCCCATTGGCGACGGCCGGCACCGGCGGCGGGGAGGAGCCTGGCAGCCAGCCGGCCTCGGCCCCCACGGTGGAGACGGAGCTGGCCAGGAGAAGCTTGGGGGTGGGCTCGTCCGAGCCGGGCGGCAGGAGGTTGAGGCTTATCTGGCCGAAGGTCTGGTTGTCCCGGCGGGCTATGACCGTGGTCGGCTTGTTGATGGCCAGGGGCATCCTGATGTCGTTGAGGCTGCCCACCCCGATGACGTCGACCGACAGGCCCCGGTCGTAGTTGGCCCCGACGTGGACCACCTCCACCGTGTCGCCCGGGGCGATCATCAGGGTCTGGCCGTCGGCCACGGCCACCGGCAGCTGCCCGTTGACGGAGATGACCAGATACTGGAGGATCGCCGGGTTCAGGTTGATCCGCGGCTGCTCGGGGATGACGCCGTAAATCTCCATGAAGGCGTTGACGGCCAGGTTGTGCTGGTGGATCTTCATCTCCAGGCTGGGCAGCTGCTTGGAGGTCTCGATGCCGTAGGCCGGGATGCCCAGCTTGGTGAGGGCGTAGAAGCTGGCCGATTTCCGCTGCTCCCTGTGGGACGAGGACTCGCTCAGGGTGTCATGGTTGGCGAAGCTGAATTTGTATTGCTGCTCGGGGATGTCCCGGTTGATGATCTCGATGGCCTTGCGGGCATCCTGCCCCAGGTTGATGACCGTCCCGGTCTCCTGGTGGGTGTAGGCCTCCGCGTCGGCGATGATGCACTGGCCATAGCGGGAGGGGTTGGCCAGGTCGCTTTCCCAGACGGAGCGGAAGAAGCCGGAGCCATCGTGGAGGTTGAGGAAAAGATCGCTTTCGGCCATGAGGTTCTTGATGATCTCGATCCTATCCCTGTCCGGATCCATGTCCTGGACCCCGGCGAACTTGCGGTTCATGTCCCCGTCAGGCCCCCGGTCGTAGAGGATTATGGACTTGAAGTTGGCCCGGGGCACGACGATGAGGTTCCCCCTCTTCAGGGCCATGTCCACGTAGAGGTCGGCCGACATGAAGCCCCCAGGCTCGTCGCCCTGGATCCCGCCCATGACCATGATGGTCGGGCCCTCGTGGCGGCCGTAAATCTTGTATATCTCAAGTTCCTGGGGGGTTCCCTCGAAGTAGACGATGTGCTGGCGGTCGGACTGGCCCTGGGCCAGGAGGGGGGCCGGGGAGGAGAGGGCCGCGACGGCCAGCGCCAGGGCGGAAAGGATTAGGCCCCAGGCCTTTCCCGAGGTCCCCTGGGCCTCTGTCGGAGCGGTCCTTGGCCCGCTTGGGGGCGTCATTTGTCCTCAATTAAGATTTTCTTGCGAAAAACCAGTTCTTTGGAGTCCTCTTCCCAGGCCACGATCTCGGCGTTGAGAATCTTGGCCCCGGCGGGGAGGTCGGCCTTGGCCCTCATCAGCTTCGAGGCCATTATGTTGTACTTGGCCCCCAGCTCCCAGCCCTGCTCAGGGCTGGACAGATCGATTTGCGGGGCCGAGACGAGGGAGACCTTGCCGGCCCCGTCGCTCACGGCCAGGACGGTCAGGGCCCGGCCCTTTTCCCTCTGCCCCGGCTCGCCGCTCTGGCGCAGCAGGAAGGTGATCTGGCCTCCGCCGCTGACCTCGAAGTCGTCGATGTCCAGGGAGGCCAGCTCCTTGGGCGCCCCGCTGGCCTCGTGCCAGGCCCTCCAGGCCTCCTGCAGCGGGGAGGGCGCCTCGGCCGGGGCGTCCTGGCCCTGGTTCCCGGCCTGGGCCTCCTCCGGGCCCGGGACGGTCTCCCCGACCTCTTCCGCAGTCGCGGCCGCCTGGTCCCCGGGGCCGGCCTGTCCGGCCTCGGGGGGGGAGGCCTCCGGGACGCCTATGAGGCCAGCCTCGCCGTCGTCGGTCTCGGACATGACTATGGCCCGGTCGAGTATCTCGAGGATCCTTCTGGCCTCCTCCGGGGCCATGGTCACCGACTGGCTGTAGTCGCGGATCTCGTGGAACCTGACCACGTTGCGCAGGCTTGACTCCAGGCTGTCCCTCTCGAGGGTGAGGTTCGCGAACTGGTGGGCCAGGAAGGCCAGGGAGCCGAAGGTTATCGCCATCAGGATCCCCAGAATCCAGAAAAAGCTGGGCGAGAAGCTCAGACGGCGGGTCTGGCCGTCGGCGCTCAGGATCATGATGTGGAATCTCTTGGGGCCCTGGTCGCGGCGGACAAAGGTCTTAAGGGAACTGCTGTTGGGGAATTCCGGCAAAAAAGTGGCTCCTTTTTAGGGCCTGGCTTGGAACGTCTCGGCGACGATGCGCCACTGCCCGTCAACCGCCCTCAACTCCAGGGTCTTCAGGCCTTGATCGACGTGCCGGTCGCTCTGGTAGCGCTGGGAGAAGGAAAGCCTGGCCCGGTCGCCCGAGACGGACACCTCCACGTCGCTGGCCCGCACGGAGATGGCCCCGGCCTCCCGGAACCGCCGGCTGCGGTAGCGCCTGAAGGAATTGAGGTGCAGGCTCAGATCCTTGAAGTAGAAGTCCGGGGCGTAGAGGGAAAAGTAGGCCTCCTCGTCCTTGGCCTCCCAGGCCGCCAGCCAGCCCGCCAGGAGGGCCCTGGCCGCCTCGGCCGTCAGGCCGGCGGGGGTGGGCCTGGGCTCCGGCCCAGGGGCGGCCACCGGCGCGCCCGTCTGGCCGGGCCCCGGCTCCTGGGCGGCGTCCCCGGGGTCGGCCCCGTCCGCAGGGGGCGCGTCCTGGCCATTATTGTCGGCCGTCTGGGCCGGGGCGGGCAGGGCCACCCCCGAGCTGGCCGAGGCCACCAGGGGCCTGGACAGGCCACTGTCGCTGGACACGTCGTCGGGGCCTTCCTGGGAGGCCAGGCTGGCCAGGACCATGACCTCCGGGCCCTGGTTCCTGGTGCTGGTGGTCTGCTCCAGGGAGACGCGGGTGGCCTCGTCGGCGGCGGCCTGGGCCTCGCTCTGGGGCTCCTGGGGCTGGCCCGCGGCCACCAGCGTGGGGCCGCTGGGGAGAATCACCCCGGCCGAGGCCGAGGCCATGGGCTCGGAGAGCTGGGCCACGGCCAGGGGCGGCGTCGTCAGGGCGTCGCGCTTTTCCTGGGCCGTCAGCCACTTGTCGGGGGGCGTTCCCGGGAGGGGCCCGTACTCCTCGGCCACGATGCGCCAGTCTCCGGGCCCGCCCTTGAGATACAGGCGCTTGTGGCCGACGGACTGGAAGCGGTCGTCGCCCCGGTAGCTCTGGGTGAAGGAGGCCACCACCGTGTCCCGGTGCCTGAAGACCCGCAGGTCCGCGATCCCGACCTCGATCCTCCGGTAGCCGGCGGCCACCCTGGCCTTGCGGTCCATCCAGCCCTGGAAGGGGAGCTCGTCGGTGTTGAAGAAGCCCCGGTCGTAGAAGGAGGCGTACCTGGCGATGTCGCTGGCCGTCCAGGCCTGGCGCCAGGCCTCGACGAAGGCGGCGATCCCGTCGCCCTCCTCCCTCAGAAGGTCGCTCCGCTCGAAGGCCAGATCGTCGTAGACCAGGATGGGGGTGTCGTGGAGCCTTATCTCGCCCTCCAGGGCCGCTATGTCGTGGTTCAGCATCTCGATGCAGCCGTTGGAGTCGTAGTCCACCAGGGGCTTGTTGATGCCGTGGGTCCAGATGCCGTCCCCCCCGCGGCCTATCTTGCGGTCCCAGAAGTTGGGGTAGTCCATGGGGTAGGCCAGGGTGCCGTAGATGTCCGGAAGCTCGCTGGGGAGGAGCTTCTGGCGGAAGACGTAGAAGCCCTCCGGGGTCTTCTTGTCCCCGCGGACCAGCTTGTCGCCCTGGACCATGCCCGTGGAGCAGGGCACGATCCTCTCCAGCCAGACGTTGCCCAGGCCGTCGTGGCGGTAGATGAGGAGCCGCTGCTCGGCCTTGTTGACGACCATGATGAGGCCGGCCTGGCCGCCGGGGAAGATGATGGCGTCGGGCAGCAGGGGGTCCGGCTCCCTGGCCCCGGCCAGGGCCGGGAAAAGCGCCAGGGCCAGGACGATGGCCAGGGCCGCGCGGGCGGGCATGGACGGGGCGCCGGCCCTCAAGGCGTGGCCCCCGCCGGGGCGGAAAGGCCTATCTCGCGGCTCCCGTAGGGCCAGTCGACGACCAGGGCCGGGTCCTGGTCCCACTGGCCGTCGAAGGACAGGGCCAGGACCCTTTCCCAGGAGTTGAACACCGGGAAGTAGTCGGCCAGGAACTTGGCCTTCAGGAGCTCCTTGCCCGCTGGCGCGGCCTTCGGTCCGCCGCCGGCCCGCAGGGACGGCCGGAAGCGGTCGTCCTTGACCAGATCGTCGTCCCTCAGATCCCTGGCGTAGAGCCCGACCAGGACCACTATCCGCCCCTTGGCCAGCCAGGAGTCGAGCCTTTCCGCGAAACGGGGATCGGAGCCCCAGAGGGCCCGGGCCTCGGCCAGCACCTGCCCGTTCAGGGGGAGGGCGTTGACCAGCACGGGCAGGACGTCGCCCTTGTCGGTCAGAACGTAGATCCCGTCCCGGCACAGGCTGGCCCGGGTCAGGTCGATCCAGGCCCTGTGCCGGGCCTCCAGGGCCTGGCGGCCAGGCTCCAGCGGGCCGACGGAGCAGCCGGCCAGGGCCATGGCGGCCGCGAGGGCCAGGACCCAGGCGAGGAAAACAAATTTGCGCTTATGTGGTGCCATAGTGCTGCCTAAACCAGCCGAAAGGCCAAATTTGCGATATTGTACAAACTATCCGGCCTTTATACAAGGGACCGGCCAAGGGGCGGGCCGTCCCGCCCGCGGGGCCCGGCCCTGGCCAGGGCCGCTCGAGGTCCCCCAGGACCGTACGGTGTCAATACATGATTCTCAAAACAAAAATCAGATACTAATAAATATGACATTCAAAAGTCAAAATTAGCGTTAAGCTGCTCTTAAAAGTTTAAAGAGAGCTTTTGTCGCAAGATGATCGATTTTTCTTGGGAGAATTTTTTAAAAATACTATCTTTACTTAATTAAGGGAACAATTGAAATAACAAATCTGCCCATCAGGGCCC
>JAISEK010000104.1 GCA_031264145.1 Deltaproteobacteria bacterium
AACCCCTGTAGCCAACAGTGGTAACTGCGTCACAGCAATGTGGGGTGGGGAGCAACCTGAGGCGAAAGAGCAGGCTGTAGGATGACGAACTCGATTCGGCAGGGTGTTCTCGGCGAGTCTGCACTACCATGACGAAGCCTGGCCGTATGATGGCTGCTCGCGATTGTCCCCGAAAGGGGCACGCATTCCGGGTCGTACGGCTGACGGGGGCGATGAGATGCGATTGACAAATCGGCCTTCGAGGACATCAAGTGATTGGAGACTGCATGCCCGGAAAGTGTCGTGAGGTAAGCAGGGATTGCCTGACGAGGTGAAAGAGGTGTCGTTGGGCGACAGAGCCCCCATAGTACCGCGAACCGCGAGGCCCACGGACGGACAGCATAAACCGTCCCAGGGAATGGGGGTAGGAAGGCAGAGATTAAGAGTGTTCAAGGAGCAAACCAGACCCTTGGTGTCGGAAAAGACTAATCGGGGGCCAGAGGAGCAAATCCGAAGCGAAAAGAACATGCCGAATCCGTTGGAAGCACTGGAAAAGGTGTTATGTGGCTTATGACATCGCTATAATGGGATAGACCTGTCCACGTGTCTCATGGGAGCGTTCCATCTCGATGTAGAAACTGCCGACCGGAGAGCCGTATGCGGGAAAACCGCCCGTGCGGTTCGGAGGGAGTGGAGGGGAAACTCTTCCCTACCCCTATTATTTACTCCCCTGGCCATACCCATAAAAAATGTTTTACTTATAGCCTCTGTTCAGCAGTCAACCTCAGCAATCATCCGGCTAACCAGTTCAGGGGAATAGCGGGCACCGACTGACACCAGTTTATCGGCATATGGCCGCAAGGCCGGAATTAAGCCTAAATTCTTTGCCCTAGCCAAAAGACCCAACACCCCGACCACAGACAGCCCGACGGCTTTGGCCAGTCGGCGGCCTCGCAAATCATCAAGGCAGACCAAGTCGATGTCCCGCTCTATTGCCAGTTGAATAACGGCTGCTTCGCCGTCATCCAGGGTGGCCCGTATCATGGCCGGGATTTGGGTTTTAAGATCAGCTACTTGCGGCCAGGGTGCATCAACCGCCTGGTAGCCCAAAGCCAACCCGGCGGCCAGTTCGTCCATTACATTTTGAGGGGCGATAAACTGATGAGGCATCTGGGCCATAATCGGCAAAGCCTCAATTTTGGCCAGCAGAATGGGCGGCCCGGTGTCGACGACAATGCGGGTGTCAGCCATGGGCGAATCGCAACTCGTCATCGGCGTCGCCAGCTTGTAGGTTGACGACGGAATAGCCTTGCTGGTTTAGCTGCTCCATAAATTCGACCTTGCCCATGTCACACAGCTTGGCGGACTGTCCAAGACTGAGCCGTCCATCACCGAACAATTTGGCGGCAACGGCCATTCTAGCCGTCGCGGCCAATTCAGACGCCGACAGACCGGCGCTGGCAAGGACATCATCGCTATACGGTATGGTTATGGCATTATTGGAATTAGACATGCGACACCTCATAACAGTAAAAATTAGAAGTGTTTATTACATAAGTCAAGCAGGCTTGTTGGTGGTTGGTGTGTTGGTGCCCTAGGCGGTTTCCGGAGAAGTCCTGCCCCGCGCGCGTCCTCCCCTGGCGGGCCGTTTTCCCGGCGTCGGCTTTTGGGGTGGGCGGGCCGCCCCTACAGGACCGCCCTGCCAGTCCGCAGGGAGTGGCAGTTGACGTTGACCGCCACGGGCAGGGAGGCCAGGTGGGTCGGGTGGAGCTTCAGCCTCATGCCCAGGGCCGTGGTCCGTCCTCCCAGGCCCATGGGGCCAAGGCCCGAGGCGTTCAGCCCCGAGAGCGTCTCGGAGGCCAGCCCTTCCTCCTCGGGGGACATGGGGGGATCCCGCCAGAGATCGATGAGGGCCCGGCGGGCCAGCCTGGGGGCGGACTCGAAGCTCCCGCCCACGGCCACGCCCAGGCAGAATGGCGGGCAGGCGTCCGGGCCGGCCTCCAGGACAGCGCCGACGATGGCCCTGACTAGCTGGTCCCTGGACGAGGTGGGGGGGAGGGACAAGAGGCGGCTCTTGTTGTCGCAGCCCCCGCCCTTGGCCAGGGTCCTGATGTCCACGATGTCTCCCGGGACGATGATGGTCTCCAGGCTGGCCGGGCCGTTGTCGCCCAGGTTCCGGCGTTCCAGGGGGTGGCAGGTCGATTTTCTCAAAAATCCGGACTCGTAGGCCTGGCGCATGCCCAGTTCCACGGCCTCCTGGAGGGGCGGGCCCTCCAGGGCGACCTCCTGGCCCAGCTCGATCACGACCTGGGCCAAGCCGGTGTCCTGGCAGAGGGGGGCCTGGCCGGAGGCCGCGATGGAGGCGTTCCCTATGATGGTGTCCAGGATGGCCCGGCCCTGGGGGGAGGGCTCGGCTTCCCTGGCGGCGGCCAGGCGGTCCCTCAGGCCGGCGGGCAGGAGGCGGGCCGAGGCCAGAAAGAGCTCGCGGACCTGGGTGCCTATGGCTTCTGTGGATATTCTGCGCATCATGCTCCGGAACGCCGCAGCAGGCCGGCCTGGGCCTGGGGGATGGGTCTGCCAGGGGGCGACGCGGGCCGCCCGCGGAATGGTCCTGCCCCCGCCCAACGACGGCGGCAGGCGGGGCCGGAGACGCGGCCTTCCCAATGGGTTCCCGCCCCGTCGGCGGGCCAGGGCCCCGTCGTCCCCGGCCCAGGGCACGGACCGGGCGGCCATTGTCGCCGCGTCCCGCCCGATGGCCTGGAAGAGGCCGCGCCCGGCCAGGAAAAAAGACCCGCCCGACAGCTGGGGGGCCTTGGGGGACAGCCCTGGGGGCCGCCAGGGCTGTATCGCCCGGCGATGGGGGAGAGGCGCCAATCCCAATCTCGCGGGGGGAACATGGAACATGGAAAACGGCGGACGCCGGGCCCTGCCCGCAGGCCAACCGCCCAGGGTCACCGCCAGTCGGCGCGGGGCCGTGGGGCTCCTCTTTAGGGAGCCCTGAAGATAAAGGTCCTGTCGACCAGGTTCCTCTGCTTGAGCTCGGCGCTGTAGGTCTCGGCCTCGCTCTGGCGCTCGAAGCTGCCGCTCATGACCCGGAACCAGGTCTTGTTGTCCCGGGCCGTGACCTCGGCCACCGTGACCGGGAGGCCGGCCTCGACCAGCTTGAGCCTCAGCCGCTCGGCGTTCTCGGCCTTGCCGAAGGAGCCCAGCAGGACAGTGTACGAGACGGGCCCGGTGGCGTTGGGGTTGGACAGGGGCGGGGTCTGGGGATCGGTCCTTGGCGGGGCGGTCAGCCGCTGGGGCTCGGGACTGGGGGCGACGACCCTGGCCAATTGCGGGCCGCCGGACTGGAGGGCCCGCCCGATGGGCTCCATGCGGCTCAGGCTGGGGGCCATGGCCAGGGCCGCCTGGGAAATGGTCCCCTGGCCGTCGGTGGCCGGCCCGCCAGGGGCCCGGGTGCCGGAGGACCCGCCCTCTGAGGTGGGGGCCTGCTCGGAGGGGGCGAAGGTCCCGGGGGCTGGGCTGGGGGCATTCCCGCCGGACTCAGGGCTTGAGAGCGAGAGGGCGGCGTTTTGGATGGCCGAGGAGGCCTGGCCGGGGCCGGCCGCGGGAGGGACGGGGTCCGCGACTTGGGCCGGGGCCAGCGGGGCGGAAATGGCCGCGGCGTTGTCCGACGGGGGCTCCAGGGAGGCGGCGATGAAGGGGGTCGTGACGACCGGGGCCGGGGCGGCCGGCACGGTGACGGGGGCCGCGACCGGGCCGTGGCCCTCGTCCTGGCTGGCCAGTGACAGGGCCACCCAGGCGATCAGGACCGCCGCCGTGCCCCAGATGGCCACGGCCCGGAGGCCGTTTTTCGGGGCCGGGCGGCTGGAACGGTGCCAGGGCGAGTTCTGGGGGCGCTGGAAGCGTTTGGGGCCGCTGGCGCCGGCCACGCGCCTTTTGGTCCTGGCCATGCGCCAGGCCACGGAGGCGGCCAGAAAAACGCCTGCGGCCAGGAGGCCCCCCGAGAGCGGAGACAGGGTCATAAGAAGGAAACCAATGGATTTTTTGGGTCGATGGCCAAAAGGAGCCGGGCAAAAGCGAGTCGCCCGGCCGGCCCGTGGCCCGGCAAAGAGAGGACTGGGAACGCCATTATAGCACGAACGCCATCTCGTCAATGGACCAGGCTGGCCGGCGGCTCAGGTGGCCCCGTCCCTGGGCTCGGCCTCCTGGTCATGGGGCGCGGCCGGGGGCTCGGCGCCCCCCCGCCTGAGGCGCCTGACGACCGTGATGATCGGGGCCAGGGCCAGGTAAACGAACGACAGTGGCAACAGAAGGGTCTTGGCCTTGATGATGAGGGAGGCCAGGACGATGACTATGACTACCAGTGTCTCGAAGGGGTGGTTGTTTTTGGTGAAGATCTTGTTCTTGAGGCTCAGGAAGTCCAGGTTCGAGACCATCAGGAAGGCCAGGACGATGACGAAGGCCAGGACCAGGAGCCCGCTGGGCCTGACGATCTGCCCAGGGAGGCGGTGGTGCCAGAGGACGGCGGCCGAGACTATGCCCGCCGCGGCGGTGGTCGGGAGGCCCTGGAAGAAGCCGGGGTCCCGGTGGCCGGCCGAGACGTTGAAGCGGGCCAGGCGAAGGGAGCCGCAGGCCAGGAAGATGAAGGCGGCGATGAGGCCGAAGCCCAGGCTGCGGTCGTCCGGGGAGGGCAGGAAGCTGAAGTGGAGGTTATGGGGCGTCAGGGCCCAGAGGTAGACGAGGACGGAGGGCGCGGCGCAGAAGGACAGAAGATCGCACAGGGAATCGTACTCGACCCCGAAACGGCTGGTAGTGTTGGTCATGCGGGCCACCGTGCCATCGAGGCCGTCCATCACCGTGGCCACCAGGATGAGCCCGGCCGAGAGGCTGAAGCGGCCCTGGATGGCGCACATGATGGCGTAGAACCCGAAAAAGAGGCTCATGGTGGTAAAGAGGTTGGGAAAGATGTATATGGCCTTGCGCCGCTCGCCGCGCTTGCGCTTTTGGGACATGCCGTGCTCCTGGACGCATGCCTTGCATAAATGGGCATGGTTCTGCGAATGGCCGGCGGCCGCGGCCGTTTTCGTCGGGGGGACGCCGCCGCGGTGGCTCGCCGAGGGCCAGGATACATCATTATCAGGGCCAAGGCCAGACCAGGCAGGGGCATTGCCCTTGGGTCCGGGCCTTCCGTCGCCAAGGCCCCCAGGTATCTTTGGGGACCCCGGTTATGGGTGGCCGTTTTGGGTTGTCTGTGAATTTGATTGTACAAAAGACAAGGACAACTAAGGTCCATGACGAGCAAAGTGGTTTGATTTTACTATATTTTTTGAAAAAAGGGCAAGTTTTTTTTCGTTGCCAAGGATGGGCCGATTTGCTAGAATCGTCTGGCTTATGATGGATTCCGCTGCCATTTTGGCTTCGCGGGCGGACGTTGGGGGAAGGCCCAAGGGTATGGCAAGACGCTTCCGGATATGTCTTATGAGCGAGGGGGACGGCGTACCCTCGGTGCGGAGCTTCTCGGCCTCGGTCGGGGGACTGACCGTCCTGGTGTTCCTCATGGTCCTTATCTTCGGGGCCCTGGTGGTCTACTCCGTCTACTCCTGGATGACCCTGGGCGGGGTCAAGGACCGCAGCATGGAGCTCGAGATCCTCAAAAGCCAGAACGCCGGCAAGGACATCCAGCTCCTGGCCATCGGCGAGCGCCTAGAGGACATGGACCGCAAGCTGGAGGGCCTCCGTGAGCGGGAGAAGAACCTGGACTTTTTGACCCGGGAGTACAACCGCCAGCTGGGCCTTCCCGAGACGGCCACCCTGGAGCGGCTCTGGCCGGCCCTGACCAGCACCGTGGCCTGGACCTGGGGCGGCGGGGAGGGGCAGGGCGGCCTGTCGGCCACGCCCCCCAGCCAGGCCGAGGACTGGCGCTCCCCGGCCGAGGCCATCAGGGGCATCCACTCCAACCTGGACCGCCTGGAGCGCAACTCCGCCGGCGTGGATCTGGCCCTTAGCGAGCTGACCTCGGCCCTGGAGGGCTCAAGGAACCTCCTGTCGGCCACCCCGGTGAGCCTCCCGGTGGCCCAGGGCCGCCTGACATCCAGCTTCGGCTACCGGGCTTCCCCCTTCGGGCGGGGCTCCGACATGCACCAGGGCCTTGACCTGGCCGCCCCGGTGGGCACCCCGGTCTACGCCCCGGCCGCGGGCACCGTCCTGACCGCCGACTGGTCAGGGAACGGCTATGGCCTCATGATCACGGTCGACCACGGCTTCGGGCTGGTCACCCGCTACGCCCACCTCTCGGAGGTCCTGGTCGAGGCCGGGCAGGCCATCGACCGGGGCCTCTTGATCGCCAAGGTCGGCAATACCGGCCGCTCGACCGGCCCCCACCTCCATTTCGAGACCGTCCTGGGCGCCGTCCCGGTGGATCCCATGGTCTTCATCAGGGCTTCCAGCGGTCTCATCCAGGCGGCCAGCTCCCAAGGCCCGTAATTTTTCCCCCTCCCTTTTCTTGACCCCGAGAAACAAAGACGTCGTTTAGTCTGTCAAGGTACTGGCCTTGACAGATTTTGCAATGTAAAAGACAACGAAAAGGAAATATAGAGCAAAAATGTTTAATATATTGAAAAAAATATTCGGTTCGGCCAACGAGCGGGAGATCGGCCGGCTGGCCCAGAGGGTGGACGCCATAAACGCCCTGGAACCGGGGATCAGGAAGCTTTCCGATGCCGACCTGGCCGGGCAGACCGCCAGGTTCAAGGAACGCCTGGCCAACGGGGAGGACTTGGAGTCAATCGTCCACGAGGCCTTCGCCGTGGTCAGGGAAGCCGGGGCCAGGGTGCTGGGGCAGCGCCATTTCGACGTCCAGCTCATGGGCGGCCTGGTCCTCCATGGCGGGCGCATCGCCGAGATGAAGACGGGCGAGGGCAAGACCCTGGCCGCCACGCTCCCGGTCTACGCCAACGCCTTGACCGGCAAGGGCGTCCACGTCGTCACCGTCAACGATTACCTGGCCCGGCGCGACGCGGCCTGGATGGGGCGGATTTACGGGTTCCTGGGCCTGACGACGGGGACCATCGTCCACGGCCTGACCGATAAGGAGAGGCGGGAGGCCTACCACTCCGACGTCACCTACGGCACCAACAACGAGTTCGGCTTCGACTACCTCAGGGACAACATGAAGTTCTACTCCAACGAGTTCGTCCAGAGGGAGTTCAACTTCGCCATCGTCGACGAGGTCGATTCCATCCTGATCGACGAGGCCAGGACGCCACTCATCATCTCCGGCCCGGCCGAGGAATCTACCGAGCTCTATGACCGGGCCAACAGGATCATCCCCAGGCTGGCCAGGGACGAGGACTACACCCTGGACGAGAAGGCCCGCTCCTCCACCCTCACCGAGCAGGGCGTGGCCAACGCCGAGACCCTCCTGGGGGTAGGCAACCTCTACGATCCCTCCAACATGGACATACTCCACCACGTGGGCCAGGCCCTCAAGGCCCACACCCTCTTCGAGAGGGACCGCGACTACATCGTGAACGAGGGCAAGGTCGTCATCGTCGATGAGTTCACCGGCCGGCTGATGCCGGGCCGGAGGTTTTCCGACGGGCTCCACCAGGCCCTGGAGGCCAAGGAGAGGGTCAAGATAGAGAACGAGAACCAGACGCTGGCCTCCATAACCTTCCAGAACTTCTTCCGCATGTACTCCAAGCTGGCCGGCATGACCGGGACGGCCGACACCGAGGCGGCCGAGTTTTCCAAGATCTACAACCTGGACGTGGTGGTCATGCCGACCCACCGCCGGATGATCCGGACCGACCATGTCGACGTGATCTACAGGACGGTCAAGGAAAAGTACGACGCCGTGGTCCAGGAGATTGAGCATCTCCACGCCAAGGGGCAGCCCGTGCTGGTGGGCACCATCTCCATCAACAACTCCGAGATAGTCTCGAGGATCCTCAAGGCCAGGGGGATTCCCCACCAGGTGCTGAACGCCAAGCACCACGAGATGGAGGCCCAGATAGTGGCCCAGGCCGGCCAGCCCGGGATGGTGACCATATCAACCAACATGGCCGGCCGGGGCACGGACATCGTGCTGGGGCCGGGCGTGCCGGGGCTGGGCGGCCTGTTCATTCTGGGAACGGAGCGCCACGAGTCAAGACGCATCGACAACCAGCTGCGCGGCCGCAGCGGCCGCCAGGGCGACCCGGGGGAATCGCGCTTCTATATCTCCATGGAGGACGACCTGATGCGGATCTTCGGGGGGGATCGCTTTTCCGGCATCCTGGCCAGGGTGGGCATGACTGAAGGTGTCCCGCTGGAGTCGTCCCTGGTCTCCAAGGGCATCGAGAGGGCCCAGAAGCAGGTGGAGAGCCGCAATTTCGACACCAGGAAGCATCTGCTGGAGTACGACGACGTCATGAACCGCCAGAGGGAGGTCATCTACCGGCAGCGTCGGCATATTCTCGGCAACTCTGACGTCATCGAGGACTTGCTGAACCTCATGGACGAGGAGTCCCAGGTCATTGTCCAGAAGTTTTTCGGCGACCGGCACCAGGTCGAGGAGCTGAACTGGCCAGATTTCGAGAACGAGTGCCGGAACATGTTCGGCATCGTCCCGGTCGAGGACGAAATCATGCCCCTGGAGAACGAGGCCCGCATGGACTACGTTTTCGATCGGGCCAAGGAACGCCTGGAGGAGCGGGTGGCGCTCATGGGGCCCGAGGCCTTCAAGCCCATCTCCAGCTGGATAATGCTTTCCTCCCTGGACGGCCAGTGGAAGGACCATCTCCTGAACATGGACAGGCTCAAGGAGGGCATCGGGCTCCGGGGCTACGCCCAGAAGGACCCCCTGCGCGAGTACCAGCGGGAGGGCTTCGAGATGTTCGAGGAGATGGCGGCCCGGATCCGGGCCGACACGGTGTCCATGGCCTCCAACTTCAGGCTTGCCCAGAGGAGGGAAGGCGAGGAGGAGGGCCAGGCTCCGCCGCCCATGCCCAGGAGACGGACCAGCAGGCTCATCTACACCCATGGCGGCGACGGGGAGGGCGGGCCAAAGGCCTCGCGCACCGAGACCAGGGAAACGCCCAAGGTGGGCCGCAACGACCCCTGCCCCTGCGGCTCGGGCAAGAAGTACAAGCACTGCCACGGGGCCAACTAGACAGGGGCTTCCCCCTGCGACGACGTCCTGGCGGTGGCGCGCCTGCCCGTGCCGGCCGAGGGCCACGAAAAAATTGCCACCTGTGCAATTGGAAACAGCTAGGCTGCCTGAGCCAGAACCGGAATTGGCCTGAATGGAATCGTGCCATTCCTGACCCACGACTCAATCTCACCATTAAGACAGGTGGATGAGACC
>JAISEK010000154.1 GCA_031264145.1 Deltaproteobacteria bacterium
CTTCCCATCCCAGCTGTAGCCATCGTACCAAAGGCCAATCTCCATCCACATGTCTTCCAGGGTCGCACCCTTGGGCATATTTCCGGCGTTTTTCATGGTCTTGAGGAGACTGGGCAGGCGGTCAGCAAAACAGTTTTTAAGTTCCTGAATGGTAAAGCCACAGATGCTTGAGTATTTGCTATCCAAAGTCAAGTCAGTAAGGTGGTTGAGTCCGGCTGACAGGCCCATAAAGACATAGCGCGTCACACCTGTCACGAAAACGAAGTGAAGATCGCTCCCGCAAGATTTAAGCTGGGAGTAGAAACTCTTTAGGATATCCCGGTTTTTTTTGGCCGTTGATAAATTATCTATGTTATCACTGACAGGGGAATCATATTCATCAATAAGAAGCACTACTTTGGAGCCAAATTTACTTTTTAGGCCTTTAATCAACCTGGCAAGCATCCTTCCTGGGGACGCTGGTTTTATCTCAAGGCCGAATTCCAGGGCCTTGTCATGGAGCATATCCTGGATTTCCGTCTTCAGCCCATCTGGGGTGGAGCCATCCAGATCCATCCCCAAAGATACCACGGGGAACTTCCGCGTAAAATCGTAACCAGAGTGGCCAATCCACAAGTCGGCGAAAAGACCTTGTGGCTGCACATCAGGATCTGGCGACCCGCTAAACAAGGCCTCAAAGGTGCTTAGAAGTAGAGATTTACCGAATCTTCTTGGTCTGGATAAGAAATAGGCCTTGCCCGATCTGGCTAGGTCGTAGACGTGCCTCGTCTTGTCGGCGTACACATAGCCGCCTTCAATGAGATCCCTGAATGTCTGCATGCCAATCGGAAGTTCTTTCACGGATGCTCCCACACCTAGCCCTGTGGATTGATGTTCAAAGGATTCCCTCCAGACTTGACCCGATTATCGCACATCCCTTCGATATTTCCAATGAACTGCTATTGCCAGCCTGGCCAAATCGACCCAAAAGGACCGCGCCCTTTCCTATGCCACGAAGAGATGACGAACATCAACTCGCGCGAGACAGGGGCCCGACGATGGCGCGCCTGTCAGGCCTGTCATGTCCCGGCAGCGGCCAGGCCACGTGGCGTCGGCAGCGACGGAAAGCTGGCCCGATCCCCCCGTTGCAGGTCCCCGGGGAGCGGCCAGGCACTGGAACCCTGAGTAGTCTTCTCGATAATGACGGCCAACCGCGTCTCCATTTCAGAGGCAAGCTGGGGCCCAACCAGGTTAGCCCGGGGCATCCCCACCTGACAGATAAAGAAAAAACACGGCACTAGGGCAGCGCAGGGGGATTGGTCAAGCCCAAGTGATAAACGGCCCGGGGCCTTGCGGCCCCGGGCCGTTTCGGGCCCTACTCGGACACGGTGACCGTGGAGGTAGGGAGGACGGCCCGGCGCTCGGGCTGGTACATGCCCTCGGCCGTGGCCGGGGGCAGCATGAACTCACCGGCCGTGACCGCCCTGAGGCTGTAACGGAACGTGTGCTGCCCATCAAGGAACGGCAGGACGACGATGACCCGGTCCTCGCGGAGCTCAAGGTGTAAGGTCTCGTCCACGTAGTCCCCCTCATCCATATCCTCCCCTCCGCCTGAGAGGCCGGCCACCTCGAAGCCGCCTGGCAGGAGGTCGGCCACGACCACGTTCTCAGTGGCCTCGGCCGCGCTGACCACCAGCTCCACCTCGACCATCTCACCCCTGGGAACGGAAAGGGGGACGGACTCGTCGTCGAGGGGGAAGCGATCCTGCCCCACCGTCCAGGTCTTCCGAAGGGAGATGACGTTATCGCCCGCCACCGGTGGGACCGTGGGCACCCCGCTCACGGTGAGGCTGTACCAGGGGCGGCCGGAACCATGGAGGGATATCTTGAGCCGGCGGTCTGGAAGATCCGCAAGGGTCCCAGAGTCGAGGCCCAGGGAGTCCAGTTCCCCGCCGCTGGCCAGAAGACGGCCGCCCAGGTCGGATATCGAGGCCCGGTAGGGTTCTGCGCCCCCGGTGCGGCGCATGAAGTTGGCCAGGGCCAGGATGGCCATTCCGTTCTCCTGGGTGTTGGACCAGTGGCCCTTGCGGCCCTCGGCGGCCACGTCGGCGGCCAGCCCGGCCGTCCTGGGATTCTGGGGATCGACCAGGGCCCAGGCGTTCAGCAGGAGGGCCAGGTCGCGGGAGCCGCTCTCGAGGTAGTAACCCCGGGGAGTCTTGTCCAGGCGCGGCAAATCCCGCTCAAGCTCCTCCAGGGCCTCCGGCCGGCCGTCCATTAGGGCCTCGGCCGAGGCCAACATGATGAGGGATGACCGCGACAGGCCGGCCTGCCGGTCCCGGAGGCCGTTGAGGTGGCCGTAGGCGGACTCGCCGTAGAGGGCCAGGACGTACAGGGCGTAGGTCCTGACGGCCAGATCGTAGGCCACGCCGTTCCCGTTCGTGCCATTGGCGAGGAGTCTCCTAGCGTACCCCACGGCGTCCTCCAGAAGCCCCGGGGGCAGCTCCACCCTGCGGGAGGCCTCGATCAGGAAGTGCGCGGCGTAAGCCGAGCCCCACTCGTAGACCGAGGACTCGCCCGGCCAGAAGGCGAAGCCCCCGCTGAAGGTCCTCATGGTGGCCAGGCGCCGGACTGCCGCCTCCAGGGCCATCCGCGCCCCTCCTTCCGAGTCATCCCCGGCCAGGGCCACCAGGTCCAGGGCGGCCAGATGGGCCCAGGCCTGGGAGACGGTCTGCTCCAGGCAGCCGTAGGGATAGGCCCGCAGGAAGGCGGCCGCCTTGGCCGCCTCCACCGCCGGGCCGGCGGCCAGGGCGAAGGAGGCCTTGGCCGTCCCGGCCAGGAAGCCCGAGAAGTCGAGGTCAAGGATGGTCTCGGCGTCCTTGAGCTGCCCGCCGGACGAGCGGCTGGTCCAGGGATAGGGTGGCCTGACGACCGTGTTGGCCCGCTGGGTGAAGGACTCCTTCCCCATGCTGGCGGAAAACAGCAGAGACGCCTGGCCGACCTGGCTGGCCCCCTCTTCCTCCCCGGGCACGGCCTTGAGGAATATCCTGATTGTCCGGCCCTGGCCGGGCGAGAGCCTGGGACGGACCGGCAGGGCCAGGGCCCGGCCGTCCTCGTCCTCGATCCTCTCGATGGAGAGCGGGCCCTCGGCCTCGATCGAGATGCTGGCCTGGGCGGAGGTGCCGGCCTTGGGGTCCAGGAAGATCCTGGCCGTGGAGACCAGGGCGTCACCGGGGGCCAGGGCCAGCGGGAGGGTCGGCTCGATGGTCAGATCCCGGTTGACCGTTATGTTCTCGGATGATTGCCCGAAGCGGCTGCCCGAGGCGGCGACCACGGCCAGCCTGGCCTGCCCGCTGTACTCGGGGATGTCCAGCTCCACCTGGGCCTGGCCGTCCCCGCCGACCTCCACGGTGGCCAGGAACAGCGACAAAAGCTCCTGGTCGCGCCTGAAGGGCGAGAAGAGCCCATCGGCCTCCTCGTCGCCCCCGCCAGGGGCCAGAAAGGGCAGGTCCGGCTTTTCCGGCGGCAGAAGGAGGTCATACAGGTCATAGACCAGGGACCTGGGATAACGGCTGCGCCCGAAATAGGCCAGCGGATCCGGGACCGGCGGGTTGCCGGAGAGAGTCAGGAGGCCCACGTCGACCAGGGCCACGGTCGCCTCCCCGGCCAGTGGCCGTCCCTGGCTGTCCTTGAGGGAAATCTTGAGGCTGGCCCTGGACGACGGGGCCAGACGGCCGTCAATCTCAGTCCCTACCGAAATCACGTGGGGGGAGCGGTCCATCTCCAGGGATACCCTGCCAGCGGCCAGGAAGGCCTCCTGGCCGGCGGCCAGGGGCCTGACCGCTGAGACGGTCAGGTGCGCGTTCTGCACTATCCCGCCGGGAACTGGCAGCCTGGTCTCCAGGATCCCGCCGCTGACCTGGCCGATCCCGGAATAGAGAAGCTCATCCGTCTCGACGGTCAGCCAGGCCGGCCCGTCGAAGGGAGCCTCGACGCGCACCAGGGCCTCCTCGCCGGGGGAGTAGAAGGGCTTGTCGAGCTTTATGGAGAGCCCCATGACGGGCCCGCCGGAAGACGCGACGACCGGGGGGCTCTCGAGGCCGACCATGAGACGCTGCCTGAGGGTCTCCCCGGATGGACCGCGGGCCAGAAACTCATAGGAGCCCGACTCGAGGGAGGGTATGGAGAAGCTCCCCTTCCCGTCGGTCAAGGCCACGTCCACCCTTAGGACCTCCTCCAGCTGGTTGACCTTCTGGGAGCGTATCTGGCCCTGGCGCACGGTGGAGTAGCTCCTGGGGATGACCCGCGAGACCTCGACCTCTAGCTGGCCGACGTCGGCGGGCGCGCCGTCGGCGTCCAGGACCACCAGCTCGAAGTCCAGCTTCCGGCCGGCGACCAGGGGCCTGGGCGGCCTAAGGCCCACGATGGTTCCCCGCGGGAACCAAAGGAGGCTGGCCGTCGTCCCGTTCCAGCGGCCCCCGTCCTCCATGACCCGCCAGGCAAAGCCAATCTCGATCAAAGGCGGAAGATCCAGGGGATCCCCGGACAGGGGCAGCCGGTAGTCAAGGATGCCGTCCTTGTCCAGGCTGCCGGCCTGGTCCCCCAGGTTGCGCTCGAAGTCGGAAAGATACGTGTCGACCCCGAAGACGAACCCACCGAAGCCTGGGGGGGCGAAGCGGGGGACGGAGGCCCTGGCCGTCATCTCCCAGCCAAGCCCGGCACCCTTGGCCCCGAAGAGGTAGCGGGCCTCGCCGGCCAGCCGGGCTGTCTGGCCGGTCCCGACCAGCCTTTCCTCCGGGCTGGCCAGGGTCAGCTCCAGCCTGGGCGGCACGAAGTCCTCAACCCTGAAGGACGCTGTTCCCAGGGGCTCGCGAGCCTCCGGGACCAGGACCTCGAGGATCCACTCCCCGGTCCTCCCCGAGAAGGGGATCAGGACGGACATTTCCAGGCCCCCCGCCGGCGAGAGGTCCGCGCGGGCCTGGGATATTATCTGGTTCCTTGGGTCCCTGAGCCTATACACGAGGGGAAAGCCTTCCCGTGGAGGGACCATATCCTGGCCCCGGACCAGGGCCTTGGCCTCAATGGTCTCGCCTGGCTTGAATATTTCCCTTGGGAGGATGATGAAGGCCTCATGGCCTTTCCCGAGATAGGAATCCCCTGGGCCGATGCCCTCGCCCCCAAGGCCACGCCAGCCGCCGCCGGCGTCAAGGCCCATCCCGCCGCTATACCTGAAAAAGGTCTCCCGGGCATTCCCGTCCAGGATCAGGTAGCTCAGGTCGTCGCCCATCTTGGCCGTCAGGACCGTGGCCCGGCTGGCGTCAAGGTCGGCCCTGAATAGCCCGTCGTGGCCGCTCTGGCCCTGGGCCAGCACCTGGTTGGCCGAGTCGTACACGGTGACCAGGGCCCCGGCCAGCGGCCTGGCCGTCGAGAGCCCGACGACCCAGGCAGAGACCGAGTCAGGCAGCACCCTGGCCGAGATGCCCAGGTCGGTCACGACCAGGGGCAGGTAACGGTCAGGCCAGTCGTAGAGATCGCCGGCCTCGCGCCAGCTGTTGAGGTAGTCGTGGTCCGGCCCCCCGCCGCCGCTGGTATATTTCCGGCCATCCTTCTCGACGACCAGCGGGGTGGCCTTGAGAATGTAGATGCCCTGGGCCTTCCCCCTGGGTTCTCCCCCGGTGCCCTCGCCGGCCAGAATCTCCTCGAGGTCGACCAGGCGCTCGAAGCGGTCCATGGGCTCGTCGCCAAGACTGGCCTCCCTGGCGAACAGCCTCCTGGAGAAAGTCTGGCCCACCCTAAGCTTGTCAATCTCGCCCAGCCCGGCCCTGGGCAGGTTGAGGACGGCCACCAGGTTGTCCTCGTATATCCGCCAGGCCTGGAGCCTCAGCGCATCGGACTCCCGGCCCTGGAGCCTTACCAGCATGGGTAGCCCTGGGCTCAGATAGCGGCCCTGGCCGGTAAAGGCGGCCATGGGCGTCCTCTGTTCCGGGAGGCGCACGGTAAAGGACAAATCCTTCTCCAGGACGCCGCGGCTGCCGTGAAGTCCAGCGAGGAGCCTGACCTCGGACGGCTCGGATCGGCCGAAGGGCGCGTAGATAGTGAGGCGGTCACCGTCCACCCTGAGCTCGAAGGGTATGGCCGGTTCCAGCTCGACGTACTTCTCCAGGCCGTCATCCTCCAGGGCGGAATGGAACTCGACGTAGAAATAGGTCCTGAATGGGGGGGCCTCCTCCACCCTTAGCCCGGAGTCGTAGACGGAGAGATCGTTCTCGATCATGAGATCCTCGTAGCTGCTCCCGATCCTCGTCTCCCCGTCGGCGCTGGCCAGATTCTTTATCCTCAGCCGCAGCCTGGTGCCGTTCTCCAGAGGGCCGCCCAGGTGCGCCTCAAGGCCCCTCTCGCCATCCGTGGCACCGAGGCCATCGATGGCTATGCCCTGGACGGGCTTCTCGATCTGCCCGTCGTCGCCGGAGACGGAGAGGAACCTCAGGGCCTTCTCAAGATCAGTCCTGGCCACCTCCTTGTTGAAAAAAAGCTCCAGGAGGACCCGGCCCCGGCCCTCGAAGCCAGCCTGCCGGAAGCCCAGGACCCGGAAGGGATCCGGGGTCAGGGGCGGGATGACCTTGGCGGGCATGGCCTCGCCGGAGAGCGCCTTGAGCCCAGGGGCAACCGAGAGGACGAACTGCCGCCCGACCACCTTGGCCTCATACTCCTTCCCGTCCAGGTCCCTGGACCCGAACTGGAACTCGCTCCGGCCCGTCCACTGCCCCCAGGTTGCCAGATTGGGGCTCAGGGACAGGGGCCAGTCCCCCTCCGGGCAGTCCTTCCAGACCATCTCCTGGCCGACCATGGTGCGGTTGAAGCGGACCGTCAGCCTGAGGTCGTCCCCGTCCCTCCAGGCATGGAAGGCCAAATCGAAGGGCAGGGCCTCCAGGGTCGTCACGAAGCGTCCCCTTTCGGGCTCCTGTCGCGTCCTGAGGGCAAACTGGTTGAGGGTGCCATACGAGTTGAACCCATCATTCGCCGAGTACCTGTTGGCCACCTTGGGGGCAAGGCCAGGATCCCAGGCCAGCGCCACCTTCCCGCCCCTCCCCACGTAGTCCAGCCATTCGTCCTTCCCGAGGTTTGTGTCCACCGCGATGGTTTTGTCGTCCTGCCAATACCCGGCCGCCCCATCCGGGCCCTCCAGGATCTCAAAGGGCCCGTCACCGGAGAAGACCTTGAAAATCATGTCGCGACTGGGGTAAAGGATGCCGCCTTTGGGGCCACGTTCGCTGAATCCAAGCAGCAGCTGGACGAGGCCGTTCTTGCCCTCGGCCGCATGGAGGATGGCCAGCGTGGGTTCCTCGGCCTTCTTGGCCCTGGCACCGGACGACCCCCTTCCCGTTTCCCTGGCGGCCTGGGCCAGGGGCGGCCAGACCTGGCCCAGGGACGAAAAAAAGGCGACCAGCGCCAACCCAATCAGGGTCGAACGGACGAGACTGCCGACATTAGCCCGGATGGCCATCATTGACTCCTTTGAATAGTCCAGAACCATGGAGTAATAAAAATTTAAATTATGTATTATTATTGACAAAATATTACTATATAATAATATTATGAAAAATATAGCCCAAACATATACTTATGCCTTATGGCCAAAAACAACGGACTGGGCGACCAGAACGCCCCGGCCAGCCCAGGGACGGGGCCAGCGGTCAGTCAAAGGCCAAAATCGGGGTAGCCGCCCCCCTCCCGCCAACGGACTCCCTCGAGACGACCGTGAAGGAGCTTCTGGCGGTCATGTCCCTGGAGTCCATCACGCTCACCCAGTGGCTGCCGTATCCGGGGCTGATGACCGGGGCGGCCCAGCTCTCGGAGGTCGCGACGAACCTCCCGTCCAGATACCAGTGGACCTGGCCCACAGTCCCCTCGCTCTTGAGGGGCAGCACGTCCCTGTCCCCCAGGACGACGACCGCGCCAGGGCCAGGGGATACCACCTGGGGTCCCATGGCCTTGGGGCCGGACAGGCTCTCGTTCGCGCCCATGAAGCGGGCCAGCTCCTTGGGCCAGACGGTCACCAGCCGCCCGTCGCGGCGCCGGTGGATCTGGCAGGAATGGGTCCTGGCCAGGGCCTTGATCCTCCAGGCCCACCTGGCCCCAGGGCAGAAGGGGGAAGCCGGTTCCCCTGACAGGGGACAGGCCATGTAGCGCTCCAGGCCCTGGGGAGGCCCGGGCCAGGCCGCGCGCCGGCCCAGGTCCCGCATGAACTGGAACCCGGCCTCGGCCAGGGCCGACATCCCGCTCAGGCCCTCGTGCCCGCGGCCCTCGGGGTCACCCAGCCAGATGACCAGGGTGTGGCTGCGATCGTAGATGGCCAGCCAGGCGTCCCTGAGGTCATTGGAGGTGCCGCTCTTGAAGGCCAGCCCCTCCCCGGACAGGCCCAGGGGCAGACGGCCGGAGTCGGCGAGGCTCTGGTTGACCAGCCAGACCGCCTCGGGGGAGAAGAGCCTCGGCCCCTGCCCGGAGACGCCAGGGTCAAGGCTGGGCCTTATGGCTTTCCCGCCGGCGGCCAGGGAAGCGTAGGCCCCGGCCAGCTCCATGGCCGTGGCCTCCAGCCCTCCCAGGACCAGCGAGTCCCCGTAGGAGCGGCCAGGGATGGCGGGAATGCCGGCCCGCCGCAGGATGGCCAGGGCCTTGTCCTCCCCGACCATCCTGAGCACCCTGACCGCCGGGGCGTTAAGGGACTCGGCCAGGGCCCGGCCGGCCGGGACCGGTCCCCGGTAGACCTGGTCGAAGTTCCGCGGCGCCTGCCCCTGGAGATCCAGGGGCGTGTCGGCCAGAAGCGAGGCCGGGACCAGGGTGCCCTCGCCGAAGGCGGCCAGGTAGACGAAAGGCTTGAGGGTCGAGCCAGGGGAACGGCGGGAGCGGAGGTTGTCCACCATGAAGGCCGGCCCCTCCCTCCGGACGCCCCCGACATAGGCCAGGACCCTCCCGTCGCGGCTGTCGACCAGCAGGCCGGCCCCGTTGACCTCGCCGGGGAACGGGGCCAGGGCCATGAGGAGGCTCCTTTCCAGGTTTTCCTGGCTGGCCGGGTCGATGGTCGTCGGCTGGCCCCAGAAGCCGGGTGCCCCCCAGCGCCAGCGGGAGCCGTCGGCCCGCGAGAGGAGACGGGCGGCCAGATGGGGGGCCTCCCTGGGCGGCGGGACGCGCGGCCCGCCGACAGGCTCCAGCCTGGCCCTCCTCCCCTGCTCCGAGGCGATGAGGCCCTTGCCCTCCAGGAGGGACAACACCAGGTCCCGGCGGTCCCTGGCCCTGTCAGGCCAGCGGTCAGGCCGGTAGACCGAGGGCCCCCTGAGGAGGGCCACCAGCAAGGCGCTCTCCCCCAGGGACAGCTCGGCCGGCTTCTTCCCGAAGTAGGCCCAGGCGGCCGCCCCCACCCCCCGGACGTTTCCGCCGAAGGGGGCCCTGTTCAGGTAGAGCTCGAGGATCTCGTCCTTGCCGAGCTCGCGCTCGAGCCTCAGGGCCTGGAAAAACTCCACCAGCTTGGACCAGGCGTTGCGCGGCCTGGGCTCCGAGAGCCGCACCAGCTGGACGGTGATGGTCGAGGCCCCGGAGACGACCCGGCGAGCCCATAGGTTCTGGGCCACGGCCCGGGCCAGGGCCAGGGGATCGACCCCCGGGTGGCCATAGAACCGCTTGTCCTCCACGCCAACGGCCACCAGCGGCAGATATTCCCCCATGTCGGCCAAGGCCGTGGGGATCACCAGCTCGTCGTCGCCTGACAGGCCCACGAACAGGGCCCGGCCGTCACGGTCGAGGAGGACCGGCGAGACGGGAAAGCCGTCAGGCCGGGGCGGCGTGGCCAGAAAGAACCCGGCCAGGAAAACCAGCGCGACCAAGATGGCCAGGCCCAGCGCCAGCCTGGCCAGCCGGCCGGCCCTTCGTTGGCCCATTCTTGTCCCCAAACGCCCCAACCAGAACATCAAAGGCCCCCTCTCTGGCCCGTTGTTGGCCACGGGAGGGATTATACCAAAGAACGTGATGGGAAATTATGGAGAAAAAATGGATTTTCAGTGACAAAACTCTAACAGGCACGAAAATGGCGACCAGGCACCTCTGGGCAAAAAAACCGGTGCCCTGTTCCCATTTGTCCTTGCGCAAATCTAAGCAGCTGCAACTGAGCCGACCAGAGAGCGCCCAGAAACTGGATGGAGCGAAAGCAATGTCCAGCAGATTGAAACCCCAAAGCTAGCCGACAGGTAAACCGTTCAGGGAGAAAAAAGACTGGACGCCTCCAGGCAC
>JAISEK010000055.1 GCA_031264145.1 Deltaproteobacteria bacterium
CGTGACAAGGCCACTGGCAGCATTCCGGACGATTCAATCCGCCCAGGACAATTTTTTTTCAAATTGGCCTTCCAGGGCCTTGACCCTATAGTAACTATAGGCCTTATATTTGTCAACATGGGGGATGCGGCCGCGACCAAGGCTGGACCTCCCCCCAGCAAGAGGCGCGTCTGGTCCCGACATGGATGGCCGGCCCAGGCGCGAGACGACAGACAAGGAGAACCGACATATGAACCAGACCTGCTCAATCTGTGGCCAGCTCCGTTGCCAGGAGCACCTTTCCGTCCAGGTTTCCGCCCAGCCGGAGGCCAGGGCCGCCTCAGGCCCCTGTCACGCCTCTGCCCAGGTCGTCCTGGGGCAAGGAGGCGAGACCGCCTCCGAGGGCGGGGAGGACCCGGCCCCTATCGGGCCCGGCCAGCCCCAGGCCGGCCTGGCCGGGCCAAGAATCATCATGTCCGGGCCCAAACCCGGGAATGTGGGCCGCGAGGCCGCTGGTGGCCGCCATGGGCAGGCCTGTTGCCCGGGAGACGAGGAGGCCGGGGACGGCCACGGGGCCGACGTCCAGGGCCGTGAGGGCGCCCGGACCGCCTGCTGCGCCGCCTGCGACTCGGCGCCGATAGCGTCCCACACGGTCGCCGGGGCGGAGGAGGCGTCTTCCGGGGAAGGCCCATCCATCAGGAGGCTGGGCCTCGCCTCCGTCCTGGCCCTGGGCTCCGAGATCGCCAACTTCGCCTCACTCCACCCCGTGGCCGTCATCGGCCTGGCCGTCCTGGCCGTGGCCGTGGGCGGCCTGTCGACCTGGCTGGCCGGCTGGAAGTCCATCCGCCGCCTCAGGCTGGACATCCTGGCCCTCATGTCCGTGGCCGTGACCGGGGCCGTGCTCATCGGCGATTTCTCCGAGGCGGCCCTGGTCCTGGTCCTCTTCTCCCTGGCCGAGGCCCTCGAGGGCAGGAGCGTGGACCGCGCCCGGAAGGCCATCGCCGCCCTCCTGCAGCTGGCCCCCGAGAAGGCCACGATCCTTGCCGGCGACGGATCCTGGGTCGAGGCCAAGGCCTCCGAGGTCCAGGCCGGGACAGTCGTCAGGGTCCGCCCTGGCGAGAAGCTGGCCCTGGACGGGGTGGTCGTCTCCGGGGCCTCGGCCATCGACCAGTCGCCGATCACCGGCGAGAGCACGCCGGCCGAGAAGGCCAAGGGCGACAAGGTCTTCGCCGGGACCATGAACGTCACCGGGACCCTGGACTACGAGGTCTCGGTCGCCTACGGCGACTCGGCCCTCTCGAGGATCGTCAGGACCGTGGAGGAGGCCGAGGGTTCCCGGGCCCCGGTCGAGCGCTTCGTGGAGAGGTTCGCCAGGGTCTACACCCCGGCCGTCTTCGCCCTGGCCGTCCTGGCCGGCATCCTGCCGCCCCTCCTGGCCGGCGGGGCCTGGGGTGACTGGATCTACCGGGCCCTGGCCCTCCTGGTCATAGCCTGCCCCTGCGCCCTGGTCGTCTCCACCCCGGTGGCCATCCTCTCGGCCCTGGCCACGGCCACCAAGGGCGGCCTGCTGGTCAAGGGCGGGGTATACCTGGAGGAAGGCCGGCGCCTGAGGGTGGTGGCCATGGACAAGACCGGGACCCTGACTTCCGGCAAGCCGTCCAGGACCGACTTCCTGCCCCTCGGCGGCTACGACCCAAGGGAGGCCGACCTCCTGTCGGCCAGCCTGGCCGCCCTCTCCAGGCACCCCGTCTCCCAGGCCATCGTGGCCGCCTCGGCCGAGAGGGGCAGCCTGGTGGCCCTGGACGACTTCGCCGACCTGCCCGGCCTGGGCGTCTCGGCCACCTTCCAGGGCCGCCGCCTGGCCCTGGGCAGCCCGGGCCTCATGGCCTCACTGGGCCTCATGGCCCCAGGCCTCAGGGCCCTCGCCGACGGCCTCGAGGCCCAGGGGAAAAGCGTGGTCGCCCTGGCCGACGGGGACTCCGTGGCGGCCGTCTTCGCCACGGCCGACACCATCAAGGAGGAAAGCCGCCAGGCGGTGGCCGAGCTCAAGGCCCTGGGGGTCGAGACCGTCATGCTCACCGGCGACAACGCCCCGGCCGCCGAGGCCGTGGCCAGGGCCGTGGGCCTCGACGGCTACAGGAGCTCCCTCATGCCCGACGAGAAGCTGGCCCTCATCGAGGAGTTCTCCCGGAAGGGCAAGGTCGGCATGGTCGGCGACGGCATAAACGACGCCCCGGCGCTGGCCAGGGCGGACATCGGCTTCTCCATGGGGGCCGCCGGGACCGGCACGGCCATCGAGACGGCCGACGTGGCCATCATGGACGACAACCTGGCCAAGATTCCGGCCTTCATCAGGCTGTCGAGGATGGTCCACGCGGTCTTTTCCCAGAACATCGCCTTCATCCTCCTGGTCAAGCTGGCCTTCATAGCGGTGACCCTGATGGGCCACACCGCCATGTGGATGGCCGTCTTCGCCGACATAGGCGTGTGCCTGATCGTCATGGCCAACAGCCTGCGGCTGACCAGGAGGGGACGCCCATAGGGCCACCAAGGGTACCCAGGGATGACGTGGACGGGGCGGCCAGGGTTCACCCTGGCCGCCCCGTCCACGTCATGCGG
>JAISEK010000086.1 GCA_031264145.1 Deltaproteobacteria bacterium
CCTCGAAATTCTGCAACGACGCCAAAAGAAACCTGGTCCCCTCAAACAGGGAGGGCTGGTTCGAGGCCTCGGCCCTGATGGGCTACGCCGCCCTCCACTGCCCGACCATGGAAAAGACGGGGGACAAGGCGGCGGCCGCCGCCGCCCTGGAAAGGATGAAGGCCGACGCCGAGCTGAAGCGGCTTCAGGCCGAGCGGGCCAGGGTCAGGCTGGAGTCCGACCAGGGAAATCTCGTGCCCAGGAGCCTGCACGAGTCCGACCTGGCGGCCAGGGCGGCCTTCTTCAGGCGGGAGATCGAGACCTTCATACACAGGAAGGGCCCGGACCTCATCATGGCCGTCGGGGGGGACGGCGGCCGCCAGCCGGCCCTGGTGGACTGGTGGAAGAGGGAAACGGAGGCCTGGATGGACGCCTGGGCCGAGGACGCGGAATTTGGGGCGGAACCGGCCGGGGACCAGGACGCCCAGGACGCCGCCGGCCCGGATCCGGGGATGGCCGAAGTTGCCTAGCTTCAGGTTCACCGAGGGCGAGCGGTTCCTCTTCAGGAGGCGGCCGCCCATCACGGTCTCGGAATGGGCGGCCAGGCATATCGTCGTCCAGGACGGGCCTTACAGGGGCACCAGGCTAAGGCCGGACGTGTCCCCTTACCTGGCCGGGATAATGGACGCCTGGGGCCGGCCGGAGGTGGAGGAAATATGCGTGTGCGGATCGCCCCAGACCGGGAAGACCCTGGCCATGTATTCCTGCCTCGGCTACAGCATGGACAGGAGGCCGGGAACCAAGATGCTGGCCATGCCGGATGACAAGGCCAAGGACAGGGTGGAGGCCGAGAAGCTCAGGCCGCTCCTGGCCCGGAGCCCCGCCCTGGCCAGGCTGGTCGACAAGATGACCTCTGGCCACGTCAGGCTAAAGGAGGGGTCGTCGCTCTACCTCTCATCGGCCCAGTCGCAGTCCCAAAGGGCCTCCATAACGGTCAAGGATCTTTTCCTGGATGAGGAGGATCTCTACATGGCCTTCGCCGGGCAGGGCGATCCGGTCATGGATTTCCGGGAAAGGACCAGATCCTACTCGTTCGACCGCAAGATCATGCGGGCCTCGAAGCCGGTCGGCGACGCCGGATCGTCGATCTGGAGGGCCATTACCGGGCACGTGGACGCCACGATGGCCTATGAGGTGGTCTGCCCCATATGCGGATGGGCCCAGATCCCCAGGCCGGACGGCGTGGAGGCGGTGACCGCGGGGGAAAAGGCCACGCCGGCCGAGATCGAGAGGCGGCGGCTGGGCCGATACCGCTGCGAGGGCTGCGGGGGGCTATGGGACGACCATGGGCGCGATCGGGCGGTGGCCGGGGGCCGATGGGTCCCGATCCACATAGGCGAGGCCGACCTGTCGTTGCCCAGGCTGGAAAGGGCCGGGCCCCTGGGCTTCAGCCCGAGGCGGATCGGCTTCTGGCTCCCGTCCATCCTGGCCCGCTCGGTCTCGCTGTCCGAGCTGGCGGCCAGCGGGCTGAGGGCCGGCCAGGACGACGGCCCCGCGGGCAGGCAGGCCCATGCCAACGCCGACTGGGCCATGCCCTACGTGGCCGTGGAGATGGAGCCGAGCAGGGAAGCCATTGTCTCGCGCATAGTCAAGGACCTGCCGGCCAGGGCCGTCCCCGAGGGGGCGATAGCCCTGACCTGCGGGGTGGACACCCAGAAGCGGGGCTTCTATTACCTGGTCCTGGCCTGGATGCCGAACATGTCAAGGTACGTCGTGGACTATGGCCGGCTGGCGGAATTCGATGAGGTGGCCGGGTTCGTCCACGGGATGACCTACCCGGTGCTGGATGGCCGGGGGGACGAGAGCGGCGCCCGGATGGAGATCTGGCGGTGCGCCATGGATACCGGCGGCGGGGCCACGGATGGCGTCTATTCCAGGACCGAGGAGGTATATGAGTTCCTGAGGATGTATGGCCACGGTAGGATATGGGGCATAAAGGGGGCGTCGAGGGACCAGACGCCCACGGTGAGGTGGACGACGCTTGACAAGATGCCCGGCCAGGGGACGGCGATCAAGGGCGGGCTCATGCTCTTCATGGTTGACACGGGCAAGGTCAAGAGCGGCCTGTTCGACACGCTCGTTAACCCGGACGCGGCCAGGAAGACCTGGCTATATGGCCATGACCCGCTGCGCGATGACCAGGCGGGCCTCCATGACGAGCTGATCGGGCACCTGACCGCCGAGCACCAGATAAGGACCAGCAAGGGCCGCCTGGTCTGGAAGCAGGTCCATGACGACAACCATTTCCTTGATTGCCTGATGGGGGCCACGGCCTGCGGGGACGTCAGCTGGACCCCGAGCCTTCACCACGAGATCATGAGGATGTCAGAGGCCAGGGCCGTTTCCGGGGCCCCGGAAAGGACGCCGAGGCCGGCGAGGCAGGACCGGCCAAGGCGCGCCGCCGGATGGTAGGGCCGGGGGGCATGGGATGCCGGTCAGGCAAGGGAGGCCGTAAAGATGGCCTATCGTTTCAAGCCAGGAAGAAGGCCCTATGCCTTCAGGTCTGGCCTGGGAAAGGGGCTGCTGGAAAAGGCGCGGCGGCCAGCGGATCGCGGGGAGCTGTTGACGGTGGAGGGTGCCTGCCAGGCCTACCGTTCCATCGCCGGCAAGGAAATCAGCCCGTCAAGGGTAAAGCGGATTGCCCGGAAGTACACCCATGTTGCCGTCTTTGACCATGACGGCAACATGCTGGGCATTGATTCCAAAAGATGGTCATATTTCGTCAGCATAAGGGAGATGGACCCATGAAACGGCAAACGTCCAACGTGAAGAATCTTATCATCGAGGCCATGGAACGCCTGAGCGATCCCGGCCTCAAGGGGGAAGGACTGGAAACGGAGATCCGCAAGGCCCAGGCGTTGGCCAGCCTGGCCAAGCAGTACGTTTCCGACAAGACGGCCGACACCGAGATAGCGAAGACGTCCCTGAGGGCCTGCGAGCTGGCCGAGGAATTCGGCCAACAGTCCATTGTCGGGATCGTGCAGCCCCTTCAAGGAATCGCCATGGGCGACGGCGACGGCAACGGAAACGGCAACGGCAACGGGCATGACGTCATGGGGCTCGGGTATGCCAAGCGATAGCCAGGGACGGGAAGCGGGTAAGGCGTTTTCTTTTACTGAGGAACAGATATCATTTATTAAAGACAATAGATATAATATGAGCTATAATAAGTTATCTATATCATTTAATAGTACATTTAATACTAATTTAAATGAAATTACGATTAAATATTATATATATAAATATAATATATGTAAAAAATATAATCAAATAACAACAGAACAAAGAGAATTTATTAAATTATTAATAGAAGAAAATAAAGAAATTGACTATATTAGAGAATTATTTAATAAAAAGTATGACAAAAAGTATAATTTAAAAAATTTTAAAAGAATATGTAGTAGAAGTAAATTAATAGATATTAAACGTAAAATTTATCCAGTTGGATCTATAGTGCAGATTGGAGATAATGATAACTATTTATATGAAAAAACGAACACCAAAAAATGGGTAAAGAAACAATGCATTGAATGGGAGAAATATAATGAAAAACTTGATAAAAATCATACTATTATATTTAAAGATGGAAATGTATATAATTTTAATATCAATAACTTACTTTTAATTCCAATGTCTGAATTCCATATGATTAGATGTAATCACCTCTTACATAAATGGCGCGATGAGGAAGAGCTGGAATTGGTCCTGAGTCTGGCCAGGCTGAAGCTCAAGATAGCGGAGCGGTCCAGAGACAGGAGAGGATGCCCGAGGCCACGGCCATAGCCGCCGGGGCCCCGGAAAGGACGCCGAGGCCGGCAAGGCAGGACCGGCCAAGGCGCGTCGCCGGATTGGAAGTCGAATCGCTGTTTCAACAACTTTCAAACAGGAGCATGAGATGTCCGATTTTGAGCCGACCTTGAAGGATGAACTTGGAATGCTGTGTGGCGTCAACGAGATATGCAGATACGTCGGAAAGAGCAGATCCACTGTCTTCAAATGGATACGCAGTGGGGACTTTCCAGTTACCAAGATTAGCGGCGAATGGGTTATCCGCATTGAGGACGTCCACGCCTGGGTAATGGAAAAGATGTGCAGATAAGGAATCCTGTCCGAATAACAGCCCGGCTTGCCGTCCCTGGCCATGGCGGCAAGCGACGCCTTCAGACTCCTGCCATAGGCCATCCATCCTTCCGTATCATCCCATCAGCCCATAGCCTGCCCTGCCTAGACGGTATCCATCCGCAAAAAAATAACGCTTAATTTTTGGTCTGCCATGCGAGGGCCTGGACGCCGGCGGCGAGTGGCCAGCTCGAGCTCGAGGATCTGGACGCCGGTGGCAAGTGGCCACCGCACGTGCCTGGCATTGGCAAAAGTCTATTTAAGTCTAAAAAAGTCTTTCCAAGTTTTTCTGAGTCCAGATAAGTTTTTCTAAGTCATTTTAAGTCTAAAAAAGTTTTTCTAAGTCTATATAAGTCTTTCCAAGTCGTTATAAGTCTAAAAAAGTTTTTCCAAGTATTTCTAAGTCTAAATAAGTCTAAATAAGTATTTTTTTTGACAGCATAAAGACGTCTAAAATTATGTACTTGATTTATAAAAAATAATAATTATACTGATCGCAATCGACAGGAGTTCCGAATGGCCGAAACGACGACCTTCACGAGCTGGAGCGATCTGCACGGGCAGATGCTGGACGACCTCGCCTCGGGGTCCTTCAGGAGGATGCAGGGCTACAGCATCTCCGCCGGGGGGGCCGGCGGCCAGCGGTCCGTCCAGTTCCGGAACTTCACCGAGTTCAAGCAGATGTTGGATTTAGTCAAGGAAAAGGCCGACGAGGAAACCGGCCAGGGCTACAGGGGCCGCACGTACGCCGCCAACGGGGGCCGGGGGTGATGTCCATCATAGGGCGATACCTGGGCCGGTACCGGGCCTGGAAGCTGAGGCGGGCACGGCTCAGGGGATACAGGGAGGCCGCCAGGGCCAAGGGCGACGAATATTCCAAGAGGTTCTCGGCCGCCAACCCTGGCCGGCTTGACCCCAATAGGCTCTCCATCGGCTGGATGAGGGACTGGAATAGCCTCATCGAGTCCTCCAACCCCGTCCTGAGGGAGCGCGTACGGGGACTGGTCAGGAATTTCCCCCCGTTTCAAAGGGCCGTGGCCGCCCATTCCGCCTTCGTCGTCGGCAAGGGGGCCCGGTTCCAGTCCCTCGCCTCCGACACGGCAGGCAAGCCAGATACGGCACTTCGTAAAAAAATTGAGTATAGATTCCGTAAATGGATGGAAAAGGCCTCCGCGGATGGGCGGCTCCATTTCTACGAGTGCCAACGGCTGGCCCTCAGGCAGCGGCTCGAAACGGGAGAATTCTTCGCCTGCTTCAGGAAGCCGGAGGGCAAGGGCCGGCATCCGCTGGCGATCCAGTTCATCGAGGGGGACAGGGTCAGCGGGGCCTTCGAGGTGAAGCCCATGAGGGCGGGCTCCATCGTCTGGCAGGGGATCGAGTTCTCGCCTGAGACCGGCGAGAGACACGGCTACCACGTGCTGAGGGAAGCATGGCCCATGCGCCATGAGTACGGTTGGGACCAGATCCCGGACGGGCGGATGCTGCATGGCTTCCAGGTGCTCAGGCCCGGCCAGCTGAGGGGGGTGACGCCGTTCGCCCCGGCGATCATCCTGGCCGACTCCATGGGCGAGTACATGACGGCCGAGCTGGACGCGGCCAAGATGGCCGCCAGATGGCTGGCTTTCGTCACCAGCCCGGAACCGGGCCCCTACCAGTCAGCGAGGGGCCTGGGGAAGGACAAGCCGGCCGGGCCGGAGAGGCTGGAGGATCTCGAGAACTGCATGATCGAGTATCTGAAGCCGGGGGAAAAGCTGGAGTTCGCCCAAAACCCGAACCGGGGCAACGACAGCTTCGACCGCTTCCAGCGGTTCGTCCTGAGGATTACGGGCATATGCGTCGGGATCCCCTATGAGATCATCTCCGGGGACTACACGGGCATCAACTACTCGACCAGCCGTATGAGCCGCCAGGACTACAACCTGGTGCTGGAGCCGGAAAGGTTCTGGATGGAGCACGAGTTCAACCGGCCCTCGTTCCGGGAATGGCTGAGGGTCGAGGCCCTGGAAAGCCCGGCTGACTATCCGGG
>JAISEK010000178.1 GCA_031264145.1 Deltaproteobacteria bacterium
AGGCAGGTTGGCAAGACCACGACGCTGAGAAAACTGGCCGGGGACCAGCGGGGCTACGTGACTCTTGACGACCTTGAGGCCAGACGGATGGCCCGCAATGATCCGCCGCTTTTTCTCTCCCTCCACCCGGCCCCGGTGCTAATCGACGAGATCCAGTACGCCCCGGAGTTGTTTTCGTATATCAAGATGGAGATCGACAACGGCGCTGGCCCGGGCTCTTTCTGGCTGTCCGGCTCGCAGGCCTTCAGGCTGATGTCGCTGGCCCATGAGTCGCTGGCCGGGCGGGCGGCCATCTTGCAGATGGCGTCCCTCTCGCAGCATGAGATATATGGTTCCGGCGAGTGCAGGCCGTTCACGCTTTCAATGGCCTCCCTCGCGGAGCGCGCCAGGACTGGCTCGCGGACCGACACCCTTGGCCAGTTCGAGCGTATCTGGAAAGGCTCGATGCCCGCCCTGGTCAGCAAGCAGCATGCGATGCCGGAACTCTTTTACTCCAGCTATGTCCAAACCTATCTGGAGCGCGATATCGCCGATTTGATCTCGATGTCGGATCCGTTGCTCTTTTCCGATTTCATAAGGGTCGCGGCCGCCAGGACCGGCCAGATGGTCAATGTCCACGACATGGCCCTGGACTTGTCCGTCTCGGACGAGACTGTCAGGCGCTGGCTGGGCATCCTGGAGAAAACCTCCGTTGTCTTTTTCCTGCGCCCCTACTCAAACAACCTTCTTAAACGCATCGTGAAGAAACCCAAGCTATTTTTCTTCGATACGGGCCTGGTCGCCTACCTGACCAAGCACCTGACCCCGGAAATACTCATGAATGGCAGCATCAATGGAGCGATTCTTGAAAACTACGTCGTGGCCGAGATCATGAAGAGCTACACGAACAATGGCCTGGAGTTCTTGGCCCACTATTACCGCGACAAGGACAAGCGCGAGATAGACATGGTCATCGAGGGCAGCGACGCGCTTTACCCGGTCGAAATAAAGAAGACCGCCTCGCCGTCGCCCCAGCTGGCCAGAAATTTCAAGATCATCGACGGATTGAGGCTTCCGCGCAGGGAGGGGGCCATAATATGCACCGGGAAGGAACTGTCGGCCATCGACGGTCTGACGGCCATCGTCCCTGCCTGGACGATATAGCCTGCCAGATCAAGAGAAACGGGGAGCTAGAGCCTTAGGCTGCCCCTTAGCTGGCCGAGGTCCTGGAGGCCACGTCGGGAAAGCCAGTCCGACATGTCCCTGATCATGGAGAGCGGGAGGGTCGGGTCGACCAGGATTCCCGTCCCGACCTGGACGGCCGTGGCCCCGGCCACGATGAACTCCAGGGCGTCGAGGTGGCCCATGATCCCGCCCAGGCCGATGACGGGGATGGACACGGCCCTCGAGCAGAGCATGACCTGCCTCAGGGCCAGGGGCTTCACGGGCGGGCCCGAGAGGCCGCCGGGGCCGTTGCCGAGGCTGGGCCGGCGGGTCTCGAGGTCCAACGAGAGGCCGGGGAGGCTGTTTATCAGGGATATGGCCGTGGCCCCGGCCTCCTCGGCCCGCCGGGCCAGGTCCGCCACGTCGGTGACCAGGGGAGGCAGCTTGACCACTACGGGCTTCCCGGCGGCGGCCTTCACTGATTGGGCGGTGATGCGGCTGAGGGCGTCCGGGTCGGAGCCCAGGCTGAGGCCCCCTGGGTGCCTCAGGTTGGGGCAGCTCACGTTGAGCTCGATGAAGTCGGCGGCGGTGTCGGAGAGGGTCCGCGAGAGGATGGCGTAGTCGTCGGGGGTCCGGCCCAGGACGTTGACCCCGACCGTGGCCCCGGTGGCCTTCAGGGGGCCAAGGGACTTTTCCAGGAAGGCCGCAAGGCCCACGTTCTCGAGGCCTATGGCGTTCAGGAGGCCCCCGGCCGCCTCGGCAATCCTGGGGGCGGGGTTCCCCTTCCAGGGCTCGAGGCTCAGGCCCTTGGTGATGACGGCGCCCAGGGCCCCCGGGGGGCAGAGGCCGGCCAGCTCCAGGCCGTAGCCGAAGGTGCCGGAGGCGGCCATGACCGGGTTTTTGAGCCTCAGGGGCCCCAGGCTGACGCCCAGGTCCGGGGAAGCTGCCGCGGGCCGGCTAGTCACCTGGCCACCCCCAGTCCACCGCCAGGCCGTCGATGACCGGCCCATGTTGGCAGACACTCAGGTTGGAGCCGTCCAGGAGGGGCAGAGAGCAGGAGAGGCAGATCCCCAGGCCGCAGCCCATGCGGGCCTCCGCGCAGGCCACGAGGGGCACGGAGTTCCTTCTGGCCAGACTGGCCAGGGCGGCCAGCATGGCCGGGGGGCCGCAGGCCAGGATGGGTCTGGGGTCCTTCCCGAGGGCGACCTCCAGGGGGGCGGTGGCCAGGCCCCTCAGGCCGTACCCAGAGCCGTCCTCGGTCACGGCCACGGCCCCAGGGGCCAGGCGCGAAAGGAAGCCCCGGTCGACCTGCAGGGAGCCGGAGCGCTCGCCGTAGAAGAGCCTGGCCCGGCCCGGCAGGGCCTCGAGGAAGGAGGCCATGGGGCCCAGGCCGGCCCCCCCGGCCACCAGGTGCCAGCTTCTGGAGGAAAAGGACGGGTCGAGATCGTCCAGGCCCCGGCCCAGCGGGCCGATGAGCCTGACCCTCGCTCCCCTCTCGAGGGAGGAGAGGAGGGCCGTGCCCGGGCCGACCTTCCTTATCAGGAACTCCGCGCCCCTGTCGGAGAGGCGGTGGATGGATATGGGCCGGTCCAGGAGGGGGCCGGGGCCGAGCGGCGGCGCGGGCCAGGCACGGAGGCGGGCAAAGCGGCCCAGGGCCCGAAGACGGGCCTCCCCGGCGGCGAGCCCGAGGGTCAGGAGGAAGTTGGGGCCGCCGACGTTCGCCAGGTCCAGGACCTCGGCCTGGGCCAGAAAGGGGCCGGTGGTGTCATGGGCTTGGGTGGCTATCTTGGAGTCTCCTCTGTCGCCAGGGCAAATCCGGGCGGCCGCGCGTTCTAGGCCACCACGCCTGCCAGGAGGGCGAAGCGCCCGGCGTCACCCCGGCGGTGGCTGAAGAAATCATCCGAGCATCGGGAGCACAGCCCGGAAAGCTCTATGTTCTCCCCCCTTAGGCCGGCCGCCATGAGCTGCCGCCTGGTGATGGCCGGGAAGTCGAAATGGTCCACCTCGTCCTTGAAGTCCAGGAACTCGGGCGGGAGCTCGTCCCGATAGTTGACGAACTCGGCGCAGCAGGGTCCCAGGGAGGGGGACACGCAGGCCACGAATCCCTGCGGGTCGAGACCAAAGATCCTGGCCATGGTCCTGGCCGTCCGTCCGGCGATGTTCTGGACCGAGCCCCGCCATCCATTGTGGGCCAGTCCCAGGACGCGGCTCGCGGGGTCGTAGATGAGGACTCCCTGGCAGTCCGCCAGCCTGATCATGAGCGTATGGCCGAACCCGGAGACCAGGGCGTCGAAGCCCTCGAATACTTGGCCGGGCTCCCGCGGCCGGTAGGTCTCGTGGGGGCCCAGGACCAGGACCCTGGCCCCGTGGACCTGGCCCACGAAGGAGGCCTGTCCGAGGCCCAGGGCCCCGCAGGCCGCGTCGATGTTGGCGATGACCTCCATGGGGTCGGGCTGGTTCTGGTAGGAGAAGGACCAGTCCCGGCCGTCTGGCCCTCTCCTGGTCGTGACGCCGTGGCGGAGCTCGGGGAAGCGCGACAGGCTCTCGAAGGCGTAGAACCCAATCTGTCCCTGGACGCGTCTGATCATCTCCCCGGCTCCCTGTCGGCCAGTGCCCACAGGCGGCCGGTGGGCCGCCCTGGCCTGGGGCCGCCGGCCTGGACGGCCACTACCGTCCGTCGTTTCCCAGAAGCGAGAATCGGCCATATATCGTGAAAGGGCGAAGACGAGCGCCAGCCGGCGTCCTTCCCCGGCCAAGGCCAGGGGATGTTCGCGAAGCCGGAGACGTTGCCGCCCCGGGTCTCCCCGGCTGGTTCATTGCTCGCCGTCGGGCCCCTCGCCACAATACCCAGCGGGCGGACAGTGAGAGTCTAGAGCACAATATTGGCAAATGTCAACCATCCGCTCGAATATGGGAGAGCACCGCGGCTTTACCCACCTGGCCAGCAGGCCGATGATTTGAGGCTTCCTGTAGATAGATGGCACTGTTAGCGTTGACTCCATGGACATTTTTCGCCTCGGCCCGAGCCCGTAAGGCATTGCCGCCTCCTGGTAGCCCATTGGGCCGTGGCCATCGAACTGGCCCCCGATGGCCGTCACGCTCCCACTGGCCTTGGATATGAACGCGGACATCCCATATTTTGTCGTAGAGCTGGTTTTCCAGACACCTTGGAAATCTATTTCCCTGGCAATGCCGCGGCAGTCGGCAGTCGCAGACATCCAAGGGCAAATATCGGGATATACTTGTTTCTCACGTTTCATCAGCCGACTTGGGGACCTGTTGGCCTTCCTCCGGCGACTGCTCATGATCGACAGTACCCTTTTTCCCCATAAGTTGCAGGAACAGATTGATGATCATGACGATAAGCACATGCCTGTGCCAGCCAATATATGATCTTCCTCCAAAATGAGTCAGTCCAAGATCGGACTTGCATTCCTCAAATGTCCGTTCAACTGTCAATCTCCTTCTCGCCAGATCCCTAAATTTTTCAATCGGCGTATCTTCGGGGGCATTGCTGATCGAATACCTGATATCCCCATTCAGAAATCTTCTGGCGTACAGCCATACCGGTTTGTCGGGTCGGCCATTCCTGATGTCCGAAACGCGAATGATTTTTTCATCCCACATGTGCCCTTCATCGCCTGGCACATCTGACACTTTTTCCCAAGGTGTCTGACTGTCTTCAATTATGCGGGAAGCGGCGAGGGACTCGCCGTCTGCTTCTGGCACGAATTGTCTCCCGTCTCTGCCGCTCCGGGTCGGAACCTGGACGTCCGGCACTGGCTCGTGAAATTCCTCGCCTGGATTGATGTCGGCGAAGTAGTTCACCGGTATTGAGTCTAAAAATTCCTTGTCTTGTCCGAAGACGGCATCGGCGCAAACCCATGAGGGCATGTATGGCAACTTCCCATAGGCGAGCAGCAACAGATCGAGGGCCAATTTGTTTTTCGGCTTGTATCTGAGATCTTTTGGGACTTCACATTCAATCCTGAGCGATTCATGATCCTCGTCAAACCAATGTCGCTGGAAATACAGGGCATAGTCCATCAACGCATACGCGTCTGCGCTCACCAGGCCGCACACTACCGCCATCTGGCTCGAATCGGCCTTGCCCTCGTCGCCCAGGCGCCGAAGGCCGACGCCGACGGAACGCTTCCCATGCTTGCCGAAAATGGTGGCGTCAATGGCAATGGCGACGTCATCGCCAAAGACCAGGCCCGCTATCAGGCGTTGATACGTTTTCTTCACCGCGTCGGTCGACCACGTGGAGCGTCTCATGAATTGCTGCATGCTCCGTGGGGTGATCCCCGTCCCTTCGTCCGATACCTCGAGGACGATCGGTCTCATGGATTTCCTCGGCGAATTGCTCATTAGGCCCACGCCATATGTGCGAAAGTGCTTGAGTTGCGCCATGTGCCCGAAACAAGGAGTATATTTGCCCATGTAGCTGATATACTCATCGTTGAACAGGCCCACGTCCTCTTTGGCCAGGCCTGTCGCCCCGATGATGCTGGGACTGTAGTCGGTGAAATTCACCTTCACCTTCGAATGCTCCTCGGATACCGGAGGCCGTCGCAGATTGGGGGACAGGGACTCTATGAAGCCTTTGTCCAGCTCGTACAGGAAAACCTTTTTCCTGTGGCCATGATACTCGAATTTGTTCCCGACCTTCCCAAATCCCTTCGTCTCGCCGATGTATAGCCAGTTTGACGCCAGGTAGCATGTCCCCTTATATCGCTCGCCGACGAAGGTCTCCACCAATTCCGGCTCATACCCGTAAAGTTCCCTCCAGTCTCGCTTTAACCGGCGCAGACTCAGGCCCAAAATGTGGGAGGCCAGATTCTTCACCCTGACCCACGGCAGGATCAGGTACCTGTGGTTTGAGACGACATATTTCAGATTCTGTCTCCGTCCCTCGTCCGTCCAGCCGATGTAGGCGTCCCTGACTCCGACGCGAAGGGCGGCCCGGTTATAGCTCAGGGCCGCGACTGGCCTTTCTCCTTCCCTGACTATGTACTTGATTCTTTGGCCAATCATCTTGCCAAAGCCAAGATAGTGGAACCTTCGGATCATCTCATCCCACAGGGGCTCCAAATCAGTCGCGTTGGCAATCTCGATGCTGGTCTGGGGATAGTCCCTCATACTGCCGACCATAGGCGATTCATCGAAGAAGATCAAGGATTTCAGCCTCCGTAGAGTTTTCGGCCGTCATGCGACGGCCCCATCGTGGAGACGACACTATAGCAGGTTTTGTTCCGACGTGTCCAGCTTTTTTTGTTCGCCACTATTGTATTGCCTCAGGTGATTCCAGGGGAGCGCTGGCTTCATGTCATGAAACTTGCTCAAATCTTGCGAGGCTGGTTGTTATACTCGGTACCCAAAACATTTGCCATATCATGCTGCCTTGGCTTCCGCCTTCTTGCTGACAAATGTCGAGGAATTTATCGGCACCAAATCGTCAAACAACTGGACTTTGTCGCCAATGAGGCTGTCCACGGCCTTCTTGTCCTTGCCGTCGGAACATCCCACGATGTGGTCTATCGTCTCGCGAAACACGGGGAATTCCTCATAGTATTTTGTCCGAAGCCTTCCCTTGACATGTTTCCAGAACCTCTCGATCAGGTTCAGGTTTGGGCTGTAGGGCGGGATGTATTCCAGGCTGATGCTCAGTTTGGCGGCAAGTTCCTGCACGATTGCGCATTTTTGGTACCTGGCGTTGTCAAGTACCAGGTGGATTTCCTTTCCCACATACTCCGAGGCTATTTTCCTTAGAAGCTCGCATACTTCTGTCGCAGTTATGTAGGCGTCGTTCGTCACCGTCGTGACCTTCTTGGACACCACGTCCAGGGCCCCAAGGACATTGTACCGCTTGCGGCCCGAGCACGTCTTCATGAACCG
>JAISEK010000195.1 GCA_031264145.1 Deltaproteobacteria bacterium
AGGGATTGTAGAGCCGGGTCTCCCCGTCAAAGGAGAAACCGTCGTAGTAGTCCCTCATCCTGTCCAGCAGGACGTCCTCCCCCAGGCCCAGCGCGTCGGCCGTCCTCGCGACGAAAGGCTTGAAATTCTTCTCCAGCTCCCCCTGCGTGAAACCGACGATGCCGGCAAACTCGGGCAGGAGGGAGATATCCGTTATATTGTTCAACGTGGAGAACACGCCCATGCGGGAAAACTTCGTGACCCCGGTGATGAAGACGAGTTCCAGATATTCATCCGCGGATTTGATCTTGCCGTAGAAATCGGACATGACGGACCTGGTGTCCCTGAGCAGATCCGCGATCCCGGACAATCCTGGATCCTGGATGACCTTTATCACCGGCGCGTCGTACTCGTCGATCAGAAGGACGACTTTTTGCGAGCAACTCTCATTGACTTCCTCTATCAAGTTTAAAAAAAGATCCGCCGAATCAACCCCTTGTATGGTGACATTATGACGTTTGGCAATTTTTTGTAGCGCGACAGTGATTTTCGCCTCCAGCTTTGTTTTGCTGTCGGCCCCACTGGGGACGCTCATGTCCAGGCGGATGACCGGCCTCGGGACAAAGCCTGGGGAGTCCATGGACCGCTCGACGGCCAGCCCCCTGAACAGCTCCCTCTCTCCCGAGTGGAAGGAGTCCAGGGTGGAGACGGTCAGGGACTTGCCGAAGCGCCTGGGCCGGGATAGGAAAATGACCTTGCCGAGTTCCTTGAGCCCCGGGAGATACCTGGACTTATCCACATATACTCTCCGCTCATCTCGAATTTGCCTGAAAGTGCTATATCCCACCGGCAAAAGAGGCGGACTGTTTCCCATATTTTTTACCTGCTCCTGGCCGAGGCAAAAACCAAAGGCCTTGGAGGAAAAGAACTTTATACCAATTTAATTGTAGAGCAATTTGGGGCCTTCGTCAATGATGGCCGTGTATTGGTGGAAAACCTCAAATTTATCTCGGCTAAGTGCTCGCTTTGCCTGATTCTGGCCCAAAAGACGCTGGTGGCGGCAGGACGTTCTCTTCCCCCACCCGAAGGCCTGGCCCTGTTTGTCGTGCTGGCAGCCACTGGGCCCGCCCTGTGGCATCGGTCGATTATGGGCGCGGCCCACACCGGCCAGGCACCGTGACGGGCGCTCTGGTCGGGGCGCGTATGGCCAAAAGGAATCCTTTGGGACTATATTGTTCCTAAACAAAAATAATATCAGTTAATAACTGCAACTATTACGCTTTATGTCCTCGGTCAGAGGCAGAGGCCCCATGCGGCACAGGACTAAGGGGCGAAAAAAAGATCGAGGTTAACGAACGTAAGTTAGCCTTAGAATAAATATCGTAAAATCGGGCATATAACTTTTTTTAGCTTTCCAGTTCTGCAAGTATGGTTGTCAAAAATCACCTATGTGTTACCGCTGTAAATCCTTAGGAAGAAAAAAAGTCTTTATTTTGAAATAAAAACGTGCTATTGTTTTTACAACGTCTTAAACATTTTTTTGTTAGGAATTTCAGCTAGGTATTTCGTCCATAGACCATGCTTTGGTCTTGTCCCCACTCTTTTCTTATGGGGTTTTGCGGTTTTTTTGTGGACTTGCAGCCTGGGATTGAGTCAAAAACAGCAAAAACCCTATAATTTCAATTGGTAAGGAGCGCATGATGAAAGTTGACGGCGAGGCCTTCAAGAAGGCCAGGCTAAGGATGCTTCTCAGTCCGCTGAATCTGGCCAGCACGGCCGGGGTTTCCCCCAACATCATCAAGAACCTGGAGATGGGCAAGCCACCGAGGCCCGATCTCATCCGCAAGGTCATCCTGGCCCTGGATATCACCGTGGAGGAGGCCCTGGAGAGGGGGATGATCTCCCACGGTTAGCCGCCGGGGCTTGTGGGCCACACTGGGCTGGGCCGGGCCAAGGATCATGGCTTTGCGGCGCGCCAAGGCCGGCCAGGGGTGACCAGGGGCGGGCGGCGGCGCGCCGCATGCTTTGGGGGGGCCGCGCGGTCTTGCCACCGGCGGGGGCCATGGTATAATGCCCGGCGTGAAAGAACCATCCCCAGCGAAAGGCACCATGGGCCCCGACCTGGTCGTCGAGGTGGCCGTCGACTCCCCGGCCCCGGCCTTCTACAGCTACCTGGCCCCGCCAGGGGTCGAGGTCCTCGTGGGCCAGATGGTCAGGGTCCCCTTCAGGGGCGGCGAGCTTCTGGGCTACGTCATGCGCCCTGGCGACGCCGGCCAGGCCAGGGAACGCTTCAGGCTCAAGACCATCAGCGAGGTGGTGGTGGAGGAGCCGCTGTTCGGCCCGGAACTGGCCGCCCTGGTGGAGTTCGTCTCCGGCTACTACCTATACCCGCCTGGGCTGTGCGTCAAGGAGATCCTGCCGGGGGGCCTGGCCCCCAGGCTCAAGGTCAGCTACGGGCTGACCGGGGAGGGCCTGAGGCTGGCCGCGGCCGGCGGCCAGCCCGGCCAGGAGTCCCTGGACCTCCTCCTGGGGGCCCACCCTGACCCCCTCCCGTCCCAGGCCCTCTCGGCCCTGCGCCAGGAGATCTCCAGGCACGTCCGGGGCGGCCTGGTCGAGGCCGTCTACGGGCTTGACGGCCGCTCCAGCGGCTTTTCCTACGAGTGGTTCCTGTCCGCCGTCCCCGAGGCCGCCGGGCAGGCGCCCCCGAGGCTGGGGGCCAGGGAGAGGGAGCTCCTGGAACTGGCCAGGGGCGCCCCGCCCACCCCGCTGACCCACTACCGCCAAATCATGCCCCGCGATCCCCTGCCCCAGGCCAGGAGCCTGGCCCGCAAGGGCCTTTTGGCCATGGAGCGCCGGGAGCGCTTCAGGGACGACCCCGGCCGGGCCCTCTCCTTTCCCCCTCCCCGCATCGAAGAGCTGACCCCGGATCAGGCCGTGGCCGTGGGGGCCATCTGCGGGGCCCTGGAGGCGGGGTCAGGGGACGGCTTCCTCCTCTTCGGCGTCACCGGGAGCGGCAAGACCGAGGTCTACCTGAGGGCGGCCGAGACGGCCATCGCCCAGGGCCGAGGAGTGTTGTGGCTGGCTCCCGAGATAGCCTTGACCATGGGCCTGGAGGGGCGGCTCAGGGAGCGCTTTCCCGGCCTGGCCTTCTCCGTCCTCCACTCGGCCCTGACCTCCGGCCAGCGCCACGACCACTGGGTGGCCCTCCGGAGGGGCCGCAGCCAGCTGGCCCTGGGGGCCAGGAGCGCCGTCTTCGCCCCCATAGCCGGCCTGGGCCTCATCATAGTCGACGAGGAGCACGACTGGGCCTACAAGCAGGACGAGGGCCTCAGGTACAACGGCCGGGATCTGGCCGCCTGGCGGGCCAGGGAGTCCGGGTCGGTCCTGGTCCTGGGCTCGGCCACGCCCTCCCTGGAGAGCTACCAGAGGGCCAGGCAGGGGCACCTTGGGCTCCTGAGGCTCCAGGGCCGCCCGGGCCGGTCGGTCCTGCCCGAGGTCCGGATCGTCGACCTGCGCGGGGAGGCCAAGGCCCACCAGCCCATCTCCGGGCAGGTGAGGGTCTCCCTGAAGGAGACCTTCGGCCGGGGCGAGCAGGCCCTCATGTTCATAAACCGCCGGGGCCTGGCCAGCCTCCCCATGTGCCTCAGCTGCGGGACGGTCCTCAAGTGCCCCCACTGCAGCCTGGCCCTCACGCTGCACTCGGACATCGATCGTCCAGGCGAGGAGGACGGGGACGGGGCCGGCCCCGGCGCGGCCAGGCTCGACCCCGACAACCTCCTGGTCTGCCACGGCTGCGGCTACCGGGCCCGGCCGCCCAGGAAGTGCGCCCAGTGCGGCTCCCCCCTGGTCCGCTATCTGGGCGCGGGCACGGAGAGCCTGATGGCGGAGATCGAGAAGAGCTTCGGCAAGAGGGGCCTGAGGCTGGACACCGACAGCTCCAGGCGGAGGGGCGGCCTCAAGGACATCCTGGAGAGCTTCGCCAGGGGCGGGGCCGACTTCCTGGTGGGCACCCAGATGGCGGCCAAGGGGCACGACTTCTCCAACCTCACCCTGGTCGGGGTGGTGGAGGCCGACCTGGGGCTGAACGTGCCCGACTTCAGGGCCGCCGAGCGGACCTTCCAGCTCCTGAGCCAGGTCTCCGGGCGGGCCGGCCGCCGGGAGAGGCCCGGCACGGTCTTCATCCAGACCCGCAACCCAGGCCACTACGCCATGACCTCGGCCCGGGACCACGACTACGAGGCCTTCTTCGAGAGCGAGATCGCCATCCGCCGGGAGCTGGGCTACCCGCCCTTCGCCCGGATGGCCCTGGTCCGCCTTAGCGGCCGGGAAGGGGAAAGGGTCGAGGGCCTGGCCCAGTGGGCGGCCGATCTGGCCAGGGAGCACATTGCCGCCAGGCCCCAGAGCGACCTGGAGCTTTTCGGGCCGGCCCCCTGCCCCATGGCCAGGCTCAGGGAGAAGTTCCGACACCAGATGATGCTCAGGGCGGCCAAGGCCGAGGACCGCCACGCCCTGCTCCGGGCCTGGCTCCCCGAGGTGCGCCGGAGGCTCCCGGCCGGGATAGCCATGACCGTGGACGTGGACCCCTACAACCTTCTCTAGGCCCCGGCGCCGGCCCTGGCCCTGGATGGCTGCCCGGGGGAATGGCCCGGCTGGCCGCGCACTTATCCTGCCAGCCTTGACCTGTGGCCCCAAGGGGCCTAAAATTCACGGATCACCTTGTTCCCGGAGGCCTTTGACCATGGTAATGATAGCCCCGTTCAGGGGGGCGGTTTACAACGACGCCGAGCTGGAGTCCCACGGCGGCCTGCTGCTGTCGCCGCCCTACGACGTTCTCAGCCCGGCCAGGCGCGAGGAGTACCTCGACGGCCACGCGCACAACTTCGTCCACCTGGATCTGGGCCGGGTCCTGCCGGGGGAGGAGGATCCCCTGGCCTGGCACGCCCGCTCGGCCTCGACCCTCTCGTCCTGGCTGGCCGGCGGCGTCCTCGTCAGGCGCGAGCGGCCCTCCATAGTCCTCATGGACACGGAGTGGAGACACCCGGTGACCGGGCGGCGGCTGACCCGCCACGGCATCATGTGCCTGATGCGCCTGGAGGAGGCGGCCAAGGAGGCCAGGGTAAGGCTCCACGAGAAGACCTTCAGCTTCCACAAGGAGGAGCGCCTGCACCTGATGGAGAAGACCGGGGCCCAGCTGAGCCCGGTCTTCGGCTTCTTCCCGGACGCGGACGACTCAGTCCTGAAGACCCTCTACGACCTGGGGGGCAACCCCGATCTGGTCCTGAGCGAGCCCTCCGGCCTCTGCCACAACGTGAGCTTCCTCCAGACCAACAGCGACCTGGCCCAGCTTATCGGGTCACTCTCGCAGACCACGGTCTACATCGCCGACGGGCACCACCGCTACGAGACGGCCCTCAGGTATCGGAGCGAGATCCTCTCCGAGCTGGCCAGGAACGGCCAGGAGCCGGCCCCGAACTCGGCCATCGACTACGTCCTGGTCTACCTCTGCCCGATGGGCGACCCGGGCCTGTGCGTCCTGCCGACCCACAGGGTCCTCGCGTCCTGCCCCCTCTCCGACGCCGAGATTATCGCGGCCCTGGAGCCCTTCGCCGAGATAAAGGCCTTCCCCAGGCCCAGGGACGCCCAGGGCGATCCGGCCCTCTCGGAGCTGGAGAGGAAGATGGCCAGGGACGACGCCAAGGGCCTGACTGTCTTCGGCCTTCACCTCAAGGACTCGGACGCCTACTACTTCGTAAAGATACGCGAGAAGGTCAAGCAGAGGCTCGTCAAGGCCAAGCCCGAGGAGGCCTGCCTGAGCGTCCTGGACGTCTCCGTCCTGACCAACGTCGTCTTCAAGGAGGCCCTGGGGCTGACCGAGGCCGATCTCGACGATCCGAGGAGCGTCAGCTACTTCTCGTCGGTGGCCGAGGCCGTCGGGGCGGTGGACGAGGGGGGCCTCAGGGCCGCCTTCATCGTCAACCCCACCAGCCTCGGGGAGATCCTGAAGGTCACCGAGGGCGGCATGGTCATGCCCAGGAAGGCCACCTACTTTTACCCCAAGGTCTCCAACGGGGTGGTCTTCAACCTCGTTGACCCCATGGAGTCCATCCCCGACGTGCTGGGCGCCCTGGCCGGGGCCGCGGCCCCGGTCAGCGACTTCTGACCGCCGTGGGGGGCCCCTTCACGGCCCAGGCCCCGGCCAAGATAAACCTCTCCCTCAGGGTCCTTGGGAAAAGGCCCGACGGCTTCCACGAGCTTTTCGGCCTCATGGCCAAGATAGGGCTCCGGGACGATGTCCGCCTCTCGCCGGCCGAGGCCGGCCGGGATCTGGACGAGCTTGCCTACGAGGACCTCCTGGGGCCGCCCCTTGGCGGGACCCTGGCCCTGGACGGGGGCTTTTTGGGCCCCGACAACCTGGCCCTTAGGGCGGTCAGGGCCTTCAGGCGGGAGACCGGCCATCCAGGCTTCCCCGTCGTGGTCTGCCTGGCCAAGAGGGTGCCCCTCCGGGCCGGCCTGGGGGGCGGCTCGTCCGACGCGGCGGCGGTCCTCCGGATTCTGAACCGACGCGGGCTCGTGGCCCACGGGCGGCTGGCCATCCTGGCCCGGGATCTGGGCGGGGACGTCCCCTTCTTCCTGGAGGACGGCCCCATTTGCTGGGCCGGCGGCGTAGGGGAGCGGCTCCGGCCCCACGCTGGGCCCCGGCCCGGGACCCACGTGGTCCTCGTGAACCCGGGGCTCCAGGTGTCCACGGCCGCCGCCTTCGGACGATTGGGGTTGACAACCGGCCCCGGGAGTAGTATTAGTCTATTCGCGGAGCCCAGCTTTTCCCCCTCCCTGGTCCCACCGATCGGCCACAACGACCTGGAGGAGGCGGCCATGGGGCTCCATCCGTCGTTGGCCGGCGTCAAGGCGATAATCGCCTCCGTCTCCCCGGCCCCCGACAGCGTGGGACTCTCGGGCAGCGGGCCGACCTTCTGGGCCCTCTACGGCGGCCAGGGACTGGCCGCCAGGGCGGCCCGGTCCCTGGCCCGGCCCGGCTGGTGGGTGGCCGTGGCCCCCCTTCTGCCGGAGGACCCGCCTGAGGCCGAGTAAGACCCTGGGGCGTCGTCAAGTGGTTTAAGACACAGGGTTTTGGTTCCTGCATTCGAAGGTTCGAATCCTTCCGCCCCAGCCAACCAACAAGCGGCCGCCCCGCCGGGGTCGGCCATGACGAAGCGGAAAATGCGCCGGCCGCCATGGCGGGGGACGCAGTTTCTGTTTTTTTGACCTGGTTTTCCTTCCCGGTCATGATATCGACGGTAATCCATGCCTAACGATATAGTGCTGATCTCGGGCAACTCCAACGTCAGCCTGGCCACCGAGATTTGCGAGTCCCTGTGGCAGCCCCTGGGCCTGGCCCAGGTCAGGCGCTTCTCCGACGGCGAGATCCTGGTGGAGATTGGCGAGAACGTCCGCGGCCGAGACACCTTCGTCATCCAGTCAACTTGCTTCCCGGTCAACGACAACCTCATGGAGCTCCTCCTGATAATCGACGCCCTGAAAAGGGCCTCGGCCAGGAGGATAACGGCCGTTATCCCCTATTACGGCTACGCCAGGCAGGACCGCAAGGCCGCGCCCCGGGTGCCCATCTCGGCCAAGCTGGTGGCCGACCTCCTCACGGCCGCCGGGACCACCAGGGTCCTGGCCATGGACCTCCACGCCGGCCAGATCCAGGGGTTCTTCAACATCCCGGTCGACCACCTCTTCGCCGCCCCCGTCCTCCTGAACCACATCAAGGAGGCCTACGTCAATGGCGACAACACCGACATCATCCTCGTCTCCCCCGACGCCGGCGGGGTGGAGAGGACGCGCTACCTGGCCAAGAGGCTCTCGGCCCCGCTGGCCATAGTCGACAAGAGGCGCGAGGCCCCGAACGTCGCCAAGGCCATGAACATCATCGGCGACGTCAAGGGGCGCCGGGCCCTCATCATCGACGACATGGTCGACACGGCCGGGACGCTTACCCAGGCGGCCGACTTCGTCAAGTCCAAGGGGGCCGTGGACGTCGTGGCCTGCGCCACCCACCCCGTCTTTTCCGGACAGGCCGTCGATCTCATAAACCACTCGTCGCTGACCCAGGTGGTCGTGACCAACACCATCCCCCTGAACCCTGGGGGGAGGGACCTTTCCAAGATAAAGGTCCTTTCCGTGGCCTCCCTGCTAGCCGAGGCCATACGGCGCATCCATCAGGAAGACTCCATCAGTTCCCTTTTCGTGTGAGCAGACTGCGGACGCCAGACATTCATTTCGGAGGAAGATAAAATGGGTCTCAACAACACCCTCACTGCCAGGCCCCGTGAGGTCCGCAGCAGCAACCACGCCAAGCGCCTGAGGAGGGAGGGACTGCTCCCGATCGTCTTCTACGGCCACGGCCTCAGCGGGTCCCAGAGCCTGGCCCTCGATTACGCCGAGTTCAAGCTGGCCTTCCAGGCCACCGAGGGCAACCGGTTCCTCTACACCCTGGCCGTGGAGGGCCAGGAGCCCTGCCCCGCCCTCCTCAGGGACTTCCAGGTCGATCCGGTCAGCCGCAGGGTTCTCCACGCCGACTTCCAGAAGATCGACCCCCAGAAGCCCGTGACCGTCCAGGTGCCCCTCGCCTTGGCCGGCAAGGCCGCCGGGGTGGAGAGGGGCGGCCAGATGCAGCAGGGCGAGCGCGAGATAACCGTCTCGGGCCTCCCGTCCCTCATCCCGGCGGCCATCGAGGCCGACGTGACCGCCCTGGGCCTGGGCCAGACCATGCATCTGTCCCAGGTCAGGCTTCCGGCCGATCTGACCCTGGTCAGGACGGCGGACCTCCCCGTGGCCGCGGTGGCCGTGCCCAAGGGCCTGAAGGCCGAGGCCGACGCCGCCTCCGGGGCCACGCCCGGTGCCGCCAAGGCCGCCGCTGCCGAGAAGAAGCCGGAAAGGAAGAAGACCGACAAGAAGTAGCCCCGGCCATCTCGCCGAGATCCAGGAAGCCGGCCCCTCCCGATCGCCCCGGGAGCGGCCGGCTTTCCCGTTTCCCCGGGGCAGGGGGATTGCCTGGAAATGCGGGGGAAAAAGGGGTATATTGCAGTGTCTGGCCATTTTTCCCCCTTAATTCTGGGCCGACGGCCCCCTGGCCGCGGCCGGAGGAGACAAACATGTGTGACTATATGGAACTGGCCCTCAAGCGCCAGAGCTGCCGCCATTTTTCCGACCAGAAGGTCGAGCGAGAGAAGCTGGCCCGGTGCGTCGAGGCGGCCAGGCTGACCCCCTCGGCCTGCAATTCCCAGCCCTGGAGCTTCGTCGTGGTCGAGAGCCCCGGCAAGGTGGCCGAGGTGGCCAAGGCGACCATGCACATGGGCATCAACGAGTACGTGGCCCAGGCCAAGGCCTTCTTCGTGGTCGTCGAGGAGTACGCCGAGCTCATGCCCAAAATCGCCTGCTTGATCGACGGCCAGTACTTCGCCAGGGGGGATCTGGGCGCGGCCACCCTATCGCTGTGCCTGGAGGCCCAGTCCCAGGGCCTGGGCACCTGCATCCTGGGCCTCTTCGACCGGCCCAGGCTCAGGGAGCTGCTGGACATCCCCAGGGACAAGGGCGTCTTCCTGGTAGTGGCCGTGGGCTATCCGGCCACCGACGCGACCAGGCCCAAGTCGCGCCGGCCGGTCGAGACCATGGTCCGCTACGTCTAGCGCCTCGCCCTGGGCGACATGGCGGGCGAGGATTCCCAAGGCGCCCGTGGGCGCGGGCCCCTGGCCCGCGAAGAGCGGTCCCCCTCCCAAAGTGTTATCTTTTTCTGAAATCCGGCCGCGGCCGGCCATCCCCGGCCCCTTGCCGTCAAAATCCACTCCTGGCCAGGGCTTGGGGCCGGGAGCGGCCATTTTGGCCAGGAACGGGGGCAAGAAAGTTGGCCATTGGCAGGAAAATGAGGCTGGAAAGCGTCTTATATTTTCTGACAGTTTATCAAATGATTTCCCCTTGTGGCTAAGATATAGGGCAGAAGACCCTCTTTATGTGCGGAACACAAAAGCACCACATCTTGATGTTTATGTTTTAAAAACCGGAAGTTATGGGGCAACGGAATTTCCTGTCCAGTGGGTGCCCAATTGGTCTAGACGTATCGGGGCGGCCGAGAGTTTGAAAAATATTCTTGACAATTTGCCAGGCTGTGCTATACTCCCTCTCATCGCAAACACGAGTGGCAGCCCTTTCGAGAACGGCATGGGTGCGCCATGATGTGGAAAGCAATACCTGTTAATCCGGCGGCCCTGGCCTTCCGCTGACTGCAGCGGCGGCGTCCTTGCGGTCCGTGCCCTGGGTTAACGGCCTGGGGCGGTTCGCGTCCCAGGCCCGAACCCCTGGGGGAGGCACCCCTTGGGGGCTGGAGCACCCCTAGCCCTGGGCAAGGGGCATTTTGTCTTGAGCCAAGAAGAAATGGCTCTGCGCTTGTCACTGTGATGGTGGTGGCTTTCCGGCCGTAACGCTTTATCCGGATCCCGAAAGCCAAAGCCAAACTCCGGCCGCTGATGAACCCTGGCTGGAGGCAACCCGAGAATTCCAAAACTACGGAGGAATCTTTCATGGCTTTAAAATGGCAAGACTTGACCGCTAAGGGCGCCAAGGACTACGAAATCGCCGAGGCAGCTGAGCAAGGCCAGCTGATCAAGATTAAGGATATCGCGGCCGGGATCGGCCTCACTGACGACGAAGTCCTTCCTTATGGCCACTATATCGCCAAGATCGACTACGCCAGGGCCCTGAGCCGCATGAGCGGCAAGCCCGATGGCAAGTACATCGACGTCACCGCCATCACCCCGACCCCCCTGGGCGAGGGCAAGTCCACCACCACCATGGGCCTGGTCCAGGGTCTGGGCAAGTTGGGCGTCAAGGTCTCCGCGGCCATCCGCCAGCCTTCAGGCGGCCCGACCATGAACATCAAGGGTTCCGCGGCCGGCGGCGGCATGAGCCAGTGCGTTCCCCTGACGCCCTTCTCGCTGGGCCTGACCGGCGACATCAACGCCATCATGAACTCCCACAACCTGGGCATGGTGGCCGTCAACTCCCGCATGCAGCACGAGCGGAACTATGACGACGCCATCTTGGCCAAGCGCGGCCTCAAGCGCCTGGACATCGACCCGACCAGGGTCGAGTTTGGCTTCATCATGGACTTCGCCGCCCAGTGTCTGCGCAAGATCATAATCGGCCTCGGCGGCAAGCAGGACGGCTACCTGATGGAGTCCAAGTTCGGTATCGCCGTCAGCTCCGAGATCATGGCCATCCTGGCCGTGGCCTCCGATCTCAAGGACCTCAGGGCGCGCCTGGGCCGCATCGTCGTGGCCTATGACAAGAAGGGCACCCCCGTCACCACTTCCGATCTTGACGTGGCTGGCGCCATGACCGCCTGGATGGTCGAGGCCCTGAACCCCAACCTGATGCAGACCCTCGAGGGCCAGCCCTGCTTCGTCCACGCCGGCCCCTTCGCCAACATCGCCATCGGCCAGAGCTCCATCGTGGCCGACCGCCTGGCCCTCAAGCTCTCCGACTACCACGTCACCGAGTCCGGCTTCGCCGCCGACATCGGCTTCGAGAAGTTCTGGAACCTCAAGTGCCGCTTCTCCGGCCTCATTCCCAACGCGGCCGTCATCGTGGCCACGGTCAGGGCCCTCAAGTGCCACGGCGGCGCGCCCATCCCCGCCCCCGGCAAGCCCCTGCCCGAGGAGTACAAGGTCCCCAACGTCGGCCAGGTCGTCAAGGGCTGCGAGAACCTCCTGCACCACGTCAACACGGTCAAGAAGTCCGGCATCAGCCCGGTCGTCTGCATCAACTCCTTCGTGTCCGACACTCCCGACGAGATCAAGGCCATCCGCGACGCCTGCGTGGCGGCCGGGGCCCGCGTGGCCGTCTCCGACCACTGGCTCAAGGGCGGCGAGGGGGCCATCGAGCTGGCCGAGGCCGTCAAGGACGCCTGCAACGACACTCCCAAGTTCAAGTTCCTCTATGACCTCAAGCAGCCCCTCAAGGAGCGCGTCGAGATCATCGCCAAGGAGGTCTACGGGGCCGACGGCGTCGACTACAACCCCGACGCCCTCAAGAAGCTCGAGGGCTTCCAGAAGGATCCTGCCACGGCCCAGCTGGGCCTCTGCATGGTCAAGACCCACCTGTCGCTGTCCGACAACCCGACCATCAAGGGCGTCCCGAAGGGCTGGAAGCTCTTCGTCCGCGACGTGCTCATATATGCCGGGGCCGGCTTCGTGGTCCCTGTCGCCGGGGCCATCACCCTCATGCCCGGCACCGCCTCCGACCCGGCCTACCGCCGCGTCGACGTCGATACCGAAACTGGCAAGGTCAAGGGCCTGTTCTAGCCTTCCTTCGCTTTCGTCCCCTCCCGGCCGCCCCTGGCGCCGGGGGGGACCAGGGCCAAAAAGAACCACCGCCCCATTGGGGCGGTGGTTCTTTTTGTGACAGGGCCAGGCGGCGTCCCGTACCAGCTGGCTTCCGGGCGGAGCCGTCGCCGCAGAGGCCAGCATCCCTGCCCCCACCCAACGCCCGTCAGCCAGTCAATCAGGTTAAGCTGCCGTATGCCGTCATGGTCACTGGAGAAGTCGTCCAGGGTCAGCAGAAATTTCGGGTAATTGTCCCTGACCGTCCTCAGGGGCGCGAGCTCACGTTCCAGAACGTCATCATCCAGGACCGAGGCCGAGACCGGTAGTATTCCGTCCCCCTGTTGCTGACGGCCACGAAGTCGATTTCTGTTCCCCGCCCGGCCTTGCCGATGTCCACCCTGTTGCCGCGACGCGAAAGCTCCAGGAAGACGAGATTCTCTATCTGACGGCCGATATCCTTGTTGAAGGCGTTGAGCGTCATGTTTCTAAGCCAGGTGTCGCAAATGTAGTATTTGTTCTCGGTTTTGAGATGCGCCTTGCCCTTGATGTCATACCGATCGACCTTGTAAAACAGGTAGCTGTCCGAGAGGGCCTCAAGATAGGTGCCGATGGTCGCCGGGCTCGTCGGGCGGCGCCCCATGCCGGCGAGCGTGCTGGCTATCCTGTTGGCGGTGACGGGGCTGCCCACGTAGTGGGCCAGAAAACTCGCCACCGACTTCAGGAGGGTGGCATCACCTATGCTTTTGCGGTCAAGGATGTCCTTCACCAGCACCGTGCTGTACACGCCCTCCAGATACTGGCCGCTGGCCAGGTCGTCGTCTGCGATATGGGCGGCGTCTGGGAATGAGCCCATGTTCATGAATTGGAGGAAGCGTTCCCGCTTGTCGGTAATCTTGACTATCTTCCCATATTCCCTGAAAGACAGGGGCAACATGTCTATCTTGACGTAGCGCCCGGAAAGCTTCGTCGCCAATTCGCCTGACAAGATATGGGCGTTTGAGCCCGTGAGGTAGATGTCGAGGTTGGCCTTCAGAAAGAGGCTTGAGATCGCCTTCTCGAAGTCGGGGCAGTTCCGTATCTCGTCAATAAAGACAAAGGCGGGCTTGTCCTCTATGGTCCTGGAATTGACGTAGTCATGCAGGTTCCTGAAATCCAATAGATCTGAAAAACGCAGGTCATCAAGGTTGAGGGCAATTATTTGCTCCCCAGGAACGCCTTCGTCTTTCAACCGGTCCATGAACAGCCTGAGCAGGGTGGATTTTCCACAGCGGCGTACTCCCGTGATGACCTTGATTAGCCCCTTTTCCCTCCACATGGAGAGTCTGTCCAGATATTCGGGTCGTTCGATGAGATTGCCCATTGCCGGGGCCTTGGCCGGAAGGCCTGGGGTGAAAACAAGAATGTATACATTTTGGTAAACAATGGCAAAAAAAATAAGTTTTTATTTTTAAAAATAAAAACTTGCCAAAAATGGAGGTTTTAACGACCATGACGTTCCAGCGAAAAAACCGCCAGTTTGAGTCCTGCCGAGCTAAAGCCTCGGGAATAGGCATCAGGCCTGGCCACTATTGGGGCCGGGGCACCATCAAGCAGGGTCGATAATGGTTCATGGCTTCTCGTGGCCGGGGGCCAAGACGCAACCCGATGGCGGTCTCGCCGCATGGGGGAGGGCAGGTCTTCAAGGCTGGCCGCCCCCAGGCCCAGGGGGCATGGACGGCCGCGGCCTG
>JAISEK010000027.1 GCA_031264145.1 Deltaproteobacteria bacterium
AGCCGGGCCCGGAAGGCCGCCGGGGCCAGCCGGGGGGGCAGGAGGACCAGCCCCAGGTTGTGGTCGGAGAGGCCCCGGGAGACCCTCAGGCCCTCGGCCAGGTCCAGGCACTCCTGGACGGACGGGAAGGAGATGGCCAGGGCCGAGAGGGCCCGGCCCAGGGGGGCGGGGTCGAAGCCGGCCGGCGGGCCGGGGAGCGACAGGACGAGGCCCCCGGGGGCGGTCTCCCCCGCCAGGCCCAGGAAGGCCCCCCGGGGGAGATCCCCGGGCCGGCCGCCGAGCAGGGCCGGCAGGGTCCGGGCCAGGAGCGAGACCTCGGCGAGGGAGCCGGCCAGGGCCAGCCTGGCCGGGGCGTCGGCCCTGAAGGACCGGGCCAGGCCCCGGGCCAGGAGCGAGAGGGCCGGGTCGCCGTCGGCCGCGGCCAGGGGGGCCAGGGCCGAGGCCAGCTCCCCGGGGCCGCCCGCCGAGAGGGCCACCAGGTGGACGCCGCCCTCGTCGGGCGGCTTGGGGGCCCGGGACTCCTCCAGGAGGCAGTGGAAGTTGGAGCCGCCGAAGCCGAAGGCCGAGACCCCGGCCCGGCGGGGCCTCCCGGGGGCGGAGAGCCAGGGCCTGGCCCGGTCGTTCAGGTAGAGGGGGAAGGAGGGGTCGGCCAGGGGCCCCTGGGGATCCCTGACCTTGATGGTCGGCGGCAGAACCTTGTGGAAGAGGGCCAGGACGGCCTTGATGAGGCCGGCCACCCCGGCCGCCCCCTTGGCGTGGCCTATCTGGGACTTGACCGAGCCCAGGGCGCACCAGGGGCCCCCGCCGTCGGGCCGGCTGCCGGCGAAATGCCCGCCCAGGGCCTCCAGCTCCACGCCGTCGCCGACGGCCGTGCCGGTGCCGTGGGCCTCGACCAGGTCCACCTGGCCGGGGTCCCAGCCGGCCTCGTCGTAGGCGGCCTCGATGGCCCGGCGCTGGCCGGAGGGGCTGGGGGCGAAGATGGCCGTGCCCCGGCCGTCGGAGGACCCGCCGACGCTGAGAATCCGGGCGTAGACGCGGTCGCCGTCCCTCTCGGCGTCCTCGAGCCGCTTGAGGACCACCACCCCCAGGCCCTCGCCCAGGAGGGTGCCGTCGCCGGCCCGGTCGAAGGGGCGGACCTCGCCGGAGGGGGACAGGGCCGGGGTCTTGGAGAAGCAGGAGAACATGAAGGGGTCGCTGAAGGTGTCCAGGCCCCCGCTGACCACCAGGTCGGCCCGGCCGGCGCGGAGGGTCTGGAGGGCCTGGCCGATGGCGGCCAGGGAGCTGGCGCAGGCCGCGTCCACGACCATGTTGGGGCCGCCCAGGTCCAGGCGGTTGGCCACCCGGCCGGCGGTCACGTTGCCCAGCAGGCCCGGGAAGCTGCTTTCCCGCCAGGGGGGGAACTTTTCCAGGAGGCGCCCGATGACCTCCTCGGCCAGGTCGCCGCCTACGCCGCTCTCCGCCAGGGCCCGGCGCAGGTGGGGGTGGACCAGGCGGCTGCCCAGGCCCACGACCATCTTGAGGGCCCCGGTGACGCCCATGATGACCGCGGTCCGGGCATGGCCAGGGCCGCCCGGGGGGTAGCCAGCGTCCCTCAGGGCCTCGTCGGCCACCACCAGGCCCAGGAGCTGGGTCGTGTCGATGGACTCCAGGTCCCTGGGGGTCACGCCGTACCGGAGGGGCTGGAAGGGGACCTTGGGGATGAAGGCCCCCCGCCGGCAGTAGATGCGGTCCTGGGCCTTGGGGTCGGGGTCGTAGTAGTCCTCGGCCAGGAAATGGTCAGCGGGGACGTCGGAGATGGCGTCCAGCCCGTCCCTCACCAGGGACCAGTATCCGGCCACCCCCGGGCGGCCGCCCGGGAACAGGGCCCCCAGGCCGATGACGGCCACGGCCTGGTCGGCGGGCCTTGGCGACGCGGTGGTCTGACTCTCAGTGCTCATAGACTCCACCCAAGGGAACCCCTTGGCCACGAGGGCGAGGGACTGGGTCCAATCATCGGGGCCAAAAATGGTCGGCGAGGCGCCTTGATCCGGCCCATCTGGATGGTCGCGCCCTGGCCCGCCAGGGAATCCTCCCGGGCGTCTGGCCCGGACAGGGCCGACACAGACGCCGTCTTAGGGCCGTCAGGGCCTATGTTTGGTCTAACGAATGCCTTATTCATGGCCCCAAGGGCGCGAAAACGGGGCAAGCGGGCCGCCGGCGCTCCCCTGGGCGGGCGGCAAATGGACAATTTTTGATCTTTACATAGATCGCGCTGCTTTGCAATATGAAAAAAAGGCGGGCGGGCAGACGGGGGCCGGGGCGGGCCCCGGGATGGGAGGGAGGCCCAGGGCGCCGGGCTGGCGGCCCGGCCGTACCGGCGCCCTGGGGGGACCGGGCTCAGAAGAAGTTGCCCAGTTCCTCGGGGGGCAGGGGCTCGATGAGGCCGTGGAAGTCGTCGGGCAGGAGGCCCAGGTCCCGGGCCAGGGCCAGGCGCTTCATGACCGCCGCCCCGTGCAGGAGGAGGCCGGCCAGGTCGGCCACCCGGCGGTTGGCCGGGTCCTCGTAGAAGCTGCCGGCCACCCACTCGTTGAAGGCGCCCAGGGAGGGCCCGCAGAAGATGCTCCAGTCGGTCCGGCGGTCGGCCAGGCCGGCTATGGCCCAGCGGGAGGCCTGGCCCAGGTACCACCTGAAGACCAGGGCCATCCTGAGCTTGGGGTTGGCCTCGGCCTTCTCCAGGGTGGCCTGGTCGCGGGCGGCGAAGAACTCCCTGGTCTCGGCCCAGACCTGCGAGAGCGGCTTGCGGAATATCTTCTCCTCCAGGTTCCTGGCCTCCTCGGCCGGCAGGTCCTCCAGGGAGGCGTGCTGGCGGTAGAGCTCGGCCAGCTTGAGGGCCCGGGGGGCGAAGAGGGTCCCGTACTTGAGGACCTGGACCTTGGAGCCCAGCTCGAACATGTCGGCGGCCGGGGCCTGGCTCACGTCGGTCTGGCCGGCCTTGGCCAGGAGGGCCCGCCCGCCCTCGGAGAGCCCGGACTCGACGCAGCTCTGGTTGATGGAGCCGGTCACGAAGTAGGCCAGGCCCATGTCCTGGGCGGCCAGGAGGGCCATGGGGGTCCCCAGGCCGCCGGCGGCCCCGACCCGGAGGGGCTGCCGGTAGTCGTGCCGCAGGGAACACTCCTCGGCCAGCCTGACGGCCGAGGGCCACAGGGTCAGGGCGGGCCTGAAGTCGGAGTGGCCGCCGCTGTCGGCCTCGGCCGTCAGGTCCTGGGCCACGGGCACCAGGGGGGCCAGGGAGGCCTCCCTCTCGGTGATCCAGCCCCTGTTGAGGGCCTCCTGGACGATCTTGGGCGGCGGGGGGCTGAAGAACCGCTTGGCCAGCTCCAGGCGGGAGACCTTGGCGATGACCCTGTTGGGGGCCACCACGGTCCCGTCCGGGGCGGTCGAGAGGCCATGGAGGCGGTAGCGGACCAGCGAGGGGGTAATCTGCATGAAGGCCGAGGCCTCGACCAGGGTGACCCCCCTCTCCACGTAGATCTCGGCCACCCTCTCCTCCCAGGCCGGGTCCTGGGGGCTGTGGATGAGGCAGGACCCGAACGTCTGCTCCGGGAGCTCGGACCGCAGCCTGGCGATGGCCTCCTCTATGGCCGCCGGCCGGAGGCCCGAGGCCCCGAACACGCCCAGGCCGCCCATGTCGGCCAGGGCCACGCACATGGCCACCGAGGAGATGCCCCCGACCATGGCCCCGCCCACGTAGGCGTAGCGCAGGTTGAACTCCTTGCGGAAGGCCTTGGAGCCGAAGTTGCCCGGGGCCACCGGGGGGATGATGCCGACGAGGTTGGGGTCGCCCGGGGCGCCCAGCTCGCCGCCGGGCTTGATGAACAGGGTCTCGCGGGGATCCAGGATCAGCGGCAGGATGTTGCCTGGTTGGGGGCTGGACATTGGCGTCTCCACTACGGTCTTCGGGGAAAGCGGGGGGCCAGGGCCGCCGTTTCCCAGGGGAAGGGGGGCGGCCGCGGGCCGAGCCTAGAATATTACACCCGATGGCCAAAAACAAGGCCCGCCGGGACTGGCCCGCGGGGCCTGGGCGACGGGCCTTCCCCTGGCGGGCCGGCCGGCCGGGATGGCGCGGCGGCCCTTGGCGGGCAGGGGGCGCATGGCGGGCCCGGGCGTCCTCGCGGCGGGATGGCCTCTGGAGGACAGATCAATAATGATGTAGACATGGTCCCAGGGGAGCCCCGCGAGGCCGGGAAGACGGCGGGGACGGGACCGCCCAAGTCATGGCGGCCGCGCGGCCCGGGACTTCACCTGGCCGGCGGAAACGAACGGGAATAGGCGGAGTTCCGGTGCCCAGGTATCTGGAAATACGGCTATTATGTCATGCCATGGGCCCAAGGCCCGGGTGGCAGCGGAGACCGAGGGGAACTCGGCTTGGATGACTGCTCACTGTCAGGGGCCCCTCCTGGTCTTGCCCCGCGAGGCCGCCGGGGGCTTATTTTTTCCTGTTTTCCCTAACCGTTGGTTTAACTGTTCCTTCAATTGTTCCTTCAAGGGATCCTTCGTCTCGAACCACTCGGCCGACTTGTCCTTGACGAAGACGCAGGCGGCGATGTTTCTGGTGTCCTCGGCCACGGCCAGCGACAGGAGGATGGGGTCGATCTCGGGGTCGGCGTAGCCGGCGTCAAGAATCTGGCACATGCCGTTTTTGGCCGCGGTCGCGGCGGAGGAGGCCTTCTCGACGACCTTCATCTCGATGACGTAGGTCTTGCCCCCGTGCTCGACGACCAGATCGCTTCGGCCATGGCCGGAATGCGTCTCTGGGGTGGCCCTAAGGCCGGCGCCCAGCAGGAAGGAGAGCAGGTTCGAGCGATAGAAGCCCTCGTTCAGCTTCAGGCGGATCCCCTTCCCCTGGCCGCTGCCCTTTATGAGCGAGTCCATGAGGGCGAGGGCCACCTCATAGTCTTTCCCATAGACGGCCCTCGCCATTCTCTCCGTCCCATCCATGATGGCCCCGCCCCCAAGGGCCTGCCCGATTAGGCGCGTCACCTCGGCCCCCGGGTCCTGGGCGATGGCGATGAACATGGAGAGGCGCTTGGCGGCCGAATGGTCGTCGTAGGCTATCTTGGAGAAAAGACGCATGAAGTCCCCAACCATCGCCGGGACATCCCCACCCGCGGCGTGTTCCCTCAGCCTGATGGCGGCCTGGCCCGCCTCGACCGCCGAGGGGAACAGGTTGTCGATGAACAGCTGCGACATGGACGACAGCACCTCGAAGTTTGGATAGTCAAGCGAGTAGGACGACTCGGCGTTCTTTCGCAGGGTAAGGTAGCCGGCCTGGTAAAGGAACCCGTGGGCGGGGGTCTTCTCTATTTCCCCGGGTGAACGGGCGAAATCCTTGTTCACCGGCATATTGCTGAACTGGTCGACCGTGAGTCCCTTGTCCCTCAGCATCTCCCTTAGGAGGGCATTGGAACCAGATTCCATCCAGAAATTGTTGAAATCCATGTCCCGAAAGAAACTCATCGTTGAGAAGGGATTGTACAGCCGGGTCTCCCCGTCAAAGGAAAAACCGTCATAATAGTCACTGATCTTATCCAGCAGAACGTTCTCCTCACGGTTCAGCGCGTCGGCCGTCCTCCCGATGAAAGGCCTGAAACTGTTTTCCAGCTCCTCCTGCGTGAAACCCACGATGGCGGCAAACTCGGGCAAGAGGGAAATATCCGTCAAATTGTTCAGGGTGGAGAAGACGCCCATGCGGGAAAACTTAGTGACCCCGGTGATGAATACGAGATCCAGATAATCATCGGCGGATTTAATCTTGCTGTAAAAATTGGACATGACACCCCTGGTATCTTCAAGCAGATCCTTAATCCTGGACAATCTGGGAGTTTGGATGACTTTTATCACCGGGGCATCATACTCGTCAATCAAGAGGATGACTCTTTGCGAGTAACTATCATTCATTTCCTCAATCAATGATAAAAAAAGATCAGCTGAATTAGACCCTTGTGGAATAACTTTATGACGTTTGGCAATTTTCTGCAGTTCTTTAGTTATTATCGCTTCCAGCATTGTCTGGCTGTCTGACCCACTGGGGACGCTCATGTCCAGGTGGATGACCGGCCTTGGTGCAAAGCCAGGGGAGTCCATGAATTTCTCGGCGGCCAGTCCCCTGAACAGCTCCTTTTCTCCCGAGAAGAAGGAGTCCAGGGTGGAGACGGTCAGGGACTTGCCGAAGCGCCTGGGCCGGGAGAGGAAGACGACATCGCCGCAGCCGATGAGGCCAGGGATATACATGGTCTTATCGACATACAGCCTTTGCTCGGTCCTGATTTTCTTGAAGGAACTCGTGCCCGTCTTCAAAAGAGGCAGCCTATTTCCCATATTATTGTTACCTCCTCCAGGCGTGGTCAACGAAAAAAGCCTGGGCGGAAAGTCCGATATACTGTAATAATTGTAAGGCAATTTTGGGCTTTGGTCAATGATGGTCTTGGCCTGGTTCCCCTTCAAAAATAACGAAAGCAGCCAGAGAGAGGCATTTGCGACGTGGCGGACCCCTTGGTGCCTTGTCTATCTTGATTTGATCGGCGTGGATGCCCCAGACGAATCAAGTCAGGTCATCATTGGCCCAAATAAAATGAAGCACATTTTATCTGGTATTCCAAGATAGGCAAGGTAACTAGCCACCGTGTCTAGCGTTTAATTATGAGTCGACATGTCCGTAATCACAAGCAGGGAAGCAAAAAAGGGAGATCGGGAGGCTGGAAGTGTCCTGTGCTGCCGGCATTGGCGGCCCTTCACCCAAAGCAGTACCATATATGCGTAAAGACGTAAACACTGGCCAATTGCGCCAAAAAAGGGCAATTAAGGCCGTTTTGGCATTGCCAGGACAGGGGATCGGGGAACAAGGCCCTCATTGACCGTGGCCCTGGACGCTAGAAACGTCGCCGCCTGCCACTTCGTGAAAGACGGAAAGCCAGGGAGGCTCGAATTCAGGGCACCTTTGAGAGAACTATCCTGGAAGGCCGGAAAGGACTGACTTTCGGCGGCTTCCAGGGGAAACGGCGATAGCGGGGGCCCAGGGGCAGGAAAGACACCCTGGGGGAAGGGCCCTTGGTGGGTTGACGCCCTCCCCAGCCTGAAGCGGGCGACTCTCGCGGGGCCAGAAGCCTGGCGGTCATCTAAAAGCTGCGTTTTTTGGCTATGCGGATTTAAACCCTTGGGGATAGGTGCCAAAGGCTTGCCATTTTGGTCCTTGCGGTGGTTTTTACATGAGCATCAGTTTTCGGGGATTCGGCGTCTGCTTCCCGGACGAGAAAAGGAAATGGTAGCTGGGCGGCCGAAAGGTCTATTTTGCCCTTTTGGCGGTGCCGGGTACTGCTGGGCATCAAATTGTCCAATGTTTACTTTTCCGGAAGGCTGGCCAGGGGAATCCGGGGGGACGCCAGGTGTCAGACCAGTCCAGGTCCGTCCGCTAAAAACTTAAGTACCGCACATGATGGCGTTAAATACCTGGACTCCCCCCGATCCAAAGGCGGGGGATTCCCGCGGAGCCTGGGACGTTGCCGCCTTCGGTCTGCCCGGTGCGTTCCCGCCTAACCGTCGGACCTGCGGTCCAACTCCTCATTAGGCAGACGTTTGCCCAGCCGCCAGGTTGGATTTAGCTTGCGATGCTGGAAGGTGCCAACAATTTTCCTGGACCCGATAGTGTTGCGCCCAAGAGTCTTGGCCTGAAGGTCGAGTTTCTGTGGTTCCTGAATAAAGACAGGCCCATTCCCTCATCGTATTTCTCGTCGACGGCCATCGTCATTCTCTCCGCCCCATCCATGATTGCCTTCCCTCAAGAGCCTGCCCGATAAGGTGCGTCATCTTGGTCCCTGTGTCCTGGACGATGGCGATGAACACGGGGAGGCGTTTGGCGGACGCATGGTCGTCGTGGGCCATTTCCATTGGGAAACTGGCGAAACCATTGCCGCCGGGAAATTCCTGAACTGGCCGACCGTGAGTCCCCTGTCCCTCAGCATTTCCCTGATGATGGCGTTGGAACCTGATTCCATCCAGTGATTCCTGAACCTCATGTCCCCGAAGAAATTCATGGCTGAGAAAGGATCGTACAGCCGGGTCGCCCTGTCAAAGAAAATACCCTCATAATAGCCCTTTATCTTATCCAGCGGGACATTCTCCTCCTGTCAAGGAGATCAATATGTATATATGTATTGATATCCCCAAATTATCAAGCTGGGAAGCCATAATGCGCCATAGCGGTACACAATTAGCCACTTGACGGGGCAATGGAACATGATCAACAGGTTAATCGCAATGCCAACAACTAAACCCATCTCGGCACCAATCACAAAGAATCAGACGTCTTGCGCCTCAATTGGCAACGGGCCATGAACGAATCCCATTTTTTCATGTCTGACGGTGGGGCACCTTAAGTTGGCCTTTGGTTAATTGTGGATCAAGACAGGCAAACTTGACCCTGGCATACTCTGTCGGTCCTCTGCGCCTGGGCTTTCAACGGGCAAGGCCAGAAGGTGATGCGGCCAAGGCCGTTCCGGGCCAGATGGGACGCCGGTGGACAGCGCGTTTTCTTGGCTGCGGTAAAACGGCCGCCCGCCGGGAGGCCGAGCCGTTCCAATTATGCCAGGAGTCCGAATATGGCACTTGGCGGCGACTACTTGGCAAAATCAAGGGGATAAAAAACGTCAAATTTTATTGTCATTAGGCGCAGGTTTTTTGATCTTTTGTAAAAATAAAAAGAGATGATCATCCAGGGATTTGAATTATGCAAAAATTTCAAAGAGTTACATGGTTGGTTCGTTTGTTGCTTAAGGCAATAGATGCCAAGCGCTGCCATCGGATGTTGGTAAATATCATGATGCTGGAGAGCAATTATGGCTAGACGGTCCGAAATGTTCACCGAAGCTGATCTGGCCACCATCCACCAGGCCAGTCTGGAGATTCTGGATGAGGTCGGCGTCGAGTTCCCCGATGCCAGGGCCAGGGATTATTTCGTCCAGCATGGGTTCAGGGTGGCCGGCACGAAAGCGTTCATCGGGGAAGACCAGCTCAAGTCGGCCTTGTCGTTCGCGCCGCCCGAGTTTTCGGTGAAGGCGCGCAACCCGGACAACAGCCTGAAGGTCGGGGCGGGTCATTATGCGCTGGGGCCTACGGGCGGAGCCCCTAATATCATGGAACAATCCGGGCTATTGCGCCCAAGCCTGAAAGAAGATTACGACCGTTTCACCAAGCTGGTACAAACCTCGCCCTTGAAAATGTTCATGACCAATGCGGTCTGTTTCCCGTCCGACCTAGAGATGCCCACGGCCCATCTGGACATGCTCCGGATGGACGTATTAAACACCGATCGCGTCTTGATGTGCCCGACGTCGTCCCCGGCCAAAACATCCGACGCCCTGGACATGCTGGAGATAGTCTTTGGTGGTCGGCCGGCGCTTGAAGAACGTGAATTTTTCATTTTTTTCTACTATTAATCTCGCTTACCCATCTTTTTGGGTGGGCGGCCACGCTTGCGTCGTTGTTTCTGGCGCAATGTGTAGGTCGGCGCACAACCGTCTGGTATATCGAAGCCGAACGCTTTACAGATATCCACTTGCGCCCCTATGAATGGTGTGATCACTTTCGCCCGGTT
>JAISEK010000038.1 GCA_031264145.1 Deltaproteobacteria bacterium
GGAACGAAAAGCCCCGCCTTGGGCGGGGCTTTTCGTTCCGGCGGGCCGCTGGCCGGCCAGGCCAGCGAGTTCCTCTGTCCGGGGCAAAACCGGCGACATGATGGACCTGGGGATGGTTCCAGCTCCACATGGAGAACATCCCCGCAAAAGACCTACTTGCGCTTCTCCAGGTAGTGGTAGGCGTTCATGGCCGCCAGGGCCCCGTCGCCAGCGGCGGTCACGATCTGTCTCAGATCCGTGTCCCTGACGTCCCCGGCGGCGAAGATCCCCCCGACGGAGGTCTGCAGGCTCCTGTCGGTTATGACCCAGCCGCCAGGAGCCTTCCTTATCTCCTCGGGCAGGAAGTCGGAATAAGGGGCACTGCCGACGAAAAGGAATACCCCCGGCACCTCCAGGGACTTTTCCCGCCCTGACATGGCGTGCCTGAGCCTAAGGCGCTCGACCTCGTCCTTGCCCTCTATGGCCGCCACCTCGTACCCCAGGTGGGTCACTATCTTGGGGTTTTTGGCCAGGCGGTCCTGGACCAGGCGGTCGGCCCTATACTCGTCCCGGCGGTGGACGAGGTGGACCCTGGAGGCGTGGTTGGTCAGGTACATGGCCTGCTCCAGGGCCGTGTTGCCGCCCCCGACCACGGCCACCTCCTGGTTGCGGAAGAAGCCGCCGTCGCAGATGGCGCAGAAGCTCACGCCCCGGCCATGGAAATCCTTGGCCCCCGGGCAGTCCAGGCTGCGGTGGTAGGCACCCGAGGCCACGATGATGGCCGGGGCCGTGAGATCTGGGCCCAGGACCTTGACGGCGTGATCGGGCCCGGAGGCCTCGGAGGCCGGGACCAGGCCGCTGACCATGGCCTCCCTGAACTCGGCCCCGAATGACTCGGACTGGGCCCGCATGGCCTCGGAGAGCTCGTCGCCGGTGGTCACGCTCAGGCCGGGCCAGTTCTCTATGTCGCCGGTCAGACGCATCTGGCCTCCGGCGACCGTCTGCTCCAGGACCAGGACAGACAGCCCGGCCCGGCGGCCGTACATGGCCGCCGTCAGGCCGGCCGGGCCGGCCCCGATGATAATAAGGTCATACTGGGACATTATGTTTCCCCCAAGGAAGCTCCGGCAATGGGCGGCGGAGTCTATGGAACGTTTCTCGTTATGGCGGGACGGGACGATTGCTGGCGTCCAGGCCGCTGGTCTGGCTTCGGGCAATCAGACCCGGCCAATAACTATAATCAAGGCCTTTTTAAAAATATTAAACTAAATTATGAGCTATTAAAGAGAAAAAGATAGTATTCTGAAGATTTTAGATCCCCGGCTTGGACAAGTCAACCAGATTTTTCGAAACACGGGATTTTGCTGGGCCAAGGGCGACGCAAGTGTCGCAGGGAGGCTGTTTCTGGAAATAGGGGCCAAATGAAGGAGAGAATTGTCCAGAAGCCCGGAAGACCCCATTGCCGCCCGGCGGCAGGCCATGGGGCGGGTCTGAATGTCTAACCGGTCAGAATTATACATTTTTTAATCCCGAACTTCAATAAATTAACCTAATTATAAAATAGCACTAAAAATAACTATTTTTAAAATTAACTTACTATTTAGTTTTAGAGTTAACGATTATTTATTTCTCTGACAGTCATAATACAAGTCGTAGCGAGAACTAAAAAAATATATGATCGCTATAAAAATTTTAAAATCTTCATAATAACATCAAAAAATTATCTAATAGCATTATGGAAACATATAGTTCTCATGCCCACCAAAAATCAAACCTGACCGCCCTTCCGAGGGATGAGCCTCCGCCTTGGCGAGGGGCCAGTCCTCCCCGAGGAAGGCCTCATGGCCGGCCGCTGGTACCAGCCTTCCCTTCGGCTAGGAGACCGCCTCCCCTGGGCCACTAAAAAGTGAAAAAAACAACTTTGACGAAAAATATTTGCGCTTTGTACTATTAGGCATGGTATAATCAATCCAATTCAGAGAGTCCCCCATCTTGGACCGGGCCCCAAAAAAGCCCCTCAGGCCTTCCCCGAAGGTCGCCAGAATTCCATCCCCCACCTGGCGCCCACCCGCGCTCCTCCCGAGAGCCGCCCCAGGCACCCAGTTCCAGGCCCACGTGACCAGGACGGCCGGCAAATTAAATTTAGCGATTGATGGCCGAAAGCCCCGGAAGCGAGACGTCCGATGCCATGGATGAGGCCTTGTCCCGCCCTGGGGCCAACGCCAGCCAGACCTTAACGGGCCCCAACCGGGCCCAATACCACCGGGCCCCGCGAGGGAGCCTCAAAGGGAGATTTCATGGACAGAAGATCCTTTCTCAAAACCCTGGCCGGCGGGGCCGCCGTTCTCGGCCTGGGGAGGACGGCCGGCCTGGGCGCGTCCCCGGCCCTGGCCCAGGACTATCCCGACCTGGTGGCCGTCAGGGGCACAAGCGTCACGGCCATGTACGACCGGGCCCTGGAGGCCCTGGGCGGCCTGGGCCGCTTCGTCGGCAAGGGCGCCAAGGTCCTGGTGAAGCCCAACATGGGCTGGGCGGTCGAGCCCAGCATGGCCGCCAACACCAGCCCCGAGCTGCTGTCCCACATCATAGCCAACTCCCTGGCCCTGGGGGCCAGCCGTGTCAGCGTCTTCGACAACACCTGCGACAACTGGAGAAACGCCTACGGCAAGTCGGGCCTGGAGGAGGCGGCCAAGGCCGCTGGGGCGACGGTCGCTCCGGCCAACGAGGAAAAGTACTTCCAGAAGGTGACGATCCCAGGGACCTCGAGGCTTGGCGAGACATCCTTCCACGAGCTCTTCCTGGAAGCCGACGTGGTAATTAACGTCCCGGTCCTCAAACACCACGGCGGGGCCAAGATGACGGGGGCCCTGAAGAACCTCATGGGCGCCATCTGGGATCGGTCCAATCTGCACTGGAACGGCCTGGACCAATGCATTCCGGAGCTCTCGCTCTACAGGAAGCCCACCCTCAACATAGTCGAGGCCAGGAGGGTCATGCTCACCGGTGGCCCCAGGGGACATGGCGATTCCCAATACCTGGCCGCCAACATGCTTCTGGCCTCCACCGACCCAGTGGCCGTCGACTCGGCCTCGGCAAAAATCCTGGCCGATTCGGGCATCAACGAGCCCGGCTACATAGCCAGGGCGGCCGAAATAGGCCTGGGCCAAAGCGACCTGAGCCGGCTGAGCGTCCAGCGGCTAACCGTCTAGGCCGGCCGAACCGTCTGAACGGCTGGCACCCCGGCCTGTCAGACCGCCCGGTCCCTCCCCTTGACGAGGCACTCCGCCGCCAAAGCGGCCCCTGACCAGCAGGCCGGGGCCCAGAACCGTTGTACCCTAGACGCGGCCATCATTTCGCGCCCAACCCGAGACACATGAAACCCAAAAAACGCTTCGCCATATTGAAATGGCTGCGCCGGGCCATTTCCTGGGGCCTTCTGGCGCTACTACTGTTGGCCCTCGGACGGCCAGACACGTTCCAGGGGACCATAGGCGTCCTGTCCAGTCTCCAGTTCGGCCAGCTCATGGCCGGCTTCTTCTCCCACGGCGAGGCCAACCTAATCGGGGCCTTTCTGTCCATGGCCGTCCTTTCGGCCATCTTTGGCCGCTTCTTCTGCGGGTTCATCTGCCCCATGGGGGCGGCCATGGATCTGGCCTTCCTGGCCCGCTCCCGGATCAGGGGCCACCGTTTCGCCTTCCGGCCCAGCCGCGCCTTCCGCCTTCTCGTCCCCGTTGTCCTGCTGGGCCTCTTTTGGCTGGGCCTGACGCTCCCCTTCGGCCAAATCGAGCCCTACAGCCTCATGGCCGGTCCCAGCGTCCTGACGCTCCTGGCCCTGGTCCTGGCCGCCTTCCGCGGCCGGGCCTTCTGCAACGCCCTCTGCCCCACCGGGCTGGTCCTGCGGCTTATCTCCGGAAGCCCCGCCCTCGGCCTGTGGCTAGACCCTGGGACCTGCCTGGGCTGCGGGGCCTGCCAGAGGGTCTGCCCGGCCTCCTGCCTCGACGGCGAGGGGAAATACATCGACTCCGGCCGCTGCCTCCTCTGCCTCGAGTGCGCCTCGGCCTGCCCCAACGGGTCGCTGCGGTTCGGCCGGCCCAAAGGCCCAACGGGTGATCCAGGAAAAAGGAGGGCCTTCCTGCGGCTGGCGGCCGGCGGCACGCTGGCAGCCGGGGCCTTCCTGACCAGCCCGGAACTCCGGGCCAGGGCCCTGGCCATCCCAGAACAGGCCCCGATCCTCCCTCCGGGGGCCCTCTCCCTGGCCCACTTCAACGCCCACTGCTCCCTGTGCCACACCTGCGTCCGGGCCTGCCCCAACCTGGCCCTCCGGCCCAGCCCGTCTGGTTTCACAATCCTGAGGGACAAGCCCGTCCTGGACGCCTACGAGGGCTTTTGCCAATACGACTGCGTGGTCTGCTCCAAAGTCTGCCCCACAGGGGCCATCAGGCCCCTTTCCGTCGAGGCCAAGAGGCTGACCAAGCTTGGCCTGGCCGACCTCGACCGCGACGAGTGCGTGGTGGTCAAAAACGGGACCAGCTGCGGGGCCTGCGCCGAGCTCTGCCCAACCGGCGCAGTCCGCATGGCCGTGGGCCCCTCCGGCCGCGAGGAACCGACCCTTGATCGGGACTACTGCATCGGCTGCGGGGCCTGCCAGAAGGCCTGCCCCGTCAGGCCCATAGCCGCCATCGTGGTCAGCGGCCTGGCCGTCCAGCAGACGGCCAGGCCACCCAGGGTCTTGGTGACCGAGGACCTGACCCTTGACGAGGAGTTCCCCTTCTGACCACGTCCCGGACTCGGCCGGCGGCCCAGGCCACCAATGAGTCTATTCCCTCACAGGAATATCGTAGACCTGCCGCCATTGAAATTGAGTCCCGGTTGACTGTCTTGAGATTAAGGCGAGGATGGGTACGATTGTCTAAAAAAGACATGCTCAAGGTTGGTTATAGAAAAAACGCAAAATCATAACTGCCGGTTCAAGTTCAAATATGGTGTATCGACGGGGGACAGGCGGCTAGAATGAAAAGGCAGGGGGAAGGAGCTAAACCAGCACCGGCCGGTGGGCGCCCCCAATCCTTGGCCTAGCCCATGTTTAACCGGAGATATAAAATCGGATCGGAATTCATCAATTTCATCTCCACCGTCGCGACATGCCGCATCCTTCGAAAAGCCAGGTCGGCAGGCCTGCTGGCCGGCATGTCATACGGAGAACTGATGGGTGACCTGTCATCGGCATGGCGGGTTAAAGACGCCCCAGAGCCTCCTTCAAGCAATGACGCATACTGGGTCCACACCCTGATCTGCGTCTTCGATGAACTCGAGGCATTGGGACTTTCCGTGCCAGCTGCAAAGTCTATCCCCAAGAAAAGGGGGCGGCCCGAGAAAGATTCGGAGGAGCAGAATCCAAAGAGGCCAAGAGGCCGGCCCAAGAAAAATCCTGACTGAAAACCTCTATAGTCCGGGAAATTGGGAAAAATTTAATCAAATATGAGTTGACACATCTGAAATCTCAAGAAGGGAAACCAGAATGAGCCCATGCAAGACACAATTAACCACTTGACAGGTCACCAGTTATCCTTTCGCTTAAACGCTAGACTCCGGGCCGGGTCTTTTTGGCCTGTCCGCTCCCGGCAACCTTCCCAGCTTTGACGTCGCCAGGGGTTTTTGGTTTTATCGCGGTCAGGTCAGCCATAGGGATACCTCCCCCATTGGGGTCGGCTTTGGGCATACCTGCCACCACCGGGGTCTTGACAGAGGCAGCCTTGCCGGTCCTGGCCAAGACCTTCCTCAGGGCAGTGGAGAGCTGGTCAGGGCAGGAGCTCGGCTTGCGGCCACACGTGATCCCGGCCAGGAGGTCGGCGACCTTGGCGGCCGGCTCGTTATCGACCAGCCGGGCCAGGCCCTTCAGGTTTCCGTCGCAGCCACCCTCGATGACGAGGTTCCTAATCCTGCCGTCAACTATCTCGAAGCCGAACCTCTTGGGACAGATGCCGACAGGTTTATATGAGTGCCGAGTCAAACAGGCCTCCTTATGAGACCAGATAACAATCCGGCCTAGGATCGCATTGTCATCCAAAAGGCTACTTGGACCAAGGCTGGTTCCGATGAAGCAGCCCCCCGTTCCCGGCCAGTTGGCTGACAGGATCAAAATAACCCCAAATGGAGTACCTTGGCAAGTACGTAAAGCGTCTGTCGGTACCAGTCTGGAAAGGCAGAGGCTGAAAGTCCTCGGTATCCGACCGCCACTTCAGTGCCGCGAAAATCACGCCAGGGACAAAATTACTGCAACTCTAGGCGATTCGAGGAAGATCCGGGCTGCCCGCACAGGCATGTTGGCTGGCCCCGGCCAAGTGCCACCGAGAAGCCGACATTGGCCGGCATATTATGGGCATAAGCACTGGCATTGGAGTCAATTTCATTTCCCTTCGAGAACTCCTGGCCGCCTTCAAGGATGGGCTCAGGCTTACCGATATTTTTACTTGGACAAGACTTTTGGCGTAGCATATGGCTCAGACAGATAGCCTGGAAGGACGATTCCGTCTGGTCTAGCCGGCCCTGGCGGCCGTCAACCCCAAATCGTAATGGTTCAGCCTTGGCCAACGGTTACGCTATGGGCAATCTCATGGCACCAGCCATTGCCGTTTACCGTCGGGACAAGGATCGCCGTAGTCGAAATGGCTCATGGTGGTTTTGTCTTTCTTGGGACTCCGCCCCGAAGGAGTCACTGGCCAATAACCCGTCAAAACACCGTAGGAGCAGGGTGGCTTCAAGATACAGCCCTGGACGGACCTGATCCTGGAAAATGCCGGGACGCACCTTAGGGCAAGAGTCATCATGGATGTCGGGCCCGGTCCTGTCTTTTTCACCATAATCGCATGCCAGATCATGCGCCTGATGACGGCGGTGGACTACCTGGGCCATGGTCGAGGAAACCAGGAGCAATGGCGGCCGTCCAATCATCTGGATTTCCAGGGCGTACTCTTAGGCCTGATTTACAGCCGCTATGTGGCCTGTATGCTCAGGGACGCCGAGCCGGCCAATCGGTAATGGCAGCGTATTTGCGGCCCGGCGTCAGGGCGTCGATAACCACAATTGAAACTGGTTGTACCCCTATGGAGGCTCCCGCCTGCCCCAAGAACGAGACCTGGCGCAATATGCCCAGTTTTTCCAGGAGCTTGACAACCACCTTAGGTATCCCGACAAGATGGAAGCCTTCAGCATGAAGCATGCCCATGCGCCTGCAGGCCAGGCCCCAGTGGGACCTGGCCGCCAAAATCAGGTTTGTCTACATACGTCAGTACCAAGACGCCACAGTTTGCCCCTTGGCCTCATACAAGCGTCAGGGTCACGGTCGGCAACGCCGTCGTCTTGGGATCGGTCCCGTCAGCCTCTGCTGCGCCAAATGCCGCATGCCCGGCCAAAATGACCGGGCATGCGGCATTTGGCCATAGCTGCCAGCTTCAAAATGAGTATCTAAACGTGAATTTTTCATTTTTTTCTACTAGAAACTCTTTAGAACTTTTTTTTTCGATGGACGGCCACGCTTGCGCTTTGGTTCCTGCCGCGATGCGCAGGTCGGGGCACAGCCTTCAGGGACAGGGAAACCAAATGCCTCACAGATATCTAATTGCGCCCCGATGAACGGAGTGATTACTTTTGCCCTGTTTGTGTGTTCAATACAACGTATC
>JAISEK010000151.1 GCA_031264145.1 Deltaproteobacteria bacterium
AGAGAGAGAGAGAGAGAGAGAGAGAGAGAGATGTGTTTGTCTAGGGAGAGGATATTGTCAGGAAGCAATGTCATGATTTCCATCACCAGTGAGCCATCGTGGTCTTGGACCAAGGGGCTCTGGCGCTCCTCTTTTTTGTTAGAGGACACGGCGGCCTTGTTCGTGGCTGCCATGAGTCGGGGCAAGGGTCTCTTCAAGACCAGAGATTGACCAAGCCATTTTGGATTTTGTCACCTTTGTGGCAGAGAGACTTGGCCGCCAAGATGGCGACTGGGGCCGTTTATTGCCGGTGACGGGATGGTTATTCCCTGGTTTGGGGCCATGGAGGCTCTAAAAAGACCAAATCCTCTTGGCCTGCCTGTGGCCCGTCGCCAAAGGTCATTAGTTCCAGGACCAGTCCAGCCGCATCCTCGCCTGTCAGGCCTACTGGCACCATAAAGGTCTTGGACGGCCTGGAACCCTGAAGGAACTGGACCTTGAGGCATCGCTTCATGCGGCCAGGCCAAGGCTTCCGGCCTGGATGGGCCATGGAAGTTTCCAAAAATCCCCTCAAGGCTTAGGAAGTCTGATGGAGGCCAGGCCAATCGACCAGCGATCGGGCCATGAAAATGGGCCTGGTCTTTGGGCCGCTCCCCTTTGGTGCCCAATCGAGTCGGGGCGAGCCAAAGGGAAACCGATTGCCGAAAATAGCACGAAAGGCTGATAAGTACACGGTAAGTCTAATAACAGATACGTCTGGTCTTGTCAAGACTTTTGGCTACAAAAAAATTAATTTTATTTGCTATTTTGGCTACAATAAATCTATAACATACTGATATAAAATATTTTAAAATTTTTAATTTGTAGCTAATCGGCGAAGTAAATTTGTCGCAGGGGGGTCAAAAACAATTTTGGGAGCCTGGGCCAATAAATATCTTTATCTGAAATTAATTATCAATAGTATATTTATAGATATATTTACATATAATTATTATACTTATTTTATAAATATATTATATAAATTAATATATGCCAATATTTTAACACATGTTATCGCTGAACTCAGGCCTCTGTGTTCTTGGCCGGCCTTGGCCATGTCTAGGCAACTTACCCCGGCCGAACCGTCGAGGGCAACGGCCCACGCCGGGCAGGACTGGTTTCATCCAGGCACCAAGGGGGGGGCGAGTGACCGGCCCTGGCGTGGGATCAACCCTGCCTTGGGAAAGGCAGGGTTGATGAGGAAAGGCCCTGACGAACAGCTGGGGCCGCGTCATCACTGCGCCAGGGCGACGGGCCGCCTGACCGGACAGCCGGGTGGCGGCGACGATTTGGCTGGCCTAGCGGCCATTTGGTGCTATCGATGCCTTTCATGTCATACATATTTAAATATATATTTTATTTAAAGACATATAATTATCTTGATCATATAAATCAATATAATCTTTTAGAAAACAATACTCTCAACCCTTGACAGAAAATCAGATTTTAAGTACATTCAAAGCATGGAAAACCACGCCACCCACCCTCCAGCACCTGGCCTAGAAGGCCTCCCAAAAGCCGGGAGACGAGTCACCCATGACGCCCGAAACACCAGCCTGGCCTGCTGGGGCCGGGGGCGGGAAGGCCCAGGCCCGCATGTAGCCTCCGTTGGTAGCCGCGCCAGCCCTAGCCCATGTTTTCCTGTCCGGACGGGAGTCGCCGGGGTGGTGGCGGTGGCCAGGCCAGACAGTCGGACGATGATCCCAGAGCCGGCCGGGACGGCGGGCCTTCCAAGGGCGGGCCGCCTGGAAGGCCCGAGGGCCGTCTCCCGCCACTCGATCCTAAGAGGCCGGCGTAGTCGCCGGCCTCTTTCCTGGCCATAGTGGGGACAGGCCCACCTCCATGCGTCTGGACATTGGCCCAGGGGCCACGGGCCCATCCATGGGAAGCGCGCCGTGATGCCTCCATGCGAGGGCCAGGCCGGGCTCCTGGCCGACCCCGGCGGCGAAGGCCAGGCCGCGAGGCCAGACGGGCAAAGAACGACCCTACCTGGGCGTCCCAGGCCAGGACGTTGCCTATGCGGCGACGAGGCCACCGGGAAGGCCCAGGGCGGCCAGATCGGGCCACCGCCATGAGGAGGCCAGGATGGCCACCCAGCCCGACGGAGGACCCTCCTGACCGGACCGGCCTGCCGGGGGACAGACAGATGATTTCCCCTGACTTGCCCCCCATGGGGCCGCGCGCGCAGGGCGGCCGTGCCCAAAGAGGCCCCGCCCGCGGGACAGGACGATCGAGATGCGCATGTTGGTTCTGTTCAAGGTGGTCCCCGACCTGGGGGACCTGGCCGAGGCCGACTGGGCGATTGGCCCGGATCTGAGGCCGGAGGAAGGCTACGCACGGGTGGTCATAAACCCCGAGGACGAAAGCGCCCTGGAGCTGGCCCTGCGCCTCAGGGACGCCCTGGGCCCCGGGGCGGCCAGCCTGGCCGCGGCCACGGTGGGCCCCGGGCGGGCCCTGAGGGTCTGCCAGACCCTCAAGGCCCTGGGCTTCGACGAGGTCAGGCGGGTCGAGCCCCTGTTCGACGAGCGCTTCCGGCCCGAGCTGGTGGGCCGGCTTCTCGTCCCCGACGGGGAGGGCCTGGACCTGGTCCTGGCCGGCGGGCGCAGCGCGGACGGCCAGAACGGCCTCACGGCCATGTTCGTGGCCGAGCGCCTGGGCTGGCCCCTCGTGACCGAGGTCCTGGGGCTGGAGGTGGCCGGCGGGGGGGCCCTGCGGGTCGAGAGCCTCTCGGACGACGGCCTCATAGTCCAGACGGCCAGGCCGCCCCTGGTCCTGGCCGTCGGCAACGCCCCCTCGGCCTTCCTGCGGGTCCCGACGCTCAGGGAGCGCCTGGCCCGGGGCCAGGGCCCGGTCCTGTCCGGGGAGGGCCAGGATGGCGGGGAGAGGCCCCTCCTGGCCCCCCTGGGGCTGGAGAGGGCCGTCAGTAGGCGCGACGGGCGGCTTCTGGACGAGGGCGGGCCGGCCGAGAAGGCCAGGGCTATTCTGGGATCCTTGCGGGAATGGGGGCGGTGATGGGCGGGGGAATCAAGGCCACGGTCTTCCTGAACGGCCTCTCGGGCTCCTTCGGGGCCGGCGCCAAGGCCGCAAGGGCCTTCCTGGCCGCCTGCCCCTGGCTGGAGGCGGAGAGGTACGTGACCCTGGCCGGGGACCGGCGGGCCATGGGGGAACTGGGGCCCAGGCTGGGCCCGGCCGGGAGCTACGTCTGGCTCGGGGCCGACCGCTACCAGCCTGAGACGGCCCTGGGCTGGTTCGGGGAGTTCGACTTCGATCTGGCCCTGTTCCCCCCGGGGATCTTCGGCCAGGAGATGGCCGGGCGGCTGGCCGCCCGCCTGGGCGGCCCGGCCGTCCTGGGCCTGGCCGGCCTCGGGCGGGCAGGGACGGCCCTGGTGGCCGAGAAGTGGGTCTACTCCCAGAACCTCAGGGCCAGGTTCAGGCTGGACGGGCGGCCCATCTGCCTGGCCCTGTCCAAGGAATGGGCCGCCAGGGAGGGCGGCGCTGGGGAAGGGCCCCGGGGGCCGGACGAGTGGCTGGAGAGGCCGCGAGGGCTGCCGGGCCACCTCCTGGACCACCGGGAACGCCTCCTGGCGACCTCCGGCGACCTGGCCGGGGCCAAGGCCCTGGTCCTGGCCGGGAACGGGATCGGGGACCGGGAGGGCGTGGACAGGGCCGCCAGGCTGGCCGGGGCCCTGGGGGCCGACTGGGGCGTCTCCCGGCCAGTGGCCATGAACGCCTGGGCCCCCCTGGGCCGGCTGGTCGGCGTCTCCGGGGCCATGGCCTCCCCGGACTGGGCCCTGGTGCTCGGGGCCTCGGGGGCGGCCGCCTTCATGGCCGGCCTGGACGGGGCCGGGCGGGTGGTCGCCGTCAACAGCGACCCCGGGGCCCCGATCATGGGCCAGTCCGACCTGGCCGTGACGGGCGACTGCCGGGAGATCCTGGACTGTCTCCTGGCGCTCCTTGGCGGGGACGGCTGAGGGGTCAGTCCCCGAGGGGGCACTCGGCCGGCGGGTCGGACGGCCCGTCCAGGGCCAGCCTGAGGCCGATCAGGGGGCTCCTCTCCCCCGGGGCCTTGACGCTCCTGGTGGCCACCCGGCAGAGCCAGGGCGAGCTGCCCCAGGCCCCGCCCCTGATGACCTTGGTGATGCCCTCCAGTGGCCCCTGGGGGTTGGTGGCCGTGGAGGAGTCGTAGTCGCCGTACCAGTCGCTGACCCACTCCCAGACGTTTCCCAGCATGTCGTGGAGGCCCCAGGGGTTGGGCTCCTTGAGGCCCACGGCCTGGCTCCGCCCCCCGGAGTTGTGGGCGAACCAGGCGTGGCCGGGAAGCTGGTCGGCCGCGGCCCCGAAGTAGAAGGGCCACTCGGTCCCGGCCCTGGCCGCGTACTCCCACTCGGCCTCGGTGGGCAGGCGGTACGGCTGGCCCTCGTACTCGCCCAGGCGCCCGATGAACTCCATGGCCTCGTCCCAGGTCACGTTCTCCACCGGGCGGGCCCGGCCCCTGAAGAGGCTGGGGTTGTAGCCCATGCAGAACTCCCACAGCGTCTGGGTGACCGGGTACTTGGCCAGGCGGAAGGGCCGGGAGAGGACGACCCCGTGGGCGGGCCTCTCGTATTCCTGGCCCTGCGCGTCATCCTCCCCCGTGCCCATGCTGAAGAGGCCAGAGGGGATGTCGGCGAACTCGAGGCAGCCGTCGGCCGACAGCCTGGCCGACTCCCGGGGCGACCTCACCAGCCTCAGGGCCGCCGGGGCCCGGGCCGGCCCGTCCGCCCCGCCGTTCGGCCCGCCCTGGCCCTTGACCGGCGGGACCATCTCCAGGCTAGCGCTGGACTTGCGAGAGAGCCAGAGCCGGCGGGCCGAGGCTATGCGCCCCAGGAGCCACCTGGCCGCCTCGACCACCTCCCCCGAGGCCGGCGGGAAGTCCCAGCCGCACCTGGGACAGCGCAGGAGGCTGGCGTCCAGGGTGAAGAAACACACCGGGCATTTTTTCTCGAGCACTTCCCCTCCTTCGGGCATACCGAGTTCCCCTCCCCCGGGCCGCGCGGCCTAGCCGGACGCGCCCTCCCTGCCGGGCCCCGGCTCGCCGGGGGCCCGGGCCAGTCTCCTGGAAATGTAGGAACAGGCCAGAAGCTGCATCTGGTGGAAGACCATCAGCGGCAGGATGATGACGCTGGCCAGCTCCGGCGAGAAGATGATGTTGGCCATGGGCACCCCGGCGATGAGGCTCTTCTTGGAGCCGCAGAAAAGGACCACTATTCGGTCGGCCCTGGGGAACCGCAGGAGTTTCCCGGCCGCGGCCGTGCCGGCCAGGGCCAGGCCCAAGAGGAGGCCGCAGCAGGCCACCAGGGCCAGAAAGATGGGCACCGAGAGGGTCCGCCAGATCCCGGTGGTCGTCCCGTGGCTGAAGCTCACGTAGACGATGAAGAGGACCGAGAGACGGTCGGTCAGGCCCAGAAGCTTCCGCCGGCGGCCCATCCAGGCGGCCAGCCAGGGCCTCATGGCCTGGCCGGCGGCGAAGGGGAGGACGAGCTGCAGGCACAGGTCGGCCACGGCCTGGGCCAGGGAGCTGTCGACGCTGGCGTTGAGGACCAGGCTGACCAGGACGGGGGTGACGAAGACCCCCAGGAGGCTCGAGAAGGAGGCCGAGCACACGGCGGCGGCCACGTTGCCCCCGGCTATGGAGGTGAAGGCGATGGACGACTGGACCGTCGAGGGCAGCACGCAGACGAACAGGAGCCCCAGATACATCTGGCCGTCGGCCAGGAAGGCGACTATCGGCCTGAGAGCCAGGCCCAGGGCCGGGAACATGGCGAAGGTGGCCAGGGTGATGACCAGGTGCAGGCGCCAGCTGGTCAGCCCCGCCCACAGGTTGGCCGGCGAGAGCTTGAGGCCATGCATGAAAAAGAGGAGGGCCACCACCAGCCCGGAGGCCGCCTTGAAGACCCCGTAGACCTGGCCGCTGGCCGGCAGGAAGACGGCCAGGAGGACCGTGAGGACCAGGGCGTTGGAAAAGCCGTCGGAATGCTCCTTGAGATACTGAAAGGCCTTGCGCATCGAACTCACCCAGAAGCCGGCGCCCATCGCCTGGGAGGCCGCCTGATCCATTTTAGCTTTTGGGAGGGGCCGGTGTCCAATCCGC
>JAISEK010000191.1 GCA_031264145.1 Deltaproteobacteria bacterium
GAGCTTTGGACATGTATCACGATATTGTCCACACGTTTCTTTTTTTCCTCCCCGTCCGGCATCGGCCTGCCGATCTTTTGCGCTTTGACCTGGACTCCGTCGATCGACACGCTGGCCGTCTGTCCCGATGCCTCGAAAGCTCTGGCATCGTGCCCTTTGATGCCAAGTCTCAAGGCCGCCTCCGCGACCAGCACCGGATCGACATGTGTTTTCTCCGGGATGAGGGTCGCCGCGTCTTTCGGGGCCTCTGGCGTTTCCAGGTCAAAACCAGCGGAAGCGATGCCGGCGTTTGATTTTTCCATAATCGCCTTCCCGATGTTTTTCCCGTCGCGCTCGACATGGTCGCGCAGGGTCGTGGGGATGACCCCTGTTTCCTGGAACCTTATCTTGTGCGGGAAATCAGCCGTGGCTCGATCGCTCGTATGGCGGACGGCATCGTTGACAAGTTCGCCGAAATGGTTTGAGTACCATCTTTCGCATGGCTGTTATGGCGCGAAAAACGTGGACGCGGTGTTGCCCGCGGTCGTATCCCCATCGACTAATCCAAGCGAAGTCGTCTTGACCGTCCCGACTACTGACTCTACCAGGTAATTGTCTTCTATTCTCCTAAGATTTTGCAATCCGAGAGCTTCACCCTCTTGGGCGGATTTTTGTCTTGACCCTTCCTCGAGATATTCGGACATCGTATTCCCAAGGCTTTCCTTGGCCGATGACATGCCGGCCATCTCCAGGCTATTGAAGGCGGAGGCGAAACCCCGCTCGTCGAAATCCTTGAAACTGGGGACTTCGTTGGAGCTGTTGGAGACTATTTCCAGTTTGCCGTCATCGGAGATAATTTTGACCATGACCTCAAGTTTGACCGTCATTTGGCAATGCTCCTTAAATTATTGACGGAGTCATTGAACCGCCAGCCATTTTGATAGATGCCCGCCAGTTCCATTGATGGGACGTCTGGCTTGGCGTCGCTAGCCAAAATGATGACAATGGGGCTTATCATGGCGGATTGCGCGGCGGGACCCGTTGTCCTGATGATAACAGGTCCAATTAGATTTGTTCAGGACAAAATTGCTCGTGACGATAAATAAAATGTCTTTTATTTAAGATTTCTGATGGTTTTTAATAGTACCTTTTAATTATATAAAATATAAATGGCTATATTGTATGCTATTTTTGTATATTTATCCTTCAGCCCCAAGTGCTGACCACTTGCACAGGTCGAAAAAATTGCAGATCTTCTTAAACATGCTGAGCCTCTCAGGCTAATATAATCAAATTATGTTAAATTATAATGTAATAGTCAAAAAAGTAAGCATGGTTACAGTACAATAATAAATTATTACATAAAATATACAAAATTACTTATTTATTATCATTAATTTATGGAACTATTAAAAGGTGAATATTGTTTATTTTGTATTATTATAATAAATTATACTTATTAAATGTTATATATACTGCAGAAAAATATATTTATTATCCGTAAAGATAAAAAATGATCATTGCTAAATAGTAAACAGATTGATATATTTGCCTCATATTTCAAATAATTTAGCATAATACTGTTTTAGATGTGAAATATTCTAATTAAAAATATTATTATGTCATGGAGCAAATATAATAACTCTGTAGAAAATTTTGACGCTTTTGTTATGTATTCCCCTGCCTGTTTTCTTGTCGACCCCTGTTTTGGGGGAAAGGGGACCGCCGCAAGCCTCGCGCCTGAATTTGGAAGTCGGGGCCTTGCATTTCCTTACCCCCCATCTCCACAGGCTTCCCGTCATCGCCATTGTCAGGTGGTGCCGCTGTTTCTGTCCGTGCGGCCCCAAAAACCGTGGCCGTCCCCGCCTCCCTTGACGATACGCCTCAAAAAAATCTACGCCAAAAGCAACGCTTTATTTAATCAAAGCATTGACAATTAGCGTAGATTTTAGACGTCTAGAGCGAAAATATCATCTATCCAGCCTTAGACTGGCGATTGTTTATTACGCGTTGCCATAGCCTTTAACCGGCCACCCTGTAGCATCTCCCGTTTCTGGATGGTCGGGGCGAGAGGATTTGAACCTCCGTCCCACTGCTCCCAAAGCAGTTGCGCTACCAGGCTGCGCCACGCCCCGCCCATAAAACAATCGCAAGGAGCCAGACATCATTGACATGGACGCCTTGGTCCTTTGGTCCAGGAATACCCGGCCAGGCGTCTGATTGTACCTAACGAGGACCGGAAAGTCTAGCCTCAGTTCATAATCCCAAAATTCCCACGATTGCCTGGGGTTTACGAATAAACCAGGACCTTCTGCGCATCTTGAATTTTAGCCGGATTTTATGTATATTGCGTCTGTCAGGGTGAAATGGCATATTTGGCCGGCAGCCCATGAAGGATCTGACCAGAGGGCGACTGATTCGGCTATTGGAGAATCCAGGGCCCGGCGTCATTGGCCTGGGCTTGGATCGGGTTGGCCCATTGTTTTGGATGCCTGCCGATTGGCCGGGGTCTTCGGGCCGAGCCGTATAATGCCGTCGGCTCGCGGTTACTTGGTTTACCCATTGCCGACTTGTCGACCATACTGGCCGGAACCAAATTCGGTCAGGGGATTGCTTGGCCCGCCATGGATTTTTCATGGCCATTTTTTTTGCCAACCTTAGTCAGGGAGACATTTTGGGGATGGACCGCCAGAACACGTACAGGATCCTTTTGGAAAGGGGGTTCATCTACCAAACGACCGACGAGGCAGCCCTGACCGGCCTGTTTGACCAGCGGGAGGTCACGGGCTACGTGGGTTTCGACGCCACGGCCGACTCTCTGCACGTTGGGCACCTGCTGCCCCTGATGGCCCTGTCGTGGATGGATAGGACAGGCCACCGGCCCATCGCCCTGGGCGGCGGGGGCACCTCCATGGTCGGCGACCCCAGCGGCCGCTCCGAGGCCCGCAAGCTGATGACCGTGGAGACCATCGCCATGAACCTGGAGGGCATCAGGCCCCAGATGGCCAGGTTCCTGTCCCTTGATGACGGCCGGGCCCTCCTTCTGGACAACAGCCAATGGCTCCTGGGACTGAACTACGTGGCCTTCATCCGGGACATCGGCCGCCACTTCTCCGTGAACCGCATGCTCACGGCCGAGTGCTACAAGAGCCGCCTGGAGGGCGGGCTGTCGTTTCTGGAATTCAACTACATGGTCATGCAGGCCTTTGACTTCCTGACCCTGTACGAGACCAGGCAGAACGTCCTCCAGCTGGGCGGCCAGGACCAGTGGGGCAACATAGTGGCCGGGGTTGACCTCATCCGCCGGGTCCACGGCGGGGAGGCCTACGGGCTGACCATGCCCCTTCTGCTCGACCCCAGGACAGGGGACAAGTTCGGCAAGACCAACGCCGGGGCGGTCTGGCTCAGCCCGGAAAAGACCCCCGTGTACGACTTCTACCAGTTCTGGCGCAACGTGGACGACCAGGAGACCGGGCGGCTCCTGCAGCTCTTTACCTTCCTGCCACTCGACGAGTGCCGCTATCTGGCCACCAGGCCTGGCAACCTCATAAACAGGGCCAAGGAGATACTGGCCTACGAGGTCACCTCCATCTGCCACGGCCACCAGGCCGCCGCGGAGGCCTTCGTGGCCTCGGCCAGGGCCTTCGGCCAGGCCGACCCAGGGGGCGAGGTGAGGACCTCCTCCCGGCTTGCCTCCCTGGCCGGGTCAGACGTCGAGGCCGAGCTGCCCCGGGCACCCATCCCCCTGGCCGATCTGGAGGCCGCCGATCTGGCCGGGCTGTTCGTCATGGCCGGTCTCTGCGCCTCCAGGGGCGAGGCCCGCCGCCTCATCCGCCAGGGCGGGGCCTATCTGGACAACCGGGCGCTCGGGGCCGACGACGAGAAGACCCCGCTCTCCGGGGCCGCCTGGCTCAAGGCCGGCGGCCAGGCCGTCCTTAGGGCGGGCAAAAAACGCTACATGATCGTCAAGGTGTCCTGATGGCCAAGCTCAAGCCCTGGAACGTTACCGGACAGTCCACCGCCCTCTCCACCCCGGTCTTCGAGGTCCTGAGCCGCCGCTGCCTTTCGCCCAAGGACGGGCGCGAAAAGACTTTTACCTGCCTGACGGCCCCGGAATGGGTCAACGTCATCCCCCTGACCGCGGACGGTCGGGTCCTTCTGGTCAACCAGTTCAGGCACGGCTCGTCCGAGTTCAGCCTGGAGCTCCCCGGCGGGGTGTCCGAGGCTGGCCAGACCGTCCTGGAGACGGCCAGGCGGGAGCTCATGGAGGAGACCGGGTACTCGGCCGAGATCTTCGAGCCCCTTTGCTCCCTGAGGCCCAACCCGGCCCTCTTCGACAACCGCATCCACACCTTCGTGGCCAGACCGGCCGAAAAGACCGGCCAGACCAGCTTCGACGAGAACGAGGACCTTGACGCGGTCCTCGTCCCCCTGCCCGAGCTGCGGGCCATGCTCCTGGACGGCCGGATTGACCACGCCCTGATGGTGGCGGCCATTGGCCTGTTCCTGGCCAGGGAGTCCCTGGGCGCCTGAGGCCGCCGGCCCGGGGCATCGCGGCGACGGACCGGGGGCCAAAATGCGCCTGACATATCATTAGATTGGGAGGTATCCCATGCGTCGCGCTCAGCTGACCATCCTATCCGTTCTACTGGCCCTGGCCATGTCCGGCTGCATCGGCGGCGGCAAGCGCCTCAACCTGGACTTCCGGCCACAGGGCGGGCTCCAGCTCACCACGGGCATAGTGCAGCTTCTGGTGGTCGACAACAGGCCCAGCAAGCAGCTGGTGGGCCCAGAGGCCACCTCGCGGGACCTTTTGAAGGAAAGCCAGACTGGGCTGATGGACATCACCACCACCATGCCCAACGGGACTTCCATCTCCCTTAGCCACCTGTCGGTCCCAGCTCTGGTCTACGAGTCGGTCAAGAACAAGCTCTCGACCATGGGCATCACCGCCAACCCCGACACTTCCGGGGCCAAGGCCAGGGTCACGGTCTACGTGACCGAGTTCGTCATCGACGTCGAGGGTTCAGACTACGTGGGCCGGGTGGCCCTGAGGGCGGTCATCGACCGGCCTGGCCTGCAGACCGTCCACACCACGGTGGCCAGCGCCCAGGGCACCAAGTTCAGGCTCATGGGCGACATGGGGGCCAACGACCCCATCAGCGACGCCCTCAACAAATGCGTGAACAGCCTTGACTTCTCGGGCATCAACACGTTCTGAGCCAGGGGCCCGTCCGGGGCCCCTGGCCTTCAGGGACACAGCCACGCCACTCCCCGGCCCCCTGCCCCGGATGGCCCAGGGGTTCATATGGCCGAGCTGACGGACGTAGGGGCACCCCAGGGGGCCCTGGACATCATCCCCCTGGGCGGCCTCGAGGAGATTGGCCTCAACTGCACGGCCCTGGTCTACGGCCAGGACATCATAGTCATCGACGCCGGGCTGATGTTCCCCGAGGCCAACCTGCCTGGCGTGGACCTGGTGGTGCCGGATTTCTCCTTTCTCATCGAGAACGCCCCAAGGGTAAGGGCCCTAATCCTCACCCACGGCCACGAGGACCACATCGGGGCCCTGGCCCACTTCATAAAGGCCCTCAGGGTCCCAGTCTACGGCTCCCGCCTGACCCTGGCCCTCGCCCTGGGGCGGCTGGAGGAGTACCAGGTCAGGATCCCCAAGATAGTCCGGGTGGCCCCCAGGGAGGTCGTCGGGCTGGGGCCCTTCTCCATCGAGTTCATCGCCGTCAACCACAGCGTCCTCGACGGCCTGGCCCTGGCCGTGACCACCCCGGTGGGGGTCATCGTCCACACCGGGGACTTCAAGATCGACTCCAGCGCCCCAGCCCAGGAAAGGACCGACCTCTTCTCCTTCGCCCGCTACGGGGAGGCCGGGGTATTGGCCCTTATGTCTGACTCCACCAACTCGGACGTGCCCGGCTGCAGCGCCAGCGAGGCCGAGGTCGGGCGCAGCCTGGCCGACATCTTCCAAAGGGCCGGGGGGCGGGTCATCCTGGCCTGCTTCGCCTCCAGCCTTACCCGCATCAGGCAGGTGGCGGCGGCGGCCAAGGCCTCGGGCCGCAAACTCCTCTTCGACGGGCGCAGCATGATCGGCACCGTGGCCCTGGGCCGGGCCATGGGCTTTCTGTCCCTGGGCGACGCCGACATAGTGGACATCGACCAGGCCCAGGCCCTGGACGACGACCAGGTGGCCGTGGTCGTCACAGGAAGCCAGGGGGAGCCGCTGTCGGCCCTGGCCCGCATGGCCCACGGCGAGCACAGGCACGTCGTGGTCCAGGACGGGGACACCATAATCTTCTCCGCCAGGGTGATCCCGGGCAACGAGCGGGCCATCTCGAACCTCATCAACCTCTTCCATACCCTGGGGGCCACGGTGGTCGACAACCGCTACCGCCCGGTCCACGCCTCGGGCCACGGCCAGATTGAGGAGCTCAAGCTTATCCTGAGCCTCACCCGGCCCAGGTTCCTCGTCCCCATCCACGGCGAGCCCCAGCACCTGGCCAACCACGCCGCCCTGGCCCTGGAGACAGGGCTGGCACCCGAGAACGTCAAGATCCTGAAAAACGGCCAGCGCCTGAGGTTCCTGCCCGACGGCGGGTGCGAGCTGGCCGGATCAGTCCCCACCGGGCGCATGCTGGTCGACGGCAACCGCCTAGGCCAGGCCGACGACCCGGTGATCAGAAGGCGCCTCAAGCTGGCCGAGATGGGCCTGGTCTACGTGGTCCTGGTCCTGAACCCCGAGGACCTCACCCTGGCCGCGCCGCCCAGGGTGAACATCCAGGCCCTCCACTACGAGGGCGAGCCGGATCTGGCCCTGGAGGCCTCCGAGGTGGCCACGAGAACCCTCAGGGCCTGGCGGGAGGGGCAGGGCGAGCCGTCCGGGCCCGATCTGTCCTTCCTGGTCGAGTGCCTCAGGCGGGACGTCCGGGCCCTCTTCAGGCAGTCCATCAACCGGCGGCCGCTGATTTGGCCGGAGGTAATCATCCTGGGCCAGGGCCGCGGGGAAACAGCGGCCGCCACCCAGGCCTGATACGCCCAGGGCAAATCGACCCGGCTGTCATGGGCTTGGGCCCGGCGAGATGCTTGCGGATTGCCCCACGAGGGTGAGACCGCAGAAACATTTCCACCTAGGAAAATGAAGACAGCTATGCGGCTTGGGCCAGAGCCTGAATGGGATCACGCCCTGCGTGGTCCACGATTCAATCTCACCATTGAGGCAGGCAAATGAAACTGAGGCTGGACCCACCGATCCTTATTTGACCAAGACATGCCATCCTTTTTTGACGTTTGGCCACCACCAGGTCGTTGGCCCTTTCAACCGGACCGCCGCAATTTCTTGGACCTGGATTGGCCCGCCGGGCGTGGTTCGCATATACTGGCGCATCCGGTTCAAATAAGCCGTCAAATTTTTGAAATACAAATCATTTTTGAGGTGTCGGCGTTTGCCATAAGTGCTGTCGCCCCAAAGCAGTGGCCAGATGCCTTCTAAGGCATTCGCGGCCAATCTCTTTGCCACTGAAAGCCATGCTGAATTTATCCCTAAACTTCCTCACAAGGTGATAACAGCCAGGAATGATCTTGTACCTCGTGAAGGTAAACATCTTCGCAATCTAGCCATGGATTCATTTAGCCCCATCTAGCCCCATCGGGAAAACAAAGGGGGTACTTGACGACACGCCGCTGAAGGCCATGAATCAACGCACGATCCCAAAAGTGCGCATGACGCCATGCCCGTTGGACGCATATGTGCCGTCACTGCCCAGTAGAATGAGCCACGATGCATCAACCCGTGTGAGTCTGGTTTGCCTTTGTTTTCATTTGCACAAGTGGAAAATTAACCCTTGATCGCTAAAACTAGACTTATTAATTTTAATTATTTACCTATTATATAATAACTTGATTTTTTAATATTTATATGCTGCAATAGTTGTTTAAATATTCAAATACTAATAAATAAGGAGACATCAGGCATCAAATACCGACATGGGGCATATAGATCAGGACACGAGATCAAAAGGTGCATCAGCTTGAAAAGCGGGGCCTGAGAGCGCCAGTAGGGGCAAGGGCAATGGTCCTCTGGAAGGCGATCGCGCCGTCCCACGCCAAAAGGCGCACGGACCGGGCTTCAGGCCCTGCCTTGGCCTGTCAGGCAAGTTGCCAGCGCAAGGACGACAATAAGGTTGGACCATTTTCTGGGGAAAGCAGGACCCGCCAGCAAGGCCTTGGACCCGACGCAAGTTTAGCCACCGGGACGCCGCCTTCAGCTGCATGAGAATGGCTCTCTGGAACAGGCCGGAAAAGCCTGGGAGAACCTGGCTCAGCCAGGAGAGGGCTGCCGGAGTGGTGTCCGGCCAGACGCGACCAGCACGCTCGACATCCCCAAACCCATGCCCGGGCACCGAGCGCTATGGCACGAAGGCCGCGGTATCCAGGGCTAGAAAAAGGGTGCCATCTTCAATCGCCAAGCCAAGCTGGAGAGGCCGCCCCCGGCGGACCTTCCCTTATGAAATTAGGGCAGGCCATGGGCCACGCCAGAAAATGCCTTTCGGCCACCAGGCAGGCGATATCGACGAAGCCATGGCCAGGGTGGCAAATCCGAGGATGGGTGGGGCATGGGGTCAAGCAGATTCTCCAATATCCAGGCGATAGCCGGCTTGATCGCCGTCTCGGCCTCTCGGCCGATACCCACTCCTGCCTCGGCGGCCCGATGGTCACGGTCACGCTTCACGGCCTTTCAGCCACGTCCAAGGACGAAGGGCCATTTCCCCCCGGGCCAAAGCCCGGAGTTTGCTGGCTAGAAGATGACAAACAATGACTTTCCCGAGCTCCTCGGGATCATGCGTGAGGCCAGGAAGGCGACAGATGGCCTGGCGGCCTTCGACGGCCGGGCCAGGGACGGCTTCCTGGAGGCCCTGGCCCGGCTCCTCGGCGAGGAATCGGACAGCGTGCTCTCGGCCAACGAAAAAGACGTCCAAAGGGCCAAGGCGGACGGGGCCAAGCCGGCCCGCCTTGACCGCCTTCTGCTGGACAGGGCGCGCCTGGCCCAGGTAATACATGGCGTCGAGGCCTGCCGCTGCCTGGACGATCCCCTGGGCCGCGTGGAGGATCTGTCCACCATGCCCGACGGGCTCGTGGTAGGCCGCCAGAGGGTACCCCTTGGCCTCATCGGCTTCATCTGCGAAGCCAGGCCAGGGGCGGTGGTGGAGGCGGCAGCCCTGGCGGTCAAGAGCGGCAACGGGCTCATGGCCAAGCCTGGCCGGGAGTCGGGCCGGACCTCTGGGGTCCTCGGCGACATCCTGGCAGCGGCCCTGGCGAGGGCCGGCCTGCCCCGGGCCGCCGTCAGGGTACTGCCGGACCTGGACGCCGAGCAGCTCAGGTTCATGATCTCCCAGGGCGGGCTCCTGGATCTGGTCATCCCGAGGGGGGGCGCGGACCTGATATCCTTCGTGGACGAGAACAGCCGGGTCCCGGTCCTCAGGCACTTCCAGGGCGTGAACCATCTCTACGTGGACGAGAGGGCCGACGTCGGCATGGCCGTGTCGCTGGCCGTGAACGGCAAGTGCGACCGCCCCTCCACCTGCAACGCCCTTGAGTGCCTCCTGGTACACCGGGCCAGGCTGGACGACTTCCTCCCCCAGGTCTGCGACGCCCTGGCCAGGCGCGACGTGACCATCTACGCCTGCCCCGAGGCCAGGGCCAGGGTCTCCGGCCTGGAGGAGGCCCTGGAGCACCACTATGGCCGCGAATTCATGGACCTGGCCCTGGCCCTGCGGGTCGTCCCCGACATGGACGTTGCCATGGCCCACATACGCCTACACGGCTCCAGGCACACCGAGTCCATCTGCACGTCCGATCTGGCCACGGCCCGGCGGTTCCTGTCCCTGGTCGACGCAGGCTGCGTCCTGGCCAACGCCTCCACCAGGCTCAACGACGGCGGCTGCCTGGGCCTCGGGGCCGAGATAGGCATCAGCACCTCGAAGGTCCACGCCTACGGCCCCATGGGGCTCAGGGAGCTGACCACCACCAAGTTCGTGGTCCTGGGCCATGGGCACCTGCGCTCATGAGCGAGGGCCGGGACAGACCTACCCTCGCACCGCGGACCAGGGCCTCACTCCTCATGGTCGCCGCCGCCGCCATCTGGGGCCTGACCTTCACCGCCGGCAAGGTGGCCTCCCTGGAGGCCTCCCCCATGAGCGCCACCCTCTGGCGTTTCGTCCTGGCCGGCCTGGTTCTGGCGCCCCTGGCCGTCAAGGCCTCCTGGGGCAAGCCCCGCCTGGGCCTAGCCCCAATGGATCTTCCCCTACTGCTCCTCTCCGGGCTGACCGGCCTGGTCATGTACAATTACTTCTTCATCAAGGCCCTGGCCCTCATCCAGGCCGGCCGGGGCTCGGTCATAGTCTGCGGCTCCCCCGCCCTCATATACCTGGGCTCGGTCATCTTCTTCGGCGAGAGGCTTTCGGCCGTCCGCCTGGCCGGCCTGGCCCTCTCCGTCCTGGGCACGGCCTGGGCGGTCAGCTTCGGCCGCCCCTGGGCTCTTTTTTCCACGGGCCTGGGCCGGGGCGACCTGATCATGCTCCTTTGCCCCCTGTCCTGGACGGCCTACTCCCTTCTGGCCAAGCTGGTCCTCAGGCGCCAGGGCCCCCTGGCGGCCAACGCCTGGTCGGTCCTGGCCGCGGTGGCCCTGCTTTTGCCCCTGGTGCCCCTCTCGGGCGGCTCTCTAGCCGAGTTCTCAGGCTACGGCCCGCTGACCTGGGCCTGCCTGGCCTTCCTGGGCCTGGGCGGCACGGCCCTGGGCTTCACCATCTTCTACAGGGGCATCCTCGTCCTGGGCCCCCACAGGGCCGCGGCCTACATAAACCTGGTGCCGGTCTTCGGCATCCTCTTCTCCTGGCTCATGCTGGATGAGACACCCGGCCTGGCCCTCTTCGTCGGCCTGGCCATGATCATCATGGGCATCCGCCTGGTCCAGAAGTACTAGCCGGGCCCGGCCAGGGCCCAGGCAAAGCCTGGCGGGCGAGGCTCCCCCTGGGGGGCCGGCCAGGAACCCAGCGGCCAGGAACGACCCATTCATGGCCCGCACTGCGACTGGCATGGCGGGGCGCGCCCCACCGTTGGGGCCGGCCGGCGACCATCCAGCCCGGCCTGGCCCCTGAAGGCCTTTGGCCTGGAGGATCGTCGCCGGCGAGGGTTTCCCGAGGCGGGGGCCCTGGCAGGGCCTTCCCGGCGCGGCTCCCCCGCCAGGCCGAGGCCCGCCAGCCCTGCCCCATCCACAGCCCCCTAAGATTTCAGGGCCCCAAAGACACATGAGCGACTTCTTCCACATCGAGGCCTCGGACCCCGACAGCCAGGCCAGGGCTGGGCGGATAACGACCAGGCACGGCGAGATACCCACCCCCATCTTCATGCCCGTCGGGACCAGGGGCTCGGTCAAGGCCGTGGGTCCAGACGATCTGGCCGCCCTGGGGGCCAAAATAGTCCTGGCCAACACCTACCACCTCATGCTGAGGCCCGGCCCCGACATCCTGTCCAGGCTGGGAGGGCTGCACGCGTTCATGGGCTGGACCGGGCCCATCATCACCGACAGCGGCGGCTACCAGGTCTTTTCCCTCTCGGCCCTCCGAGAGCTCACGCCGGACGGGGTGGCCTTCAGGTCCTCCTACGATGGGTCCAGGGTCTTCCTGGGCCCAGAGATGGCGGTAGAGATCCAGGCCCTCTTCGGGGTGGACGTCATGATGTGCCTCGACGAGTGCACGGCCTTCCCGGCCAGCCGGGCCGAGGCCGAGAGGTCCATGGGCCTCACGCTGGACTGGGCCAGGCGCTGCCGCCGGGCCTGGGGTGGCGGGCCCGGGGCCCTCTTTGGCATCTCCCAGGGCGGGTTTTACCCAGATCTGAGGAGAAAGTCGGCCGAGGACATAGCCGCCCTTGATTTCCCAGGACAGGCCGTGGGGGGACTGGCCCTGGGCGAGCCCCTGGCCCAGACCCACGAGGCCATAGAGGCGGCCAGGGAGGGGCTCGATCCCCTTAAGCCCATGTACCTCATGGGCATGGGCAGGCCGGCCGACCTGATTGAGGGCATCAGGCGGGGGGCGGACATGTTCGACTGCGTCATGCCCACCAGAAACGCCAGGAACGGCCAGCTATTTACCCGCCGGGGCAAGATCAACATCCTGAACTCCCGCTACCGCGACGATCCCCGCCCCCCTGACCAGGACTGCGGCTGCCTGGCCTGCCGTGGCTTCTCCAGGGCCTACCTGAGACACCTGCACCAGAACCGGGAACCGCTCTTTCTGCGCCTGGCCAGCGTCCACAACCTCCACTACTATCTGGACCTGGTGGCCGGCGCGAGAGAATCCTTGCTTAAGGGAAGGTTCTCGTGCTATTATAAAGAGTTTTATGACCTTCAGGACACCCTGGACTGAGGTCGGGGTGGGACACAGCACCCCTCCCCCTGGGCCGGGTCCCGGCCAGGGACCGACGACCACGCATTCCATCCCGCGGCCTGCCGCGGGAAGCAAAAATACGGAGAGACACCATGGTCGCTTATCTCTTAACCACCGCCGCCCAGGCCTGGGCCATGGCCCCCAGGGCCGGAGGCGCCGAAGGGCAGCAAAGCGGCGGGGGCATGGAGCTGTTCATCATCATGGGCGGCTTCATCCTGATCTTCTACTTTCTGCTCATAAGGCCCCAGAAGAAGCAGCAGCGCGAGCGCCAGAGCATGCTGGACAACATCAAGAAGGGCGACCGCATCCAGACCAACGGCGGGCTCCTGGGGATGGTGACCGGGGTGGACGCGAAGGAGCTGACCCTCCGGATCGCACCCGAGGTCAGGGTCAAGATCGCCAGGTCGGCCGTGGCCGGGATCGTCAAGTCCTCAGACGCCCAGCCGGCGGCCGACAAGCCCAAGTCGGAATAGGCCCGGGCCGGCCTTCAGGGGAAGGCTGGCCTCCCCCGGCCCGTTTTCGGGCCCCGTGCCATTTCCCGAGGCGGGGCGGCAATAGCCCGGGAGCCCAGGCCGGACCGGCGCGGGGACGGCGGGCCGTTCCCTCCCCGGCCGGGTTCCGGGGACTGGTTTAGGTTTAAACAATATGAAGAAAAATCTCTTGTGGCGGGCATTGGTGCTGCTCCTGGTCCTGGGCGGGGGCCTGTCCTATTTCCTGCCCACCATCCTGTCCATCGGGACCCAGGACGGCAAGCCCGCCGGGCTCCTGGCCAGGTTCCTGCCCTCGAAGGTCATCAACCTGGGTCTCGACCTCAAGGGCGGCATCTACCTGGCCATGGAGGTCGACCTGCAGGTGGCGGTCAACAACTCGGCCCGCCGCACCATGGACGACCTGAGGCGTAGGCTGAACGACGCCGGCGTCACCGGCTTCAGGCTGGAGAACGAGAGCAGCCCCCAGACCATCCTGGAGCTGGGCGACGCCTCCTCCATTGAGGCCGCGGAGGGCGTCCTGCGCCGCCAGTTCGGGGACACCCTCAGGATTGCCTCCAGGGACGGCTCCAGGCTGGTCCTGGCCTTCACCGACGAGGCCACGTCGGAAATAAGGGAGATGACCGCCCGCCAGGCCCTGGAGACCATCCGCAACCGGGTGGACATGTTCGGGGTGGCCGAGCCTGACATCAGGCCCCAGGGCGAGGACCGCATCGTCATCCAGCTGCCCGGCATGTCCGATCCCAAGCAGGCCGTCGATCTCATAGGCAAGACGGCCATTCTGGAGTTCAAGCTGGTCGACAACGGCTCCAGGACGGCCGAGGAGGCCCTGCGCTCGGGCCCCCCACCGGGGACCGAGGTCCTCTACGAGCGCCGGATCGACCCGGTGACCAGGGCCGAGACGCGGATCCCGATCCTCCTGCGGAAGCAGGCACTCATGACCGGCGACTCCCTGGTCGATTCCAGGGCCGTCAGGGGGCAGCAGTTCGGCGATCCCCAGGTGACCATGACCTTCGACGCCCGCGGGGCCAGGGAGTTCGACGAGATCACCTCCCGCTACGTCGGCCGCCAGCTGGCCATCGTCCTGGACAACCAGGTCTACAGCGCCCCGACCATCAAGACGCGCATCCCCGACGGGGAGGCCTACATCGAGGGCTCCTTCACCCAGGAGGAGGCCCGGGTCCTGGCCGTGGTCCTGCGGGCCGGGGCCCTGCCGGCCCCCGTCTCGGTCATCGAGCAGCGGACCGTCGGCCCCTCCATGGGCCAGGACTCAATCCGCCAGGGCCTCACGGCCGGCGTGGTCGGCCTGGGCCTGGTGCTCGTGTTCATGCTCATCTATTACCACCTGTCCGGCCTCGTGGCCGACCTGGCCCTCTTGTTCAACTTCCCCATAGTCCTGGGGACCCTGGCGGCCTTCGGTGCCACCCTCACCCTTCCGGGCATCTTCGGGCTGGTCCTGACCCTGGCCATGGCGGTGGACGCGAACGTCCTCATCTTCGAGCGCATCCGCGAGGAGATCCGGCACGGCAAGAAGCCGGGCGGGGCCGTCAGGGGCGGCTTCGACCGGGCCTTCTGGACCATCTTCGACTCGAACATCACCACCGTCCTGGCGGCCATGGTCCTGTACCAGTTTGGCTCCGGCCCCATAAGGGGCTTTGCCGTGACCCTCATAATCGGCATCCTCTCCTCTATGTTCACGGCCATATTCGGGTCCAGGCTGATCTTCGATCTCGTTCTCCACAATCGGCCGCAAATGAAGGCCATAAGCATATGACGCTTATCCAATCCCGTCTTGGCTGGGCCTAACGGGGCCGAAAAGGAAGGCGCAGGCACAATGTCGTTCGAACTGATAAAACCAAACGCCAATTTCAACTTCATAGGCAACCGCTACAAGGCCTTCGTCGTGTCGGGCCTGCTCATAGTGATGTCGCTGGCCTCCATCGCCTACCACCGGGGCCTCAACCTGGGCGTTGACTTCAAGGGGGGGCTCCTATTGCAGTTCAGGCTCTCCGAGGACCCCGGGGCCGAGGCCCTTAGGGAACTCTTCGACCAGGCAGGCTTTGCCCTCTCGAGCCTCCAGGGCTTCGGCGACGCCGGGAACGAGTACCTGGTCAACCTCAGCGACGGCCCGACGGCCGAGGGCCAGACCCTTTCCGAGTCGGCCGTCGCCCTGCTGTCCAGGAGCATGGGCCAGGACAAGGTCGAGATCCGGCGCGAGGAGATGGTCGGGCCCAAGGTGGGCCAGGATCTGCGTCAGAAGGCCCTCTACGCCATCTACTACAGCATCCTCATCATCATCATCTACATTTCCGGCCGCTTTGAGAAGAAATGGGGCACCTCGGCCATGTTCGTGGGCATCCTCCTGGGGGTCATCTACATAGTGGGCCTCTTCGGGGTGGGCGTGGGGACGCTCATCATCGTGGCCCTGATCGTCACCCTGGTCACCTGCTACTACCTGAAGTTCTCCTTCGCCCTGGGGGGGATACTGGCCCTCATCCACGACGTCACAATAACCACGGGAGTCTTCTCCTTCCTGAACAAGGAAATCACCCTCTCCTTCGTGGCCGCCATACTGACCATCATAGGCTACTCCCTCAACGACTCCATCATCGTCTTCGACCGCATCAGGGAGAACGTCCAGACCAACCGCCGGGCCGACTACGCCTCGGTGATAAACAAAAGCATCAACGAGACCCTCTCCCGGACCATCCTGACCTCCGGGACCACGGCCCTGGCCCTGGTCAGCCTCTACTTCCTGGGCGGTCCGGTCAACCGCGACTTCGCCCTGGCCCTCCTGA
>JAISEK010000062.1 GCA_031264145.1 Deltaproteobacteria bacterium
GGCCTGGCCTACAACATGTGCAACAACGGGGCCTATTGCGGCATCGCCGAGCTGGCCGAGATGCTCCGGGGCCTTTTCCCAGAAAAGGGCCTCCGCGTCGCGCGTCTCGGCCGGGCCGCCGACGACGCCTATTCCGAGGACAGGACGGCCGACATCCGGCGGGTGGACTGCTCCAGGCTGCGGGGGCTAGGCTGGCGCCCGCGGGTCGGGCTGCGCGAGGGCTTCGAGCGGACCGTGCGCAGTTTCCTGGAGGGACGGTGAGGCCCGGATCCCGTCACGGCCTGTCCTGGACGGAAGGGCCCGGGCGTCTCGCGGGCGGGCCCTGGCCGGCCCTGGCCCGCCCTGGCCCGGCCATCCTTGCTCGCCCATCCATGCCCGCCCATCCAGGACGGGGCAGGGCCGGAGGCACCATGAGAATCATGCGGCTGGCCATATTTCTTCTGGCCATCGCCGCCCTGGTCCAGGGCGAGGGCCTGGCGGGCGACGTCCTGGCGGGCGACGTCCTGGTCAATGGGTTCCTGCGGGGCAACGCCCCCTTCTCCCATCTCGACCGCCATTCCAGGCCGGAGGGGCAGGACGCCCTGCTCTTCAGGCTCCTGGCCGAGGACCTGGGCCTGAGGCCTGAGTTCCGGCCAGTCGACTGGATCGGCTGGCGCGAGGTCCTGGACTCCGGACAGGTGGACGTCATGCTCTCCGGGCTCATAGCCACGGGGCCCTTGCGGAAGGAGATGTCGTTCTCGAGGCCCTACCGGGAAATTAGGTACCTCATAGTGGCCTCTTCCTCCCTCGACGACGGCGGGCGGGATTTCTTCGAGGGACACAACAGGCTGGGCGTGGTCGAGGACAGCTGGTACGCCGATTTCCTTAGGGACCGGCAAAGGCAAGAGCCCAATCGATTCACGATAAAATACTATAGGTCCCTGAAGGAGGCCCAGGAGGCCCTGGTCGCGGCGGAGGTGGACGCCGTGGCCGCGAGAAGCGACGAGATAGCCGTTTTCCCGGCCAACTCGGCCTATCTCGTGGGCCAGTTCGCCGATCCCGACTTTTTCGGCGTCGGGGTCCGGAAAGACAGCCGTCTTCTTCTCGCGAGAATCAACGGTTTCATAGCCGGTCTCCGCGAGACGGAGGACTGGCCGGACCTCCAGACAAGATGCTGGCTGAAGGACGACGACGAGATCGTCTTCGGCCGGACCTACCTGGTCCACATGGCCAACACCCTGGCCTACGACGTCTTTGGGCCTGGCTGGCATCTGCCTTCCGACCAGGGCATATCCCCACATGGGGACCCCGCCGGGATCCGTCTGAGACTGGCGGAGCCCCCTGGGTCCGATTTCGTCAGGCTGGTCCTGGCCCTCGCCGGTCCCGTGGCCGAGGGGACCCGTCTGTCTTTTTTTCACGGGGGAAAGGAAATAGCCTCATATGCCGCCCCGCAGCTGAGGCAATATTCCGACACGATAAATATCTCGTTTGTCCTGCCTTTGCCTGAGTCATCGGCCAGTGACATGGTAAATTTATGGATGTCGGTTTATCCTTATTCGGAGACGGACCATATTTTTATCAAGTCGTTTTCAATCTTTGATGAGTAAGGAATTGTTCTCATGCAATAAAATGTATAAATACGATGTATTTATATTATATTTGTTTACATATATATAGAAAATATTTATAAATAATATAGATAAAATATTAAGATAAGAGTATTATTCACGTGGCATATAGGAGGCTATTATGTCTCATCCAAGCCCGCCCAGCCTTCCCATGGATCTCCGGCGGCGGGGCGACGCGGCGGGAGGACTCTGGGCGCCTGGCCATGATGCCGCCCTGGGCCCATATCGGGTACCTGCCTGTCGCCACTGACGGGGGCGCCTTCCAGGTCAGGCCGTCAGGCCTACGCTCGCCGAGGAAGGTACCCGGCCGGCAGACCGATGCGAGGGACCGCCTTTCCCGGGAGCGATTCCAGTCCAGGCCAGGCCAGGGGCGGGCTTCACAGGATCCGCCCGCGGATACGGGTCGCCGAAGGGGGATATGTCCAGGAATCACCAGACATGAACAAGAAATATATCATCTACGCCCCGGGATACTCGGGGAGCAATGGCATACGGGCCCTGTACAAGCTGCACGATCTCCTCCGGGCCAGGGGACAGGAGTCATATGTCTTCTGTCTGGGCCGGCAGGTCGATGGCTATAACTATGTCGATAAATGTTCCCGGGACATGAGGGAAAACGACATCGTCATCTATCCGGAGGTCGTGGTCGGCAATCCCCTGCGTTTCCGCCGCGTCGTCAGGTGGGTGCTGTACTATCCGGGAGTGCTCGGGGGCACCCCGGCCTACCATCCCAGCGAGACGGTCTTCACCTGGGCCAGGCAATACTGCGATGCGCCAGTGCTGTCCGTTCCCAGCATCGACACGTCCCTGTTCTTCGATCCCGGGCTCCCGAAGACGCAGGACTGCTATTTCGTCCATAAAGGCGGCAAATGGAGGGATTTGGAGGAGGTGGACGGGCTCATGGAGATCAACATGGATTTCCCGAAAACGAGGGAACAGTTGGCGGAAATCCTGAAGACCACCGGCACCCTCTACTCGTTTGACCCCCACAGCGCCCTGAACGACGAGGCCAAAGTCTGCGGGGCCAACGTCAGGCTGGTCACCCCTGACGGCCATGTCGGCTTTGAGCGTGAGGACGAGGACCCGGACCTTTTCGGGCGACAGCTGGATTTCTTCATCGAGGCAACCCAAGGCCTCGCCCTGGCCAGCGTGATGGAGAAATCGCCCTTGCCGGAGAGATTGAAAATGAGTCTTCGTGTTCTGCGAGCTATTTTGTATAGAAAATGGCATATAAAAAATCAAAAATAATACATATTATTTTCAAATAAAAGTAGTTATTGCGCTAGTGGATATTAAAATAGAACCAATAAGTTGTCTTTTAATGCCAAGAGAGCCTGTTTCGTGGCCCTGTCAGGCGCGGTTCATTTCAATTGTCGTCAGTGCCGGTGGCCGTGACCGGCCAGGAAGTTGACCTTGGCGGGGAACGCCCTGCCGGGCCATCTGGCAATCACCTCGGTTGGCCAAAGCTGGCCGAGGCCTGACGATTCTGGGGCTTCCAAGACCCTCGGCTGGCTTGGCCGCCTTGGGCTTGTCCGTTATGGTCTTGATACTTCATGACAGGTTTACGAGCTACAATCGTCTGTTATGGCTATAAAATTAGTTAAAAATTATAAATAATTAAAAAATTATGCTATTTTATCATGTTTATTTGCCCCTCGCCCTGGCCCGGTCGCCTATGCTCCTCAGGCCACCGAAAAAAGTCTGGCTCGGTTTATGGTTATCCTTTTTAGCATCGCATGTTATCCAGGAGCGATTACCCACGGTGCGGCCGGGATCAATCTTGGCTGGATTTTTGGCCTGGAATTTGCGATGTTCCTCGTCAACGGACCTGGAGGTGGCAAAATCGGCCGCCTGGATGGCCAGACAACCTGCCTGGTCCGGGCCGTCCCCAAATCGGGGCAGAAGAACGTCGGTTGGACCTCGTAACCGCCTGGACCTTGGCCAGACCCACCCGTCTCGCCAGGTAGCCGTGACCTCCATAGAAAAACGAAAGGTGACACCATGCCCTATGTCTATTCCGGCGTTTGTTTGGCCGCCATGTTTGGATCGATAATCTATGAGCACCATCGCCTCAAGAAAGAGGAGCGGGAGTTGTGCGAGCTGATGCGGACCCTCGCCGAGCAGACCAAAAACGAGTTTGCGCCCTCAAGGATATACAAGGAAGAGATTACGCCGACCCACGAGGCCTGATGGGCCTGGTGGCCCTTTGGGTGGACTGGCCAATCAGCCATCGTCCCAGGTCGTCCCGCTACGCGAAATAGGGTAGCGGGATATTTTTTGCCTTGATTTTTGAGATGTTAAGTAAAAGGGGAAAGAGATCCTGGGAGTTAAGTGATTGTGGCTACTGTTTGGGTCGTCAGAACTTTCCCTGCTGTGGTATACTGAGGTCGAAGAGGCCGGCGGGTGTCCATGGCTGCCGACTCTTCCGGCAGCTCTTTCCGCTCCCTTCGGTGATTTAGTCCGCTCAAGGGTGATTTTTGGCGGCCAGGTGGGGGCCAGAGGGAAATTGGATGCAAATCACCATCACCGGTAAGCTTGGAAGCGGCAAGAGCACCATCTGCCGGCTTTTGTCCCAGCGATTTGGTTTTGAGGTCTTTTCCACCGGGGATCTCCATCGAAGCCTGGCCAAAAAGATGGGTCTGGACACCATCGCCCTGAACCGTCTCATGGGCACGGATAGGCGCTATGACCGGATGATCGATGACGAGGTCGTCAGCATTTCCAGGACCAGGCCCAATGACCGCATTATTTTTGACTCCAGGCTGGCCTGGCATTTTGTCGAAAAGTCGTTCAAGATTTTTACCACCATTGACCCTATGGTAGCCGCAAAAAGAGTCTTGGCTTCCCCTAGAGGAGAAGAAGAGATATATACTGATGAGGAGGATGTCTTACATAAACTTAAATTAAGGTTTAATTTAGAAAAAAATAGATTTAAAGAAATTTATGGAGTAGATTATCTTGATTATAGTAATTTTAATTTGATATTAGATACTACTTGGTTTGACCCAGATTCAATTATTGATATTCTATTAGAAAATTATGCCAATTTTACAACTGACAGCCAGCCTTTTTGCAGCAAAATCATCATTTCCCCAAAGTCCCTTTACCCCACTGCCCCCTTGACGGATTCCTCCTCCCCTGCGCCTGGCGACTTTTTTTCCTCCAAGCCCCTGAAGGTCGTTTGCCGGGACTGTTACCATTACGTGGTCGAGGACGATGGTTCACTGGGCTTGGCCCTTTCGGCGAACCTCCCTTACGTCCATGCTGTTTTGGCACCGGCTGCTTGTCCTCCAACCTTTGCCTCCAGATTGGGCAAGGAGTTGATAGCCCAGGCCGAGGCCAAAGGATGTTTTTCCTATGCCAGCCTGCCTGATATATATTGATTTCTTTATTATCTTCCTTTGTAATTATTCAGCCTTTGTTTAAATTACTTCTTCCCCAAGCAGTCACAGGGGAAGTGTGCCTCTGACCTGATTTATCTTTTCTGGGGCATAATGGCCATTGTTTTTCTCATGGTATCCAGTTGCCAAAACCTTTGCCTCGTGGACAAGGACATCAAC
>JAISEK010000094.1 GCA_031264145.1 Deltaproteobacteria bacterium
TGGCGCTGGATATGGCGGCGGTCCTGAGGATCTTTGGGATGTGCGAGAACTTTAGTTCCCGGTAGACGAAGAAGGAGACGATGAAGCCGTAGATGACGGCGACGTTGGCCGCCTCGGTGGGGGTGAAGAACCCGGCGTAGATGCCGCCCAGGATGATTACCGGCATCAGGATGGCCCAGACTCCCTGCCTGAGGGCCGCCAGGAAGGCCCTGAGCGAGGTCGGGGAGGCCCCGGCGTAGCCGCGCCTCCTGGCGGTCACGAAGGCCACCGCCATCAGGCCCAGCCCGACGAGGATGCCGGGGATGAAGCCGGCCAGGAAAAGCGAGCCGATTGAGGAGCCCGTGACCACGCCGTAGGTGATCATGGGGATGCTGGGGGGGATGATGACCCCGATGTAGCCGGCCGAGGACTGGCAGGCGGCGGCGAAGTTGATGTCGTAGCCCTGCTTGACCATGGCCGGGATCATGAGGCTCCCGATGGCCGCGACCGTGGCCGGGCTGGAGCCGCTGATGGCGGCGAAGAACATGGAGGCCACGATGGTCACGATGGCCAGGCCGCCGGAGAAGGCCCCGATCATGGACTGGGCCACCATGATGAGCCTCTTGGAGATGCCCCCGTATTCCATCAGGGCCCCGGCGATCATGAAGAACGGGATGGCCATCAGGGGGAAGGAGTCGATCGAGGTGACCATCTTCTGGGGAACGAGGACCAGGGAGATGCCGTAATCGAGGAAACAGTTGGCGTAGGCCAGGGTGATGGCCGTCGACAGGCCCAGGCTCACGGAGATGGGCGCGTTAAGGAGCATCAGGATTATCAGGGTCGCGAAGAGGACGACGCTTATGCCGGGCAACCAGGACATCTCTCAGCCCTCCTTTTTGGCCTGGCCGGAGAAGGAACTGTACTTCTCCAGGCCGGCGAAGAGGAAGTGCCCGGCCATGAGCAGCGAGCCCACCGGGACGGCGGCGTAGACGAGGCCCATGGGCAGCTCCAAGGCCGGGGAGACCTGGCCCGTGCCGATGATGCGCCTGGCGAGGAAGAAACCGTGGAAGGAGACGAAGAGGCTGAAGGAGGCCGAGATGACCCCGCTGACTACGAGGGCGGCCCTGACCATCCTTGTCGGGAACAGGTTTACGAAGGCCTCAAGGCCAACATGGGCCCCAGTCTTGGCCCCGATGGCCCCACCTATGAAGACGGTCCAGACCATCATGTAGCGGGCCAGTTCCTCGGTCCAGCTGATGACGCCGATGGATGTCTTGAAGATTAGCAATGTCGCGGCGCGGATTGCCGGATGCTCGATGCCGTGGACGGCGCAGAAGCTCTCGAGGCCCCCCGCAGTCCTGAAGAATACCTGCATGAAGATGACCACCGTCATGATGCCGAGGGTGGTTGTTACTATCGCTGTCTCGGCCTTGTCCAAGGCCCTCTGGAGGCTTTTCATGCTCCCCCCCCGCTAAAATTGGCGCGCTTTCCCTTTGGCTGGCCCGCAAAGGGCACGAGGGCCCCCCTGGCCGCCCCATTGGGTCGCCTGGAAAGAAGTTCTGGGTTCTGGTTGGCAGGGAGGCCCGGCCCTCCCCCTGGGGGGAGCGGCCTGGCCAATGAGGCGGGCTTTGGATCTGGCGTCGCTTAGGTCGGGGCTCTGGCTACTCCTTGGAGATCTCGTCCCTGATGGCCTTGATGACCTCGGGGCCGATCTCGCTCTCGTATTTCTTGTAGACCGGTTCCATGGCCGTGAGCCAGACGGACTTGTCGACCTCGATCACCTCCATGCCGTTGGCCTTGAGCTCGTCCACGAACTTGGCGTTCTGCTCGTCTATCATCTGGCGCTGGTAGTCGCGGGCCTCGGCTGCGGCCTTGACCAGGATATCCTTCTGCTCTTCGGATAGCCTGTTCCAGGCGGTCTTGCTGATGAACATTGGGGTGGGCGAGTAGAAATGCCCGGTAAGGGAGCAGTATTTCTGGACCTCGTAGAACTTTGAGGTGTAGATGATTGGGATGGGGTTTTCCTGGGCGTCGATGGTCTTCTGCTGGAGGGCCGTGTAGAGCTCCCCGAAGGCCATGGGCGTGGGCGTGGCCCCGATGGCCTCAAAGGAGGCCATGTGGATCTTGTTCTCCATGGTCCGGATCTTGATGCCCTTGGCGTCATCCGGGGTCCTGATGGGCAGCTTGGAGTTGGTCACGTGCCTGAAGCCGTTCTCGAAGAAGGTCAGGCCAATCAGATCGATGCCCTCGACGCTCTCGAGGGTACCCTGGCCTATGGGGCCGTCCAGTATCCTCCTGGCGGCGGCCGCGTCGGGAAAGATGAAGGGCAGATCGTAGACCAGAAAGCGCTTGGTGAAGCCGGCCAGAGGGGCGGTGGAGATGATGGTCATGTCGGTCGTGCCCATCTGGAGGGCCTCGATGAGCTCCCGCTCGCTGCCCAGCTGCGAGCTGTGGAAGGCTTGGAGATTTATCTCGCCGTTAGAACGCTCCTTTAGAAGATCGGCCAGATACAGGAGCCCAAGATGGTACGGATGGTCCGGGGCCAGGGTGTGGCCGGCCTTGAGCTCGATGGTGGCTGCCTGGCCGGAGACGCCGGCCAGGATGAGGCCGATGGCCAGGGCCAGGGAAAGAATGGTTTTCCTCATAAAATGTACCTACCGAAACCCGCGGCCGCGGCCTCGGGTGGAATACGGGTTTCCCCCTGGAAACCCGTGGTCTGGTTTGTCCGCCGGCATGTCCATTGGCCTGGCCAGGACGACGCCGGCGACATCCCTATGTTATCGACTCCATCGTCACGGAGATTCCATAAGACTGTGTGGTAAAAAGATAAATACGGACAATATTTACTTAATTGCAAAAATTGAACACGCCAAATCAAAAGCCATCATGATTCTAGGTTATCCATTTTTGTTTGTCAATAATAGATAAGGCAAAAAAGAAGTAATTAATTTTTGATGTATACTTTATTGCTATTTATGGTCCTGAGAGATGGCTGTGAAGCGGAGTTCGGTCCCATCTGCAGGCCAGGGCCATAAAAAAACCGAACTGGACTCCTAGAATGGGAGCAGATCTCCAGATGTTCGTCTAATCTAGGCCCATGGCTGGGCATTGGGCCTCCGCTGTGCCCCCAGCCAGGGCCATCTGTTTTGGAGGCTCCCATGAAAGCCCGCCTGCGCCGGCTGGGCAGCCGGCGTCCCTAGGCCCTACCTGAAGAGCCTGGGCAGAAAGAGGGTGATTGAGGGGAAGAACGTCAGGATTCCCAGGACCGCGAGCGAGGCCAAAAGGAACCACCAGTTGGCCCCGACTATCTTCTCGACCTTGAGCTTGGCCAGGCCGCAGGCCACGAACAGGTTGACCCCCAGCGGCGGTGTGATCATGCCGATGGCCAGGTTTATGACGAT
>JAISEK010000101.1 GCA_031264145.1 Deltaproteobacteria bacterium
AATCTGTCCAGCTTTATTTTACTCGCTTGAAACATAAATACGACATTTTGTGGTGATACTGGATCTGTTTCCGCTATATATTCGGTCGCTATCCCGGCATGAACGTGACTCCTGGCTTCACCAATTGTGGACCCAGGCTTTGCTCAGGTTGGCTGACAATGTGGGTCTGGTTTGGCTCTGCTTCCAATTGCACAGGTGGAAATGATTTTTTAGTCAATCTTCAAGTCAATCCAAAGTCAATCACAACCCATGAAGCGACGTAGTTACTGGATTATCGATTGACTACGACTGTTTTCAAATGAAAATGTTTAGTCAATCCGAAGTCAATCCCAGAGGTAAGAATATGGATATAGATTGGAAAACATACTATTTTTAGCTGCTTGATTCGCTTAGGTTAATCCGTTGTCCGATTGGTCAAGGAGGCAGGGTATGGCTGTCCATAGTAGGGATAAGTTGCTTTTATGACATCTGATTCCCATATACCGCTCCTAGCTTTTGCCACTAAAGCAACAACCGCTTGCGCTGATGGCACATGCCACCTCCATACTCCATACTTAAGACTTCGTTGGAGTACTGTCTTATTTGAGTTTTCTATAGCACCGCCTCCAATTAAATAACCAAGTTCTCTATATTTTACATAATCAATATTATTGTTATCTATATATATTCAAATAAAGAATTTAAGTCCTGTCTATTTATATATTGCTATATTTTTTTCAATATAAATACTGCTTCTATAATATTGCCACCATAAAGTAAGTAAATAATAGTTTTGATTTTTCTGTATACTTATTTTAATTATTATTATTTTATAGTAACCAGTAATATAGTCTCTTGGATAGCAGTAGTCAAGTATTTGATGAGCATCAGCAAATATCAAATCATGCATATTTCTAATCCAAGTTGCGCCATCAGATTTTAGAACCGTATATTTATATTTTTCATATCCATTTCTTATTGCTAATAAAAACATTAATTTAGTAAATTATTATTATCGTCAATAAAATTTGTGTATTTTCGTTGTAAAATTTAGTGTTGCCGCTTGCTATGTTTATCTGTCCACCAATGAATATTGTCACTGGAAAATGTCATGCCAATTTATTTTCTTTTGTAACTATTACGGTAAAGATTGAGGCTTCCCAGAATAGAATCACACATTCATCGGCAGTGACTAATAATTATTATTAATTTAAACTAACAGCCAGTTTAAGAGCAAAATACAGACTTAATTCAAAGTGTCAAACCATTTTTTTTATGGATGATGTTGACTTCTAGAATACCTATCGTTATACAATCAACATAATATACGATCTAGAATAATCTAGTATGTCTTCATATTTTTTGAAACCAAGACATTATTGCACAATCTACCTACAAAAACGCAATTGGCCCAAGGTTGGTGGAACCTGAAAGAATTTCAGGGGTCCATCATACACTCGATTTTACCTGCCCGCGCGAAAGAGCTGCTGGCGGAATAATGATGCTTGCCGATAACCTGTCCCATATACTCGCCCCCACGACCTTGAGGAATAGCAGAAAGAGCCCCAGACAAGATCCAAATCGTGAAAATTATCCGAAATCTGGCAAGACCGGCCGCAAGCCCGGCGGTCAAAAAGGCCGTCGGGGAGTCACATGAACTTCTCATGATGCCAGTGGCTGGCCTCACCCCGATGGCATGAAATAGGGGATCCTATGCCCAGGGTTTCCATCCAGTCCCCAACGCGGCGGGGACAAGGAAGGGGGCCAGGCCGCCCCGCTGGCAGGCGGCCTGGCCCCCTCCGGCCATCACACTTCGTCGGCCATGGGCCCAGGGATTAAGGCTAACCCCTGTTCCTGATGGCCTCCAGGACCCTCTCTGGCAAGGCGGGCACGCGGGTGACCCTGGCCCCGGTGGCGTTGTAGATGGCGTTGAGGATCGAGGGGTGCGGGACGCACAGGGGGATCTCGCCGACCCCGGCGGCGCCGTGGGGCCCGAACTCCCGCGGGTTCTCGAAGTACCTGAGCTCGATCTGGTCTGGGATATCCTTGGCGAAGGGGAAGCCGCCGCCGATCATGGTCTTGTGCTTCTGGATGTCCTCGAAGTCCTCGGACAGGGCCAGGCCGATGGCCTGGGCCACCCCGCCCCAGAGCTGGCCGTCGACCACGAGGCGGTTGTTGACCTTGCCGATATCGACGAAGAAGGTCACCTTGTCGACCTTGGTCTTGCCGGTGGACAGCTCCACGGTCACCTCGGACATGCACACGCCGTACATGTAGACCATGAAGGGCTTGCCCTGGCCGTTCTCGTCCAGGGGGACGCCCGGGACGGAGAAGGTGCCGTCGTACCTGGTGGGCACGCCGGCGGCCTTGGCCTCGGCGTAGTCCATGTAGCCGCCGTCTGGCTTCGCCAGGCCCGCCAGCATGTTCTCGCAGGCCACCCGGATGGCTCCGCCGGTCATGACCTGGGAGCGGGAGCCGCCGGCCGGGCCGGAGACCGGGCCCCTGGTGTCGGCCCAGGTGAACCTCAGGCGCTCCGGGGCCACCTTCATGGGCCGGAGGGTCTGGTGGGCCGTGCCCACGGCCCCCATGTCGGCCCCCTGGCCGTGGTCCTCCCAGGCCGTGCCGACGGTGATGCTCCCGTCGGCCACGAGCTCGACGTAGGCGTTGGAGGAATCGGGGCCGTCGAGGCCGCAGCCGTAGGAGCCGCAGGCCAGGCCCACGCCCTTCTTGTGGGTGGCCGTGCTCCCGGCCTTGGCGTTCTTGAGAGCCTCGTCGTACTTGGGCTTCAGGGCCTCAAGCATCTCGACGTAGCTGTAGGAGTCGGGCACCTGGCCGTTGGGGTTGGTGGCCGGCGGCCGCAGGGCGTTCCTGTGCCTGAGCTCCCAGGGATCCATGCCCAGCTTGGCGGCCAGCTCGTCGACCACTATCTCGCTTATGAGCTGGGCCTGCGTTCCTCCATAGCCCCTGAAGGCGGAGCCCCAGGCATGGTTGGTGCAGACCGTGCGGCCCTCGCCCCTGATGTTGGGGATGTCGTATGCGGCCCCCATGAACTGGACGCCGCGGACGGTCAGCAGATCGCCGAACTCGCAGTAGGGGCCGTGGTCGACGTCGTAGTCCGTCTCCATGGCCAGGATCTTGCCCTCCCTGTCGGCGGCCAGCCTCAGGGTGCCGTAGAAGGGCGAGCGCTTGCCGGTATACTGCATCTGCTGGTGGTAGTCGAAGACCAGGTAGCAGGGGCGGCCGGTGGCCAGGACGCAGGCGGCCACGATGGCCTCGTTGGTGGGGCTGAACTTGTAGCCGAAGGTGCCGCCCATGGGGTTCGAGACCAGGTGCAGCTTGTCGTCGGCCAGCCCCAGTCCCTCCTGGATCATGACCTTGTGGAGGTGGACCCCGATGGACTTGGAATGGACGATGACCGCCCCGTCGTCATGGGGGAAGCCGAAGGCGCAGTCTGGCTCCAGGGGCATGTGCGGGGTCCGGCTGGTGATGATGGAGTCCTCGACGGTCACCAGGTCGTCCCGCTCGAAGAAGGGCCTCGTCTCCCCTCCTTTCCTTAGATACTGGTAGTAGTAGACGTTGGGCGTGCCAGGGTGGATCTCGATGGCGTCCGGGGACTTGGCGGCCGGGACGGAGAGATAGGCCGGCAGGACCTCGAGGTCGACCCTGACCTTCTCCGCGGCCGCCTTGGCCTCGGCCTCGGTCGAGGCGCAGACCACGGCGATGGCGTCGCCGTACTGGAAGATCTTCTCGTCGCAGAGGATGGGCCGCTCCTTGCCGTCGCCCTTGTTGGACGGGAAGGCCAGGCCGTTTATGCGGTTGGTGCCCTTGATGTCCCTGTGGGTGACCACCTTGAAGACGCCTGGCATGGCCTCGGCCTCGCTGGCGTCGATGCCCCTTATGTTGGCGTGGGAGACCTTGGCCTGGACCAGGGCCAGGCAGAGCCTGTCGGGCGGGAGCTCGAGGGCGATGTCGCCGCCATACTTGATGGTCCCTGTCACCTTGGGGATGGCCGTGGGCCGGGGGTAGTAGGAGTCGCTGCCCCAGACGTGGCCGTCGGACGGGAGACTGTACGACAGCGACTCGACGGGGATCTCGCCCCTCATGGCCCTGGCCGCGTCGAGGACGGCGTCTATGAGCGGGATGTAGCCCGTGCAGCGGCAGGCGTTGCGGTGCTGCTGGAACCAGTCCCGGACCTGGTCCCGCGAGGGGTCGGGGTTTTCCTTCAAGAGGGCCCAGGACGAGACGATGAAGCCCGGGGTGCAGTAGCCGCACTGGGCCCCGCCGTGCCTGACCCAGGCCAGCTGGATTGGATGGAGGTCGAGGGGGGTGCCGATGCCCTCGACGGTCAGGACGCTGGCACCGTCCTCCACCCGCCTCATCTTGACGACGCAGCTTCGGACCAGCTTTCCGTCCAGGATGACGTTGCAGGCCCCGCACATGCCCTCGCCGCAGCCCACCTTGGTGCCCAGGAGGTGCAGCTGTTCCCGCAGCACCTTGGCCAGGGTGGCTTCCTGGTCAACGAAGATGTTGTGCGGGACGCCGTTGACCACTATGTTTTTTTGAATCATGACGCCTCCTTGGGAGCCGTGGCGGAAAAGGCCTGGCCGTCCCTTTGGGATGGCCTGGGGCCTGGCCGTTTGGGGTTTTATGTCTGGGCGAGGTCCTAGACGATCGGACTTTTCGTCTTGGCTGCCTGTCGTTTGATGGTAATATAGCAGAAAACGATATGTCAATCAACTTGTAATATTGACATATTTGCACTTTATATTTATATAGGTCATAATTAGAAAGAACAATACATAATGGGTCTGGTTCTGGCAGGGGCCTTTCGTCACGTTTCGCCATGTAAAATGCCGAAACGGACCCTAAAAATAATTTTATCCTCTCTTTTCGTCACGTCCTGTCAGTTTACTTGGGCGAAACGTGACGATGGCTGGCCTTTCGTCACGTCCTGCCATCCAGAGGCCTCGGGGTGGCCGGAAACGCTGGATATGGGCCCCAGTCTTCGGGGGCGTCTGGCGGGGCCGGTTGACGCCCTGACGGGGCGAGGTGCCCTGGAGCCATGGGTTTGCGGCGGGCCGGGCGCCGCCATCCACGGACCGCGGCTCTTGATGCCAATAAGGAGCCGAGGACTAAACGACTGCGGTGCTGCAGAGTAAGCGGGTCATGGCAACGGGACGGCCTGAAGGCATCTTCCGACCGGCTTTCCGATCGTCCGCGGTCCGCGTTCCAAGGCGCGTCGCCCGGTGCGCCTCAAGACGTACGAGGCGGCAAGATCCTGGATAGCCTTTGACCGTACCGGCCAGGTGCCATGTGGGGCCATCGATGGAGTGCCCCAGGTTAAGGTGCCTGTAGACGGTTATGTCTCCTGAAAATATGCCCTCTTTGTGCACAAACGCTATTGGCCAAGTGGCCGATTCCCCGGGAGCATCGTCAAAAAAAGACGATGGAGCTTCCTTTATGTCAGACCGACACATCTAGCTGGCCGCCGGGCATCTTGACGGACGCCAATAGCAAGTATATAATCATAAAAATGCATTATCGACCCTGATTAAGGCCATGGGGTGCTGAATGTCCTATATCCGCCGACACCTGGAACGTAAGTTTTTGCTCATGAGTGATTCTTTCAAGGCCGTGCTCGTCACCGGGGCCCGGCAGGTCGGCAAGACCACCATGCTCCGGAATCTGGCCGAGGGCCATGACCGTTCCTACGTCACCCTGGATGACCTGGGAGCGCGGAAGATGGCCAGGACCGATCCTGTCCTGTTTTTCCAAGTCCACAAACCGCCAGTCCTCATCGACGAGGTGCAATATGCGCCCGAGCTTTTCACGCAAATAAAGATAATCTGTGACAGCCGCGACGGGAACGGGCTATTTTGGCTTGCCGGCTCACAACACTACTCGATGATGGAGAGGGTAGGGGAATCGCTGGTCGGCAGGGTGATTCTTTTGAAGCTCCATGGCCTGTCATGGACCGAAACGGCCGGCGTCGTCTTCGAAAATGAGCTGGACTTTTCGTTCCCCTGCCTCCAGGCCAGGCAGAAACAGGTCCCCAATAACGACATGGTCGAGGTTTTTGGGCATATCTGGCGGGGTGGGATGCCGCTGGCGCTCCAGGTCGGCACGGAACAGAAGTTGGAGTATTTCGAGAGTTACGTGAGCTCTCTGCTCCTCAGGGACGCGATGGAGTTCGGCAGGGTGACCGATTCCCAGCGATTCGTGGATTTCCTGGTCGCCTGCGCCGCCCTGGTGGCCCAGCAGGTCAACTACAAGACCCTGGCCGAGGCCGCGGACGTTCCCCAGTCCCTGGCCAAGGACTGGCTGGGCGTGCTGGAGGGGCTTGGAATAATCTATCTTATGCGTCCCTATCGCAACAATGCGCTAAAACGGCTGGCGAAGGCACCGAAACTGTACTTTTGCGACACTGGCTTGGCCTCGTTCCTCTCCAAGTGGCTGACGCCCGAAACGCTGATGCTGGGGGCCGCCAGTGGACATTTCTTTGAAAACCACGTGGTCCTGGAGATGCTCAAAGGCTATTCCGTTTCCCCTGAAAAGGTGAACCTGACCTATTTCCGGGACTCCGATTCAAATGAGATCGACATATTTGTCGAGAAGAACAATTTCATCCACCCCCTGGAGATAAAAAAATCAGCCAACCCCGACACCAGGGCGACGAGGAAGTTCTCGGTGCTGGGAAAGACGACCGTGCGGACTGGGGCCGGCGGCATAATCTGTCTTTGCGAGAAACCGGAACCGATTGACTCGCTAAACTGCCTCATCCCGAGCAATTTGATTTAGACGGCCGCTCCATTTCCCCGGCCGTCTTTGGCCAGGGCCATCCGCTGGGTCAGAGGCTTTCCCCTCCCGCCTCTGTCGACGCCCCGGCCAGCCCCGCCAGACGGGCGGATGGGGTCTTGGGAAGAAAGGCTTCCGTGAGCCGGCGAAGACCCATCGCCGATCATCGGCACGGCAACCGAGGCGATACTTGGCGCCCAGGCTCGCGGCGGGACTCCTTGCCTTGGTTTGAGGCCGTGCCGATGGGCAGCCATCAGGCCGCCATCAATGCGGACTTATGGGTTTCTCCGGGTAATGGGGTCTCAGGGGCGGTCGCCCAGCGCGGAAAGGATGGCCGTCCCCGCCGTCAGGACTGATCCGAGACGAAGCGGAAGCCGCCGCCCAGGACCTCGCTGGCCCACGCCACGACCATGAAGGCCAAGGGATCGTGGCGCTTTATGATGCCCTTGAGCCTCTGAATCTCGCGCGGCCTGACAACCACCATCAATATGTGACGCCTGGTGTTCGAGAACATGCCTAATCCCTCCTGCCTGGTCACGCCCACGTGCAGCTCGCGCATGATGTCCCGCCCCATCTCCTCCGGCGGCCGGCTGGTGATGATGTAACACACGTCGGCCACGTTGAAGCCGCCTATGATGCGGTCGAGGCTGAAGGAAAAGACGGCGATGGCTGTCATCGCGTAGACCCCGGCCTCCAGATCGCCGTAGACCGCCACGGCGAAGAGCACGCAGAAGCCGTCGATCATCAAGAACATCTTTCCCAGGGAGATATTGCGAAACTTGCGGAGGAGAAGCCGGCTGATCAGGTCGGAGCCGCCGGCCGAGGCCTTGGCGTTCAAGAAAGAAAAGGCGCCGATGGCGTAAAAGATGCCCCCGAAGACGGAGGCGGCGAAGCGGTCGTGCGTGACGACAGGCACGGCCTGGGCCAGGTTCAGCGACAAGGTGAAAGTGGCCACGGCAACAATGGTCTTCGCAGCGTAACGCCAGCCCATGATCCATACGGACAGCAGGATGAGGGGGCAGTTCATTATGAAGACCAGGTTGCCCACCGAGATGGGCGCCAGGTAGTTGAGAACCGTGGCAATGCCAGAGAACCCGCCGGCGGCGATCTGGTTGTCGATGAAAAACAGCCGCAAGGCCAGAACGTTGGCGGCGGTGCCGGCGATGAAGAATAAGAGTTGCCGGGCCATGGGTTTAACGTTTTCCTGGGTCTTCTCGCTGGTCATATCCACTCTCCGTCCGGGACTGAGGCCCGGCGTCATCATGAATTCGGCGGCATGGACCCGCCAATAAATGAAATGTCTGTATTTCCCGGTAAAATTAAGGCTATAGGCTTTTTTTGTTTATAGTATTGATTGATAAAATTAAATAATTTTATATATTTTTATATTGCATATTTGTTGTTTTTTATTGTATTTATCATTCGAGACAAATATTGCCAAAATAAAAGAGTTTATATTTTAAATTTTTTACTTGATTAATTATAACATATTTATGCAAAATAAATTGACAAGGATGATGCTGCAACGCTCATATGCGCCTACCAAAAACCAGCGTTGAAGGTTGACGCCACTCCTGCTGTGGCCGACATAAAGCCGGGTGTTGGGGAACCAAATCTGGAAGGCCTCGTGGAGTTTCCGTAAACCGCGACGAGACGGGTCGCAGTTCCTTTTCCCAGAGCGCATGGCGCCTCGAAACCAGGTATTCGGCACATATAGTCGGCGCATGTCAGGGTTTGACCAGGAGTCGCTCCTCTTGTGACCAATGACTGGTTATGTGGTCGGACGTTTGGTCGATTTCGATTATGATAATCTCCCTTTCGGCTGGGTCGCTGGTGTCACTGGGATCGGAGGGAGCAGCAACTGTTGTTCCCAATACTTCAGGCATTCCACGATAACCGAGATCGCCAATGACTTCAAGGGGTCTGTAGCCGTCGGGTGTGGCCAGCCATAGCCAGCTCCGGCCAGCAGGCGTCGCCACCGCGGGGACTGGCTGGCGGACTGACGGGGCCTGGCGCCACAGTCTGGACGATAGCGGGGGCCATCGGATTTGTTCGGTGGGTGGCCTTGGGGCCTGTGGGGACGTTGGCGCCAGCGGTGGCTGGGCTGCGGACCATCTCCGGGCCGGCACCTTGTCAGAAGTGCCGGCCCGCCGCGGCCTGTTGATTTGGGGCTAAAAATTAAGTATAAATTTTGAAGCGGAATCGTCAGGGACTCGCTATGGGCCTCTTTCCGAGGCATTCCGGTCCTGACCGTCGCCACTGGCCCCGACACCGGGGACGCTGCCGCCGGCTCCTGGCCGCGGCGCCACGGGGGCGGCCTTCACCTTCACCGAAGGCCCGGGCTTTCCGGAGACGTGCCCGCCGGGCAGGCCCAAGGCTGGCTTTCAGTGGGGCCACGTCCCGTTGGCGGGCGAGCCGGCTGCCCCTGGCCCGGTGGTCGCGTTTAGGGGCCCATCGACCAAATCCAAGGGAGGAGAGCCATCGCCAGCCGGGCAAGAGCCCGGGGGCATCCTGGCTTGAGGGTGATGAAGACCATAGACACAGTGGAGGCCGTTGGCACCGTCCTTTGCCACGACCTGACCCGCATAGTCAAGGACGAGGTCAAGGAGACGGCCTTCCGCAAGGGACACGTCGTGAGGCCCGAGGACATCCCGGTGCTCCTGTCGATGGGCAAGACCCGCCTCTTCGTCTGGGACCTGGGGCCCGACATGCTCCACGAGAACGAGGCCGCCCTGGCCCTTGGCCAGGCCCTCGGCCTGGACGACGGCTTCGCCGTCTCCGAGGCCAGGGAGGGGCGGGTGACCCTCACGGCGGCCAGGGACGGCCTGTTCCTGGCCGACCTGGGCCTCCTGGAGACGGTCAACGGCGATGACGGCATCGGCGTGGCCATCCGCCAGAGCGGCGTCCAGGTAAGGAAGGGCGAGGAGGTGGCCGGCCTCAAGATCATCCCCCTGGCCATCGGCCGCGAAAGGGTCGGGAGGATCGGGGAGGCCCTGGGCGGCCGGCCCCTTTTGGCCATAAAGCCGTTCCTGCCGCTGCGGGCGGCCATCGTGGCCACCGGCAGCGAGGTCTTCCATGGCCGCATAAGGGACTCCTTCACCCCAGTGGTCGAGGAAAAGCTAGCGGGGTACGGGATCGGGGTCGTGGCCAGGCGCCTCTGCGACGACGACCTGGAGGCCATCGCCGGGGCGGTGCGCGACTGCGTCGGCCAGGGGGCCGGTCTGGTGGTCTGCACGGGCGGCATGTCGGTCGATCCCGACGACCTGACGCCTGGGGCCATCAAGGCCGCCGGGGCCGAGATCGTCTCCTACGGGGCCCCGGTCATGCCCGGGGCCATGTTCCTGGTGGCCTACCTGGGCCAGGTGCCGGTCCTGGGCCTGCCTGGCTGCGTCATGTTCGGCAAGAGGACCATCTTCGACGTCATCATGCCCAGGATTGCCGCCGGGCTCAGGGTGACCAGGGACGAGATTCGCCGGATGGGCCACGGCGGCCTGTGCGCCGGCTGCCCAGAGTGCGTCTTCCCCGCCTGCGGCTTCGGCCGGGGCTGGCCCTACGGCCTTTAGACCGGCCATAGTGCCCAGGACCGCCCTGGCCGGTCTCCCCGAAGCCTTGGACCATGCCCTGCGCCCCTCCTGGTGGAAAAGCGGGCCCCGCCACGGCGTCATTCCGAATTTTAGCCAAGTTCGCGGCCATGGCGAAGCAACCTGATGAAATCACTTCCCATTTTTCCGTGGTTAGCCGCGATCTTGGACAAGACCTGGAATCATCGCGTAGGGATGGACCCGAGTATGGGACATCTACGGCGCATTACCCATCAAGCCGAGGTGATGGGAGGCGAACCCCGCGCTCGCGGCGCAAGGGGCACCGTCGGCCTGACCGTCGGCCGGATAGGCTCGGGGCGCAGCCTGGGAAGCGTCCTGGCCGGTTACCGACATCTGACGGGAGAAGACATCAGGCAGGCGCTGAGGTACGCAGCCTGGCGGCCAGGAGGGCGCGAGGCGGTCTTGGCTGGCGCACGAGGCAGCTGCCGGATCTGCGCCTCACGCCGCGCCGGGTCAAGATTCTGGAAGCGGCCGGGCTGGAGGCCGCATGCGCCGGGCCTCACTCGGGCCTGTTGACGCCATGGGTCAACAGACAACGGAGGACGCCAGCAAAAATGGACATGCGGCGCTCACCCGTGGCCTTGGTTTTTCAGCCATCCTGGCGGCAACCAGAGGGGGCAGGCCCAGGGTCGTCCGGATCCTGGCCGCCGATGCCGGACCGGATGGGACATCCCCGCCGACTTCTTGGTGCCTCGACTCAAATGGGGACCGGGTTGGGGGCCGGTGCCTCGCTGACCGTGGATTTGGGCCGTCCGGGGCTGCGTTTGCCCCATTGTCCGGTCGGTGACAGCTGGTTCGCCGAAGATGGCGCGGCCAGGGATTGGAATGGCGTCCCGGAGGCCAGGCGCCTGAAAGTTGCCGGGTCTCGCGTTTTCTCGGCTCCCCCCGGTGGGATTTCGCCCCGCTCCCGTCCCGACGCTGGCCAGCGCTCGGCGAGAACCCTCAATCCCCCCTTGGTCTCGCCTGGCGTCGAGGTCCAGCTTCCCGGGGCCACGGCCCAGGCAGCCCCATTTCAGGGCGGGCCCTTTGGCGGCCGCATCCCGCGCCGCGCGCGTCCAGGGCCGGCAGGCCTGCCCAGGACCCACCGCGCTGAGGGGGACCACCGGCGCCGAGCCCACGTCCCGTCTTCCAGGAATATGCCAGTCAGGCGGCAGGTCGCTGGTCTGGGCGGCGGTGATGGGGTCGGACCATCCCATCCCATGATGGTTGGCATTCGCAGACATCCAGCGCTAGACTCGGGCGGGCGGCGATTCTGTCATTTTTTGGGGTCACCCAGGCGGAAGGCACAGTCCCTCAGGTGGTCGTTGACCAGGCCGGCGGCCTGCATGAGCGAGTACATGATGGTCGATCCCACGAACTTGAAGCCCCTTTTCCTCAGCTCCAGGCTCATGGCGTCCGAGATCCCCGTTGTGGGGGGGACGTCGCCCATGGTCCGCCGGTCGTTGACGATGGGCTCGTTTTGGACGAAGGACCAGAGGAAGCCGGAGAGGGAGCCCTCCTTGCCGGCCAGCTCCAGACAGGCCCTGGCGTTGGAGATGGCTGCCTCGATCTTGAGCCGGTTCCGGATGATCCCCGGGTCCAGGAGAAGCTCGCTGACCTTGGCCGGCCCGAAGGAGGCCATCCTCTGGGGATCCAGGCCCTCGAAGGCCTCCACGATGGCCTTCTCCTTCTTGAGCACCAGATGCCAGCTCAGGCCTGCCTGCATGCCCTCCAGGATCAGCATCCTGAAGAGGAAGCCATCGTCGCGGCAGGGACGGCCCCAGACATTGTCGTGGTAGGACAGGTACAGGGAATCGGCTGTGGCCCATGGGCACCTGGGCAGGCCGTCGGGCGGCCACGGGGGCGGCTTGGTCTTCCTGGCGTCGGCCATGCGAGGGGCCTCCTTTGGCAGGCACCGGGGGGGGAGACGTCCCGGGCCGGTCTTGGTTTGGGAGTTTTGGTCTTTTGTCAATAACTCAATGGAGGCGACGACATGGCCGATCGGGTCTACAGGGCTGCCGTCCTGACCGTCAGCGACAAGGGCAGCGCCGGGCAGAGGGAGGACCTTTCCGGGGCCAGGGTGGCGGAGATTCTGGCGGCGGCGGGACTTGAGGTCTCGGCGCGCCTGATCCTGCCCGACGAGAGGGCCGGAGTGGCCACGGCCCTGAGGGAACTTTGTGACGGCGGAAGGATTGACCTCGTGGCCACCACGGGCGGGACGGGCTTCTCTCCCCGCGACTGGACGCCCGAGGCCACCCTGGACGTCGCCGAGCGTCTGGCCCCAGGCCTGGCCGAGCTCATGCGGGCCGAGGGCAGCCGGAAGACGCCCCGGGCCATGCTCAGCCGGGGGGTGGCGGCCATCAGGGGCCGGACCCTCGTCGTCAACCTGCCTGGGAGCCCCAAGGGGGCGGCCGAGAACCTCGAGGCCCTTCTGCCGGTTTTGGGGCACGCCCTGGAGGTCCTGGCAGGGGAGGGCGGCGAGTGCGCCAGGCCCTAGCCCCCGTAATTGAAGAATCCATTCAATAAGCGCCAAGCGGCTAATTACTGCCCTGATCGTCAAGATGGTGAGTTATGGTTTGTCTATATCATTTCTGGTAAATGTTTATGCCAAGATAATTTAATCATAAATGACAAAATACTCTGGAAAGTTGATGGTGCGATGTGTTTTCGCTAGTCATTATTTTGGGCGCAAATCTGGATAACCTTGAAATTTGCCGGCAAAGCCTCTTAGATTGACCCGAGCGCCATCTTTTCCAGAAAAAACGATGACGCGCCGCGCTAGGGCTCCATCTCGGGGTCCTGCCCTTGAGCCATCTCGGGCGTCTGCCGGAACATGCTTATGGCGGCCGAGCGGGCCAGGAGCTCCACCGGGTGGGCCACGGCCTGGGCCTGTCCGGCCCTCCTGAGGCCGGCCCCCAGCTGGAGGGCGCAGGCCGGGCAGGACGTGGCCACCAGGGAGGCCCCGGTCTTGGCGATGTTCTCGGCCTTGGCGGCCGCTATCCTCCCGCTCATGGATGGATGGGTGAAGCCGTAGGAGCCGGCCCCGCCGCAGCAGGAGTCGGCCCCGTCCATCTCCCTGAGCTCGAGCCCAGGGATGGCCCCAAGGATCCTGCGCGGGGCCTCACTCACGCCCAGGCCCCTGACGGCGTGGCAGGAATCGTGGTAAGTGGCCGCCGAGTGGCTTATGGGCCTGAGGTTGTCCGCGTCAAGGCCCAGGTGCTCCACGACCAGGGTGTTCAGGTCGACCACCTTCCCGAGGAGGGGCCTTATCCTCTCGGCCTCGCGGGAATCGGCGCCAACGAATTCGTCGTAGTGGGCCAGGGCCTGCGCGCAGGTCGAGCAGTCGGTCGCAATGAGGTCGAAGCCATCCCTGAAGATGAGGGTGGAGTTTAGGCCGGCCAGCCTCCTGACCTCGGCCTCGTCGCCGCAGGTCCTGTGGGGCTCCCCGCAGCAGCCGGTCGGGGGCAGGTGGACCTCCACTCCCCGGTGGATCAGGTATGAGATGGCCGTCAGGGCCGTCTGGGACCAGAAGACGTTTGAGGCGCAGCCCAGGAAATAGCCGACCCTGAGGCGGGGGGAGCCGGAAGGCGCCATGACGGGCTCAAGCTGGGCCCGGGCCGGCCGGGACATGCCCCGTGGCAGGAACGAGTCATAGTAGGCCAGCCGGTCAAGGGCCCGCCCCAGAATCTTGCCGTACAGGACGTTGCGGGCCCCGGTCCTCTCGTAGATCCTCATGAGTAGAGAGGCCCGCTCCAGCCTTTCACTGTGGGACAGGAGGCCCCGGTAGACCAGCTTCTGGAAGAGCGTGAGGCCCCTGTTGGCGGCGAAGTCCCTCCTGGCCGAGACCATGATCTCGTCGGTCTTGACCGAGGACGGGCAGTTGACGGTGCAGGCGCCGCAAAGGAGGCAGTCATCGACCTTCCCGGACACCTCGGCGTCAAGGGTGAAGTCGTATTTACCCTCCAGGAGGAGGCGGGTGAGGTAAATGCGGCCCCTGGCCACCTGGGTCTCGTCGCGGGAATGGAGGTAGGTCGGGCAGACGCTTTGGCAGAAGCCACAGCGGTTGCAGCGGGATATTTCGTCGTAGCCTGGCATTTGGTGGACCACTTCAGCTTGATTGTCTCGAAGACTGGGCGATGGCGCGCCGGTTACCGGGCCGTCGGGCCGAGCCGGTGGCCGGCTAAAGCACCAGAAAGGAGTTCCTGGGGTCGAGGCTGGCCTTGAGCCGCCTGAAGAGCGGCCCCACGGCCTTGAAGACCGCCCCGGAGATGACGGCCAGGCCGGCCTTGGCGGCCTGGGCCTCTATGGGGCCTGGCGCGTCGCGGAAGGCAATACGGCCACCCCCCAGATCCAGGACGAAGCTGTACTCGCCTATCCAGCTGAGTGAGCCGGCGACCCCCAGAAGGGCCTTCCTGGGTCCGGCGAAGACCTTGGCCAGGCCGTGCCCCTCGCTGAAAATGGCGTCCGAGTGGTTGAAATACTCAAAGCCGTCCTCGAAGAGATCGCTCGGCTCGCCGAGCATGCCCTTGAGCCTTTCCTCCTGCGAGGCGACCAGCTCGGGGAAGCCGCAGAGCCAGGCCACCAGCCTCAGGCCATCCTTGTCGCCGACCAGCCTCAGGGCCTGGAGCCCCAGGCGCTCCCTGATGATGGCCTCCAGGTGGCCGGCCGCCGCCCTCAGAGAGCGGACCTTGAACTCCATGGCCGGGCAGACGCTGGGCCTGGGGACCAGCTTGACCGTGAACGAGAGGCTCATGGCCAGCGAGCCCCTGGCGCGCCAGCACATCCTGGTCAGGTCGTAGCCGCTGACGTTCTTGAGGGTCCGCCCGCCGCTTGAGACGATCTCCCCCTGGGGGGTAAGCATGGTCGTCCCCAGGATCCAGTCGCACATGGTCCCCCTGGCCATGGCCTCGGCCCCCAGGAGGCCATGGCCCATTATCCCGCCCAGGGAGCGGCCATGCGGCCCGGTGACTGGCCAGTAGAGGCCCGTCCCGGCCAGGGCCCGATCCAGGCCGTCCACCGTGATGCCCGCCCCGACCACGGCCAGGAGGTTGTCCGGCTCGACCGACACCACGGCCGGGAGATCCCTGGAGCTGAGGGCCAGGATGTGCCGGTCCTCGACCATCTGGCCGAGGCTTTGGCCCAGGCCGAAGGGCAGGACCTGCTTGCGCTCGGCCAGGGCCTCCCTGAAGGCCTGGGACGCCTGGCTCTGGGAATTGGGATAGGCGATCATCGTTGGTTTCCGGGAACGAAGCCCCGGGCCTTGGCCCGGGGCCGGATGTCAATGGCCGCGACGTCGGCCGGGACTCCCAGGCCCGATCCTGGGCGGCCGTGGTTCTGGGCGGGGAAGGGACCAGGGCCTCCATTAGGCAGGTCCGGCGCTATGGCGCCCACTGGTCGTCGCGAAACGGTGAGATACCGTACAGGCCCGTCCCCTGCGCCCTGGGGCTTGTCGCCGAGGACGCCGGTGCTTGGCTCTAGCCGCATTCCTGGCCGGCCAGCGGCTGGTATTTTTGCGGGAGGACCTTGTCAGGGTTAAGGATGCCGGTCGGGTCCAGGGCCAGCTTGACGGCGGCCATGAAGCCCAGCTCGGCCTCGGTGAACTGGTCGCCCATGTAGGCCACCTTCTCCAGGCCCACCCCGTGCTCGCCGGTGATGGCCCCGCCGGCCTTGAGGGCGGCGGCGAAGATCTCGCCGCTGGCGTCGAGGCAGCGCCCGTACTCGGCCTCGTCGCCAGGCGCGTACAGGAGGTGGGGATGGAGGTTGCCGTCCCCGGCGTGGGCCATCTGGACGATGATGACGTCGTGGCGCCTGGCCACCTCCTGGACCAGGGCCAGCATCCCCGGCAGGCGCTCGATGGGCACGGTCACGTCCTGGACTATGACGCCCTGCTTGATGCGCCCCATGGCCCCGTTCCCGGAGCGACGGGCCAGCCATAGCTTCTCCCTCTCCGCCTCGGTCGCGGCCTGGCCCAGGCTCACGGCCCCGGCCTTGCGGCAAAGATCCCGGATGCGGTCCATCTGGGCGTCCAGCTCCGGGCCCAGGCCGTCGAGCTCGACGAGGAGCATGGCCTCTGCGTCGGTCGGGAAGCCCAGGTGCAGGTAGTCCTCCAGGGCGGCTATGAGGCGCCGGTCCATGATTTCCATGGCCGTCGGGATGATGCCGGCGGCGATGATGGAGGAGACGGCCTGGCCCGACCTGGAGAGGTCGTCGAAGACGGCCGAGACGGTCCTGAAGGACCGGGGCAGGGGGGTGATTTTCAAAAGGGCCCGGGCCACCACGGCCAGGGTGCCCTCGGAGGCCAGGAAGATCCCGGTCAGGTCAGGGCCGTTGTGCTCGTGGCCCTGTAGGAGGGCCCCGGTCCTGACCAGCGAGCCGTCGTCCAGGATGAGCTCCAGGCCCAGGACGTGGTGCTTGGTGATGCCGTACTTGACCCCCTTGATGCCCCCGGCGTTCTCGGCTATGTTGCCTCCCAGGGTGGCGGCCTTCTGGCTTGCCGGGTCAGGGGGGAACATGTAGCCGTGCGGGGCCAGGGCGTTCTGGAGGTCCAGGTTGACCAGGCCGCACTCGACCAGGACCGTCTCCTCCACCAGGTCAATCTCGACCACCCTGTTGAGCCTGGTGGTCGACAGCATGACCCCGCCCCGCCTGGCCACGGCCCCGCCAGAGAGGCTCGTGCCGGCGCCGCGGCAGGTCAGGGGCCAGCCGTGGCGCCGGCACAGGGCCACAACCTGGCACATCTGGGGGACGTCCCCGGGAATGACCACCGCGGAGGGATGGTGGATGAAGGGAGACGAGTCGTACGAGTAGAGCTCCAGCTCCAGGGGCTGGCTCAGGCAGTTACCGGGGCCGACGATGTCGGAGAGGGCCTTGAGGCCGGACTGGCCGATGGGGCCATATGCGCTGGGGGAAGTCATAGCCGTCTTTCCTGGTGACCCGATCCTGTCCCGTCCGGGCGCGGGCCGCCCAATCCGGGCCCTGGCGGCATGCGTCCTGGCGGACGCCAAGGGCCAGGCGATGGGCCCATTCTAGACCATGGGGGGAGTTTTGGCAACCGCAGGGGACGGCCCCGCCTGGACGTCCGGGGCCCCGCCCGGTTTTTCCCCTGGCGGGGCGGGGCCTTCCGGCCTTCTTGACAACGGCGCCGCGACTGGGATAGTATGCCGATGAAAATGAGTCTCAAAAAACTTAGACTGCCCGGTACCGGGCCTTTTTGCTGTTGCCCGTCGCCCAACCGCTGGAGCTAAAGCCTCCACCCCATGGCTCAAATGACCAACAACAAGCTCAACTGCGTCCTCTGCCTCCTGGCCGGCCTCCTCTACATCATGGTGCCACACTATCTCCTGCCGGTATGCGAGTTCGCCTCCGCCGGGTCCTCCCAGCCCCATGGCGATTCCGGCCCTGAAATGGCCGCCCACGACGGTGCCGGTGGCATGTCGCCGGCGCACGCGGTCTGCTTCTACACGGCCAGGGCCGAGCTTGGCCTGGGCCTCCTGATCGTCATGGGGGCAATTCTGCTGGCCTTTCCCGGCTCGGCCGGGTATAGGGCCGGGATCCTGGCCCTCGAGGCCGGGGCCGCCGTGATCGGGGCCCTGTTCCCAACCGTTCTGATCGGGGTTTGCCAGAGCCAACGGATGCCCTGCCGGGCCGGGACCCTCCCGGCCCTGATCATCCTGAGCTCCCTGTTCTTCGCCTTTTCGGCCATCGCCTCCGCAAGGTCCAGGAAAGGGTAGGGCGCCGTGTCCGAGAAGGGGCTTTCCATGGCCGGCCTGGCCCTGGCCAACATCAGGGCCAGAGGGGCGCGCAACCTGGGGCTGGCCGCCCTGGTGGCCATATTCTCCGCCCTCCTCTTTGGGGGCTCGGTCATCGACGCCAGGCTCTCGCAGGGCCTGGAGAGCCTCTCGGCCAGGCTCGGGGCCGACGTGCTGATAGTGCCCTACGGCTACGAGCGGACGGCCAAGGCGGCCCTCCTGAGGGGCGAGCCGAGCACCTACCACATGCCGGCCGAGGTCCTGGGCCGGGTCCGGTCCTTTCCCGGGGTGGCCCAGGCCAGCCCGCAGTTCTTCCTGGCCTCGCTGGCCACGGCGTGCTGCTCCGAGCGGGTCCAGATCATTGCCTACGACCAGCAGAGCGACTTCCTCGTCAGGCCCTGGATCTCGGCCAAGGCGCCCCCGACCCTCGGGGAGGGGCAGATCGTGGCCGGCTCGAAGCTCAACGTCGAGGTCGGCGGCGAGCTCTTCTTCTTCGGCGTGGTCCACGAGGTGGTGGCCAAGATGGAGCCAACCGGCATGGGCCTGGACACGTCCGTCTTCCTGCCCCTGGAGTCCGTCTACAGGCTGGTCGGCAACATCCCGGCCCTCAAGGAGGAGCTCCCCGATCCCTCCGGCTACATCTCCGCCGTGGCCGTCAAGGTCGAGCCTGGCCTTCGTCCCAAGGACGTGGCCAACGGCATCATGCGGGAGCACGCCATCGAGTTCAACCTGGATCTGGTCCTGCCCGACGCTATCGTGACCGAGACGGCCAGGGAGCTGGCCGGCTGGGCCTCGACTGTGAGAAGGCTTGCCCTGGCCATGTGGCTGGTGGCCTTTCTGGCCCTGGCCCTGGTCTTCTCAGTGGCCATCGGCGAGCGCCGCCGCGAGTTCGGGATCTACCGGCTCATCGGGGCCACCCGCTCCTGGCTGGGCCGGCTCATCCTGGCCGAGGCACTGTTCCTCTCCCTGGCCGGGGGCCTGGCCGGCATCCTGCTGGCCAGCCTGGCCATCTTCCCCTTCGACGCGCTCATCTTCAATTCCCTGGGCCTCCCGAACCTGCCTGCCGGCCCAGGGGCCGTCGCCAGGGCGGCGGCCGTGGCCCTGGCGCTGGCCATGGTCATAGCCCCCCTGGCCTGCCTCAGGACGGTCCTCTCGGTCACCCGCTCCGAGGTCCAGCCCAGCCTGAGGATGGAGGCCTAGCGGCCTGGGAGGGGATGATGGTCCTTCTGGAGGCGAAAGGCCTGGTCAAGGGCTTCAGGCGCGGCCTGGCCGGCTTCAGGGCCGTGGATGGGGTGAGCCTTTCCGTCGGCCAGGGAGAGTTCGTGTCCCTTACCGGCCGCTCAGGGAGCGGCAAGACCACCCTCCTGAGCCTCCTGGCCGGCCTGTTGGGCCCGGACGGCGGGGACGTCCTCCTGAGGGGCCGAAGCATCTTCGCCCTGGGCGACGCCGGCCTGGCCAGGCTCCGCAACCGCGAGATCGGCTTCCTGCCCCAGGGCCGGAGCCTTTTGGGCAACCTCACTGTCCTGGACAACGTCCGGCTACCCTTCCACCTGGCGCGTCGTCAGGGCGGCAGCCGGCAAAGGGCCCTGGAGCTCCTGGGGGATCTCTCCCTGGCCCATCTGGCCGGGAACCGGCCCCACGAGCTCTCGGGCGGGGAACTGAGGCGGGTGGCCCTGGCCCGGGCCCTCATGAATTCACCGGAGCTGGTGGTGGCCGACGAGCCCACCGGCGACCTGGACCTGGGGACGGCCGCCAGCCTCATCCGGCTCATCAGGGACATCAATTCCAGGGGCGTGGCCTTCCTGGTGGCCACCCACGACCTGGATCTGTGCCGCGGCCTTGGGCGGGTCCTGGAGATGTCCGGGGGACGCCTGGTCGACGGTGCCTCGGCTGGCCGGTCGTAGTCTGGGGCATTTTTTGGGCTGGCCGCCTGGGTCGCCCGGGGAGCCTCCTTTTGTGGATCGGGTCGGGGCAATGACGCTTTGGAGGGGACTATTTCACCAGTTTTTTTCATTGTCAATACAAGGTGCACGTCACCCAAAATGTCGGGTTGACGCATTGGGCTTAAAATGACTTTGGCGAACTCCAAACTGTCTGCCGAGGTTCGGGCCAGAAAAAAATAAGCAGCTAAAATTATAGGGTAATCCAATTGCGCAGGTCCAATTGTTTCCTCCCGTAATCGCTATACCTAGATTTTGTTAATCGAGCTAGGCCGACCCCACGACCCCATGACACGACCCACTACCCCAATTCCTGGCAATCCAAAAATCTATGATATATAATCGTACGTGGTTTTGCGTATGTGCCTGTGATTAAAATAGAGCGGTTTCGTCAAACACGTTTTCAAAACAGGGCTAGTCATATATCAAGCGTGACAGATTTTTCCAAAAGAGCCATGAAAATGCCTGTTATAGTTCGGGGAAATATGGCTGACTACGAATCGGCGATCCATGTGAAATCCCGGAAATGATTTCTCTGCCTTGGCTTCTGTCTCGGCGCCCATATTGCTGTCGGGTGGCTGGGCGGACAGGCTTTCCGGTTCTTCGACAACTGCCGCCATGGGACTAACGCCCTGGATACTTGTTTGGGGCATGGGGAATCGTTTTGTCCCTGGCTTTGACGTCCTGGATGGGGATGGAATTTTGGGGAACGGCTGTCGCGGACGTCCCGGGTCCGTTTGGCGTTCGGGGATGATTTTGAAAAGAAGTCGTGGGCCAGACACCCTGACCGGGACCGGTATTCTGGCCTTAATCCTTCAAAGCCGGTCATTCAGGATAATTGGCCCGCTGCCCAGGACATGGAGGAGGTTCCCAGATGCTGGTGGATATTGACGGGGTCAGCCTGTTCTACAAGCAGTCCGGATCAGGCGACCCCTTGCTTCTGCTGCACGGCAACAGCGAGGACTCGGGCATCTTCGACGTCATCTCGGAAAAACTGCGCGGCCATTTCTCCGTCCTCGCCCTCGACAGCCGCAACCACGGCAAGAGCCAGCGGACGGAGGATATCTCCTACGGCGCCATGGCCGGCGACGTGGTCGGCTTCATCAGGAAGCTGGACCTGGGGCAGGTCTTCGTCGTTGGCTTCAGCGACGGGGCCATCATCGCCCTGATGGTGGCCATGGGCCATCCAGGGCTCATCAGGCGGATGGTTCTTTTGGGGCCCAACATGAGCCCGGACGATCTGACGGACGAGGCCCGTGAATTCATCCAGGGGCTGGCCGAGGAGCATGACAGCCGCCTGTTCCGCATGATCCTGTCCGAGCCCAACCTCCTGCCCGCCGACCTGGCCAGGATCGACACCCCCTCCCTGCTGGTCTTTGGCCAGAACGATCTCTTCAAGCCAGGTACGGCCGCCGCCATGGCCCAGGCTCTCCCTAACTCCACCCTGAAGATCATGCCCGGACACGACCATCTCAGCTACGTGGTCGGCCAGGACATCATGTTCCCGGACATCATGTCCTTCTTTGGCCGGAAGGGCTGAGGGCCGTCGTCCCTCGGGGGACCGGCTTTTTATGCCCCCTCCCGTCGCTAACGGCCGTTCGTCGGCCCTTCGGCCGAGACTCGCCCCTGGCCGGGGGATCCGCCCAGCGTTTTCCCGCCCGCGCGTTTCTCTTTCCACTTGGCCAGGTCCCTAGATTCACCGGCATGGACAATTGATGGATAGCCCCATATTCGCGACTCCCGCCCAGCTGGACCAGCTGATTTGCGCTTCCGGCCAGCTGGCCATCCTGGACCTGAGGGAAAGACGCCAGTTTTTCAGGGAGCATTTCCTGAGAAGCGCCTCCATTCCCCTTGGGAGGCTAGAGCTGTCGGCCCCAACGCTGGTGCCTGGCCGCGGGACCACCGTCGTCCTCATCGATCAGGGCGGCGAGACGGACGGCCTGGCCGTCATGGCCGCCCGGCGTCTGCGCGAGCTGGGCTACGCCGACGTCCGGGTGCTGCGGGGCGGCCTCGATGCCCTGAAGGCCGCCGGCCGGGTCCTGTTTTCTGGCGTAGGCACCCTGTGCAAGGCCTTCGGCGAGTGGGTGGCCGAGACCTACAGGACACCCTTCATAGGGCCCCTAGAGTTCCAGCGCCGCCGCGAGGAGGGGGAGAAGTTCCTCCTCATTGACTGCCGACCCTACGCCGAGTACCACACGATGGCCATCCCGGGCAGCCAAAACAGCCCAGGGGTCGATCTTTTGCCCGCGATCATGGAGGCCGTCGGCACCGACCAGGACTGCGCCGTCGTGGTCAACTGCGCCGGCCGGACCAGGGGCATCATCGCCGCCCAGTCCCTCATAAACGCCGGGCTCGACCGGCCGGTCCTGGCCCTCAGGAACGGGACCATGGGCTGGCAGCTGGCCGGCCTGGAGCTGGCCTACGGCCTGAGGCGCCGATTGTCGGGCCCAGGGCCGGAGGCCCTGGCCCGGGCCAGGACGGCGGCCGGGGCGGTGGCCCGCAAATTCGGGGTCCGCCGGCTCCGCCCCGGCCACCTGTTGGCCCTCATGGAGGAGCGCTCCAGCGCCCTAGGCCTCTCTGACAGCCTGTTCGTCTTCGACGTGCGCTCCGAGGAGGAGTACGCCCTGGGGCACCTGCCAGGCTCCGCCAATGTCCCCGGGGGCCAGCTGGTCCAGGAGCTTGACGCCCACGTGGGCGTCTTCGGGGCCAAGATCGCCTTGGTGGACGACGACTCAGTCAGGGCCGTCATGACCGCCAGCTGGCTCGTCCAGCTGGGCTGGTCGGACGTGGTGGCGGTCTCCTTCGAGCCTGGGGCCCTGGCCTGGGGCGGCCTGGCCCCGGAAAGGGCCACCGGCGGCCGGGCCCCGGACTATGTCTGGCCGCGGTCGATCGGTCCCGTGGCGGCCAGGGAACTGATCGCCGGCGGCGGGGCCACCGTCCTGGACTTCTCCCCGAGCAGGGCCTACCGGGCCGGGCACATCCCTGGGGCCCTGTGGCTCTCCCGCTCGGAGGCCTTCCGCCGGGTCCCCGGCCTTGGGCCGGACGGCCCCCTCGTCGTGACCTCGGGAAACGGCCGCCTGGCCAGCCTGGCCGCCAGGGATCTTTCCGGCTGGCTGGGCGGGGGCGGCCTCCTCGTCCTGGAGGGTGGGAACGGGGCCTGGCAGGACGCCGGCCTGGGCCTGACCGACCAGGGCTGCTCGTTTCTTTCCGAGCCCCAGGACGACTGGGACAGGCCATACCTGGATCCAGAATCACCGCGGGAACAGAAGGAGGCCTACTTCCAGTGGGAGTACGATCTGGTCGGCCAGCTGGCCCAGGAGGGAAGCCTCTCGTTTAAGGTCTATGGATAGGTCTGGGGGCAAAAACGAGTGGCTCTTGGCATAATATTATTTTTAATTATAAATATAAATTTTTAGAAATTATTATATATAATATAGTTAGCAATAAATATTTTTTACTTAAAATAATAATTTATAATATTTGATATTAGTCTATAAAAATATGCATTTTGGCAAATGTCTTGGAGGCCAGACCAAACGTACGCTGGCCACCGGGCCCTTGGAAAAGGGAACCGGCCATCGTCCAGGCCAGGGCCCCTCGTTGCGGCCCGGCCGGACGGCGCCGGCCGGGCCGCACAGGCCCTACCTGAAGAGCCTGGGCAGAAAGAGGGTGATTGAGGGGAAGAACGTCAGGATTCCCAGGACCGCGAGCGAGGCCAACAGGAACCACCAGTTGGCCCCGACTATCTTCTCGACCTTGAGCTTGGCCAGGCCGCAGGCCACGAACAGGTTGACCCCCAGCGGCGGTGTGATCATGCCGATGGCCAGGTTTATGACGAT
>JAISEK010000125.1 GCA_031264145.1 Deltaproteobacteria bacterium
TGCTGGCCGCCAGCATCTGGGGCCTTTCCTACATATTCGGCCGCTGGGGACTTTCCTCATGCTCCCCGGCCCTTTTTCTGGTCCTGCGCTTCTCCGTGGCCGCCCTGGCGGTCTACCCCCTGATTAGGAGGAGTTTCGCGAAGGCCACCAACAGGCTTCGCCTGGAGGGCCTCATCCTGGGCCTCTCCATGGGCGGGGGCTACCTTCTCCAGACCTACAGCCTGAATTTCACATCCGTGGCCCGCGCCTCATTTTTGACCGGCATGTGCCTAATCGGCATACCCATCCTGGGATACGTCCTCTTCAGGCAGGTCATACGGGCGCACAGCCTGGCTGGGGTGGCCCTCGCCGTCATTGGCCTCTACGTGTTTCTGGACCCCGGCTTCTCGGGCGTCAACGTCGGCGACCTTATCGGGCTCGTCGCCATCCCCGTCTGGGCCCTCTACATGATCTACGTTAGCGTCTATACGGAGGGAAAGACGGACCCCGACATCACCTGCCTGTACCTTTTCTGGCAGCTCGTCGGGGTCATCCCACTGGCGCTCCTGGCCTTCGTAGTCTTTGAGTCGGGCCTGCTCCTGCCGCCCCTCCACCCTGACTTGGGAAAGGGCCTAAGCGTCACCCCGATCTTCATGGTCGGCCTCTTGCTGAGCGCCCTATTCTCCTCGCTTTTAACCGTCTATCTCCAGACCAAGGCCCAAAGGTTCACCACGGCCGTCCAGGCCATGATCTGCTTCCAGATGGAGCCGGTCACCGCCATCGTCGCGGCCTGGCTCATACTGGGAGAGCCCATCAGCGCCCACGCTATCGTCGGCGGCCTCATCATCATCTCGGCCGTGCTGATCTCGGAGCTGGGCGGCCTCTGGACGGAGAACAAAGAAAAGGTAGCCAGAGGCCAGGACTCTTAGGTCGGGCCCGATTGGATTTTTAGCGATTCAGGTAACTATATTTACTTTTTTACTCTTTACTGCTTCTTGAGGAACGACGGATGGGTATTGTGGAGGGACGACTAACCTCCCATGAGCCGCCAAGGCCATCTGATCCCCAAAATGCTGACAAGCGGCGAAGAGGCCTGGATAGGCGCGGATAGAGCCATGGCCGGCGTCCCGCTGGCCTGGAGTCGGCCTCCTTTAGGTAATTGCGACGATTTTTGCTGTTTTTTGGCCCTTGACAAAAAGGGCGAGAATGTCCATAATCTAAAGGTTAACGAAAAATTCCCGGCCGCCGCCTTGGGGGAGGATGGCAAAAGAAACGGACAGTGGCCCAAAAACCCCTAGGCCAAGGCCAGGCTGGGTGGACCCTGGACAACGTTTGGCCGGCGAGGGTTAAGCCAATCCCACCCTTTCCCAAGGACGCCCGGAGCCCGGTTCCGGTTTTTTTCGCGATTTCCAGCCCATTGGCCCTGACTACGGCGGCCCTGGCCGCTATTTTGGATGATTTTTATATGAAAGACGTCTCCAAGCAGAGAACCATCGCCCTGATATCCCACGGCGGGGCCGGCAAGACTTCGCTGGCTGAGGCCTTCTTGTTTTTGACCAAGGTCACGTCCCGTCTGGGCTCGGTCGCCGACAACACCAGCGTCCTGGACTTCGAGCCGGAAGAAGTCAAGCGCAAGAGCAGCCTGGGCTCCTCATTCCATTCCTTTCCCTGGAAAAAGCACCAGATCACCTTCGTCGATACCCCAGGTGGCGAGAACTTCCTGAACGACACCAGGACGGTCCTGTACGGGGTCGACGCGGCCGTGGTCCTGGTCGATGCCGTGGACATGGTCAAGGTCTCCACGGAGAAGGGCTGGGCCTTCGCCGATTCGCTCAAGCTGCCCAGGCTGGTGGTCATCAACAAGATGGACCGCGAGCGGGCCGATTTCTACAAGGCCCTGGAAAGCGTGAACGAGTCCTTCCAGAGCCCCAAGGCCGTGCCGGTGGCCATCCCCATAGGGGCCGAGGATTCCTTTTCCGGCCTGGTCGATCTGCTGAGCGGGAAGGCCTTCCTGTACGACTCGGCCGGCAAGCCAACCGAGGGACCGGTCCCCGGGGATATGGCCGATAAGGTGGCCGAGTACAGGGATAAGCTCATAGAGGCCATCAGCGAGACGAACGACGCCCTTTTGGAGAAATACCTCGAAGGCGAGGAGCTAGGACAGGAGGCCCTGGAGGAGACCCTCGGAAAGGCCGTCCTTGATGGCCTGATTGCCCCGGTGACCCCGGCCTCGGGCCTCAAGCTGATTGGCCTGTCGAGCCTCCTGGACCTGATCGTCAGCCGCCTGCCCTCGCCCATCGAGCGGGGCACGGTGGGCGGGCACCCCCTGGACGACCCGGCCGGAGACCTTGGCCGCGAGCCCGACCCCTCGGCCCCCTTTGGCGGCTTGGTCATCAAGACCGTAGTCGATCCCTTCGCCGGCCAGCTGACCATCTTCAGGATCTATTCCGGGACCCTGACCCCGGACAGCGGCTTCCTGAACGTCAACCGTGGCCAGAAGGAGCGCTTCGGCCAGCTCTTCGCCCTGGAGGGCAAGGCCCAGAAGGCCATCGAGGAGGCCGGCCCCGGCGACATAGTGGCCGTGGCCAAGCTCAAGAACACCCTTACCGGGGACAGCGTGGCCGACGAGAACTCACCCATAGTCTTCTGGGCCAGCCAGCCCATGGAGCCGGTTGTCTCCTTCGCCGTCGAGGCCAAGGTCAAGGGCGACGAGGAGAAGGTCTTCGCCGCCATCAACAAGATGACCCTGGAGGACGTGACCCTGAGGCTGACCCGTAACAACCAGACCAAGGAGATGATCATCTCCGGCATGGGACAGATACACCTGGACGCTACCCTGGAGAAGATCAAGCGCAAATACAACGTCGAGGTCATCCTCAAATCACCAAAGGTGGCCTTCAAGGAAACCATAAAGGGCAAGACCAAGGTCCAGGGCAAGTACAAGAAGCAGACCGGCGGCAAGGGCCAGTACGGCGATGCCCACATAGAGCTTGAGCCGCTGCCGAGGGGCGAGGGTTTCATCTTCGAGGACAAGATTGTCGGCGGCGTCATCCCCAGGCAGTACATCCCGGCCGTGGAAAAGGGCATCGTCGAGGCCATGGCCGGCGGCGTGGTCAGCGGGAACCCGGTGGTCGACTGCAAGGTGGCCCTTGTCTTCGGCTCCTACCACGACGTGGATTCATCGGAGATGGCCTTCAAGATCGCCGGATCCATGGCCTTCAAGAAGGGCTTCATGGAGTGCCAGCCTACCATCCTCGAGCCCATCATGCTTCTGACCGTCGAGACGCCGGATGACTGCATGGGCGACATCATGGGCGACATCTCCAGCCGCCGCGGAAAGCTCCTGGGAACCGAAAGCCACGGCCGCAAGCAGGTCATCAGCGCCAACGTGCCCCAGATGGAGCTCCTGAGCTACTCCTCCTCCCTGACCTCCATGACCGGCGGCCGCGGCTCCTTCACCATGGAGTTCGCCCACTACGACGAGGCCCCGGCCCACATAAGGGACAAGGTCATCGCCGAGTACAAGCCGCAGGAGGAGAAGGAGTAGGCCCAGAGGAGGCCCAGCCCTTGAGCCGAAAAACCCTCCCAGGGCGTCCTGGGAGGGTTTTTCGCATGAAGGGCTGGCCCCGGTCAGCCACCGGGCCTTGTCAGGAGGAGCGACAGGCCGCAGACCGTGACGACCAGCACGGCGGCCGCCACCCTGGCCACCAGCAGAAACCGATAGCGGGGGTGGTCCCTGGTCAGCTTGACGGGATCCTTGGCCTTCTGGGCGGTCAGGGCCCCGGAGACCAGGAGGATGGCCCCCAGGATCAGGGAAAGGGTCAGCGGCTCGTCCAGGAAAAGGACCCCGCAGGTCGCCCCCAGGACCGGCTGAAACTGGAGGGTGATGGCCGTGGTCGTGGTCGGGGTGTTGATCTGGGCCAGGGCCTGGCAGACGTAGGCCAGGCTGACCGAGCAGACGCCCCAGGCGATGGCCGGGAGCGAGTGCCAAAACTCCTCCCAGGAGCACATGGTGTCGGTCATGAGGGCCATCAGGAGGCACAGGAGGCTGCACACTGCCGACTGGGAGGCCACCAGGCGCCAGGGGTTGACCCTGACGGCGAAATAGCCCATGACCATCATGTGGGTGGCCCAGACGAGATCGGCCACCAGGGTCAGGGAGTCGCCCCAGTTGAACCCGTTGGCCTGGCCCTGTCCGCCTATGACGATGAGGCCCAGGAGGCAAAGGGACAACCCCAGCCAAACCTGCCAGCGGGGCAGCTGTCCCAGGACGAAGCCGAATATGGCAACCATCGATACGTAGAGTGAGGTGATGAAGCCAGACTTGCTGGCCGTGGTCACCGAGAGGCCGACCATCTGCAGGCCCGTGCCCAGGGCCAGCAGCAATCCCAGAGCCAGGCCGGCCTTCAGCCAAATGAGGCGGCCCACGTGGTGGAAAAAGTACTGCGCCGGCGCCTGCCGGCGGCCCCAGCGCAGGACCAGGGGCAGGAGGGCCACCGAGCCGAAAAGGTAGCGGAAGGCCGAGAAGGGCCATGGATTGATTGAATTGAGGGCGTAGCGGTTTATGGGCGACGAGACTCCCCAGATGAAGGTGGCCGTCAGCAGAAATATCAAGGCTTTCGTTCTTGTGGACATATTAAACCAACGCCATACCGGGCTTGACCCAAAAATCCCGCCCCGGGCAAGGGGTGCCAGAGTATTTAATACCTTTCATGGCCGAAGATCAACGCCAAAGCCAGATCAACTCGCGGCCGTCCGTTTTTCCAAGCCTGGGACATCCAATTTCAGAATCATGGGTCCTTATATTGGCCCCGAGGGTTCGCCGATGCCCCTCTCAGGCCGCCTGGAAGCCGTGG
>JAISEK010000175.1 GCA_031264145.1 Deltaproteobacteria bacterium
CCCCACGAGGTGGCCTCTCCGATGGAGTATAGGGTCATGGGGCAGACCTATGCGAAAAACATGCCAAAACCGGCGAATTTTTGATGTTTTTCCAAATTGTTTTGACGCTTTCGCCCTGGAGCCAGCACCCTTCCCTCTTGATAAAGGCCAGGGAAACGTATATCGTGGCGATAGGACCTTTGCCCAGATCTTGACCAAGGGAGGATTGCCTGACATGACCACGACCGAGATGGCCTCTCCGCCGCCCCATGGGGGTCGCCACCGGAAATCATTGAGGGACATCATCGAGATCGACGAGGAGCTGTGCGATGGCTGCGGCGAGTGCCTGCCAAGCTGCGCCGAGGGGGCCCTGTCGGTCAAGAGGGGCAGGCTGGTCCTCAAGGCCGAGGCACTCTGCGATGGCCTGGGGGCCTGCATCGGCCAGTGCCCCAAAGGGGCCCTGAGCATAGTCAGGAGGTTTTCCGACGACTTTGGCCCATCAGGGGCCGGCCCCTCCCTCGAGGAGGAGGGCCCGGAGCCAGATGGCGGGGGCGACGATCCCGGCCAGGACTCCTGTCGCCCCAAGGACCTGGCCCGCCATACCGCCCCCGGTATCGCGGGCCAGGGGGCCGATCTCGACGTGGACGGGATAATCCGGACCATGGAGGAGGCCAATGACGGGTGGCCGTGGCCGGATCCGGCCGAGGCCCCCAGCGTGGCCAGGGCCCCCAGGGAACGGGACGTCGAGATTTGTCCCCAGGACGTCGCCTTGCCTGGGGCGAAGCGGGCCTTGGCCTGCTGGCCAATACAGATGGCCCTGGTTCAGCCCAAGAGCCTCTCCCACGTTGGGGCCTCCATCGTCTTCGCTGCCGACTGCGTGGCCTTCGCCAGCCCAGAATTCCACTCGATGTTCCTTTCCGGGCAGGACGCCATGTTCATTGGCTGCCCCAAGCTGGACGACTATGACCTCTACGTGGCCAAACTGGGCGTCATCCTGCGGGACAACCAGGAGGTGTCCGAGGTCCGGCTGCCAATAATGGAGGTGCCCTGCTGCAGGGGCCTGTGGCGCCTGGCCAGGGAGGCCCTGAAAAGGTCAGGGCGGCGGGACGTCAGGCTCCTTGGCTGGCTCTTCGATGTCGGCGGCCGGCCACTGGAGGGTCGGGTCGACATCAATCCTGAAAGTGGGGACTGACGATGGCCGTTACCATGTGCCCTGGCCAGAACACTGCCTTTTGGCGGCCAGGCGATATTTTCGAGATCATATGCCCGGCCTGCGGCGACAAGGTGGAGTTTTTCAAGGACGACGCCAGAAGACGCTGCGCTGGCTGCGGCTACGTCTTTTCCAACCCCAAGCTGAACGAGGGCTGCGCCAAGTGGTGCAAGTTCGCCGACAAGTGCCTTGGCCTCAACCCGGGGCTCCACGATGGCCCGGCTCTAGCCGGGGCGGGGGACATGGAAGAAGGGCCAATCGAGTGAACCTGAGGAAAATCCAGGGGCAGACGGCCGAAAACCGCCAAGAGGCCCGTTCCCGCCAAAATCAAACCCGAGGAGTTTATTCCCGCCGTCCCCTGGCCACCATGAGGGCGGCGACGGGAACTCGCCAAGACAGTCCCACAGCAGATATATCTGGTGATGGGTCGCGCCGTTGACTCTGCGAGCTTGACGGCTGGCGCTACCCTGGCGTCCTTTTTCATCCTGGCCTGGCCTGATCCAGAGAACTGGCGCTGGCCGTTCGGGCCCTCATCCTCTTCAGGCCATATGCATTAGTCTTGCGGCCAGTCTCCCTATCATGGTTTTTTTGAGTTGCCTTTTGGCTGGCATGGCCAATGCGGCTTGTTTGTTCTTAGAATATCGGCTATGGATTCCGCTTTTTTGCCTACCTCACGCCTTTCGACTCACCCATAGAAAAACAGCCAGGCTCGTCATGATAATTCCGCCGCCAACAAAAGTTGGGACGCCGGGTAAATCCCTTGTCACAACGTACTCCAGCAACAACGCTAAGAATGGCGTCAGAAACATATAATTTGAAACATTGCTCGTGCCTGGTGCAAGAGAAAGGGCTTTTGCCCAGCACAAGTATGCCAGTGCGCTTGGGCATGCCCCAAGAAATATTACAAGCCACATTAGGGTGGGCGGTGCGTTGAGGAACTGCTCTGCGGCTCCGTTAAAAAAAGGAGTAAGCATAATTGCACCCGCGAAAAAGCTGTAGGCGGTGACAATTAGCGGCTCAAACTTTTTCCCGAGAGAACGCTGTAATATATTGTGTATACTGATAAATAATGCTGCTGTCAGCATCCAGTAAATGCCTTCTGAAATGAGAAGGACCCCATTCCATAAAGTCATGACAAGGATGCCGCAGAAGGCCATGCCTGTGGCGACCCATCTAAGACCCCCAAGTTTTTCTCCAAAGCAAACCCTGGCCAGTAATGCCGTCATAATGGGTGATGTTGCAATGATTATACAACTTGTTGTCGGGTTTAACGCCTCTGAACCTTTATTAAAAACAAGTAGATACAGCGCAAAACCTACTGCCCCAGATATTAGAAAGCGAGGTAATGACGCCACACCGGGAAAGGATTTCCTTTGTACGATAAGTACGCCTCCCAAACATATTGACGCTATTGCGCAACGTAATAGTGCCAAAGAAGAGGAAGAATAGTATTGCATAGCTATTTTTGTGAAAACATAAGCTGATGACCAAAGTAAAACAGTTAGTATAGCTAATATTTGGCTAAAAAAAAGATTATAAGGCATGTCAATTTCCTCTTAATCAATGTATTATATCTTAATAGAATGTAATATTTTATAATATATAGTTTGATATGCTAACGTATTATATAAAAAGCTATTATTTTAATGTTAAAATACAGGGTGAATTACGAAAAAATATGCATAAGGGAACAGAAAACAGCCTCTATCCGAAAGCTTGATGCTGGTTTGCGTCAGACACATCCTGTCGGGTGATTTTGTGGCTGATGGGGCGCAGACAATCCATTTCCCGTGCTGAAGGGTCGCAAAATTCACGACAATAGTGCAAGGCACCTGCTTTTGTAGTGCGATATTCCTGTCAAAATTCGCACAGACACTGAATCAAGCGGGGTGGGTATTACAAGACGTCGCAACGCGATATCTCAACGGCTGCTCTGAAAGGTGCCGTGACTTACTCCGATGTTTGGTTAGAGCTTTCGCGAACCGGCAAGTTGCAATGTGGTGGGCTATGGCGATGTTTCACAACCTGTTGGGCAATGTCACCAAATTTTAGGAGGCCACTGTGCCCCAGTAGGTAATATGGCTACCTGGAGCACACGATTATCTGTGCAAAACGTCAATCTGGCAATGTTCCAGTAGGCACCGTAATGGCGGCGGCGTGCCTGATGGCTGACATCCCTAGGCCTTCTGGCTTTCGGCCAGCCTGGCCCAAAGTGGCCTGGAGAGGAAGCTTTCCCCGGCGTTTCCCTCCATTTCACTGAATAGGGCCCAGGGAACCGAAAAGGACAGCAGATCGGTCCCCAGGAGCCGTCTGAGGGTGTGCCTGGCGGACATGTCGGCCAGGCCTACCACTGCCCTCGGGTTTGGCCGGTCGATCTCGCCCAGGGGATAGATGCCGATGCTCATGCAGCCGGCGGCGAAGGGGAAGATGACGTTGTCGTGGCTGGCCCTGGCATAGTTGGCCAGGATATTCAGGGCCGACAGCTGCTCACCGTTGGCCAGGAAGATGACCACCTCCGGCTGTCGGTCAATCTTCTCCAGTGGTCCGGCGATGAGGAAGCCAGGGTTGGGGGAAAGCCTGGGCAGGGACTTCATGCCCTCCAGGACCAGCCCTGGGGTCTTCTTGAAGCCCTCCCCGAACTCGAACTCCTCGATGACCTCCCGTCCCGCCCCGGCCTCGCGGAGTTCCGAGACGGCCACCCGGCCCTCCTCGAAGAGGGCGTTGCCGCAGGAGAGGAGCCTCAGCGCGCCGTCGAGGCCACCAGGGAAGGGCAGGGGAGGCGGGGTAAGGCCAAGCCCGCTGGCCGCGCCGGGGCAGTGGCAGGTCTCCCCGCTGTAGGCGATGGTCTCGCCCCGAAAGGCCCTGGCCAGAAGAAACATGGCGCAGCCCCAGCCGCCCTTTAGGGAAGTCCGTTTCTTGAGGCTCTTGGCTTCCGGCACGGGCTCGGCAGCCCTGAAGAGCCCCAGGGCCGGATAGGCCAGGCGGAGTGAACGCTCTATCGCTGATTTCACCGTCGCGGTCTCCTTTTTGCGTGGGCCAGGTCCTGTCCCGCTGTTTGCCAGGAATGTGACCCACACTCTGCTTGGGCGGCCAAGGCTCAGCCCGCCTTGGCCAGGAAGTCGGCGAACATGGGCCAGAGGGCGTCCAGGCGCACTATGGCCAGGGCCGGACGGAAGAAGGTCATCACGTGGATGCTGTCCATCAGGCCGACATAGGCGTCGGCAAGGCGGTGGACGAGCGGGGCAGGCCTGGAGGGGGAGGCGAGGACCTGGGCCAGGTGCCCCCTCAGCCAGTCGTAGAAGACGCCGGCCTGCTCGCCAATGGGGGCGTAGAGGCAGGCCGGCGGGGTGTAGACGGTCCTCAGGAAGAAACGCAGGAAGGGCGGGTCCTCGTCCTGCCGCCCGATGATGTCCTCCAGGTAGGCCCTCATTGACACCAGGGCCCGCTCCGGCGACAGAAGGCCGGCGATGAGCCGGCGCTCGCGGTCCAGGGTCGGAGGGACAAGGCTCAGGTACAGGCTGTTCTTGCTCTCGAAGTGGGCGTAGATCGAGGACTTCCTGATGCCCGTCTTCTTGGCGATTTGGGACATTGGGGTACCCTCGAAACCCTGGGAGGCGAAAAGCTCCAGGGCCGATTGCTGCAGACTCGTCAGGGAGGCCGCCTTCTCGGAGGCGGCCGCGTCTTGGGCCATGTCGTGACCCCCGGTCGTGTTTGGCGGCCCATCGGGCCGGGGCTAGCTCTGGCCCCGATCCAGGACCGCCTGAGCCTTGAATGGTTTTGCCAGCCAGGTAATCCCGATCATGAAGACGTAGCAGACAGCGCAGAGCCTGAAGATCTCGGCCCCGGCCAGGACGAAGCCCTGGTTGGTGATCTGACGGGCCACGAACCCGGCCGCCTGTTCCTGGGACAGGCCCAGCCTTGAGAGGGCACCCAGGGTATCAGCCGCCTGAGGGCTGAAGGGATCGATCAGGCCCGAGAGGCGCGCATGGTGGAAGGCCTCCCGTCTTTCCCAGATGGTCGTGACCACCGAGGCACCTATGGCGGCGAACAAGGTGCGGATGCAGTTGAAGACCCCGGATGCGCTGGCTATCCGGGAAGGATCCATGCCGATGAAGCTTAGGGACGTTATGGGCACGAAGAAGCAGGCGATGGCGAGGCCCAGGATGACCTGGGGCACGACCACGAAACGCAGATCGGCCTGGGGGCTGAAGTGGGAGCGGTAAAGCATGAGGCACATGAACACGGCGAATCCGAAGGATATGATGTAGCGCTGGTCCACCCTGCTGCCGAAGCGCCCGATGATTGGGGTGGTCAGTATGGGGATGAGGCCCACCGGGGCCGTGGCCAGACCGGCCCAGGCGGCAGTGTAGCCGAAGTTGGACTGGAGCAGCAGCGGCAGAAGGACCACGGTCCCTAAGTAGAGCATCATCCCGAGGCTTATGAGGGTCAGGCCCACCGTGAAGTTGCGGGACCTAAATAGGCCAAGGTCAATCAGGGGCTCGGGGTTCCGCGACTCCCAGATCAGAAGGAGGGTTATCCCGACCACGGCCAGGACGCCCAGCGTCAGGACCTCCGGGGAATTGAACCAGTCAAGCTCCCGGCCCCTGTCCAGTACCAGCTGGAGGGAGCCCACGCCCAGGGCCAGGAGGCCGAAGCTGATCCCGCTCCAACTGGGCCTGGAGCGTCTTGTCTCGCGGTCGGAGAGGACCAGGCGGGCGAGGATGACCACCACCACGCCGATCGGGACGTTGATGATGAATATCCAGCTCCAGTGGTAGTTGTCGCTGATTACCCCGCCGAGGATGGGGCCCAGGACTGGGGCCACCGAGACCGTGGTGGACCAGAGGGCCAGGGCCATCATCTGGAGGCGCCTTGGATAGTTGTTCATCAGAAGTGTCTGGGCCAGGGGCATCATCGGGGCACCCAGGGTGCCCTGGAGGACCCTGAAGAGGATCAGGACCGATAGGCTTCCCGAGAGGCCGCAGGCCAGGGACGACAGGGCGAAGAGGGCCGTGGACCACAGAAAGAGCCTCACCTCCCCGAACTTTTGGGCCAGCCTCCCCGTAAGCGGGAGGGCGATGGCGTTGGCCACGCTGTAGGTGGTTATGATCCAGGTCCCCTGTGAGTAGGAGGCCCCAAGGTTGCCGGATATGGTGGGCACGGCCACGTTGGCGATCGTGGCGTCGATGACCTGCATGAAGGTGGCCATGGGCATGGCTATGGTGAGGATGGCCAGCTTGAGTCCGTCCATTGGGGGATTCTGGCCTATGCCCTGGGCGCGGCTCACTTGTCGTCCCCGTCTGGCCCGTGGGAGTTTTCCGCGATTATGGCCTCGATGAGCCCTTCCAGTTCCGCCGAGCCCTGGTCGCCCCAAAAGGCCCTCAGGGAGGTCGCCGGGCCTTGGCCAGGCACTGGCCCCGGTTCCTCGGCCACGTTGACCTCGACCTTGAGGGAAAGCCCCAGGAGGAGGGGGTTCCTGGCCAGGTCCCCTTGGTCAATCATGATTTTCACCGGCACCCTCTGGACCACCTTTATCCAGTTCCCGGTGGCGTTTTCCGCCGGGAGGAGAGAGAAGACGCTGCCGGTCCCTGCCGAAAGGCCCATGACCACCCCCCCGTAGGTTACCGAGCCCCCGTACATGTCCGAGGATATGGTGGCCTTGTGGCCGGGCCTGATTTTGCCCAGCTGGCTCTCCTTGAAGTTGGCCTCGACCCAGACCTCGTCCAGCGGGACCACGGCCATCAGGTTGGATGACGGGCTGACGGAGGTGCCTACCTGCACCGTGCGTCTGGCCACCTGCCCGGCGGCCGGGCTCCTGACCTGGCAGCGGTCCAGGTCCAGGAAGGCTTCCCTGAGCCTTTGGATGGCCAGTATTATCTGGGGATGCTCCCTGAGACCGCCCTGGCCCAGAAGCCGCTCCTTGGCCAGCAGCTCGTGCCTGGCCGCCACCTGGTTGGCAACGGCCACCAGGAACTGCTGGCGGTAGCGCTCCACCTCCTCGGCCGTGACCGACGACCCGGGCCTCAGGTTGCGCCTCCTATTGTACTCCCCCTCTATAAGGGCCAGATCGCCCTCCCTGGCCGTGACCAGGGCCGCCAGGCGGTCCCGCTCGGCCATTTGGCTGTGGATCTGCCTGACCGCCTGGGCCAGGTCGGCCTTGGCCCTTTCCAGGGCCAGGGCGGCGTCGGTCCGGTCAAGCCTGACCAGGACGGCCCCGGCCTCGACCAGGGCTGTGTTGTCTGCCAGGATATCCAGGACCGATCCCGAGGTCCTGGGGCTGATGCGGATCTGGTTTCCCGCCACGTAGGCGTCATCGGTGGATACGAAGGGCCTTTGGAAGACAAGCCAGTAGGCCAGCCATAAGAGACCCAGGATCAGGAACGCGCCCAAAGCCTTGGCCAGCGCCTGGCCACCGCCATTGTGGGTTCCTTGGCCCTCCGGTGCCTTGAGTTCGGGGATGGGGGTTTCGCCGCTTTTGTTCATCTATGAGACCTTGCTCCTTTTGTCTTGTCGCCGGAGGAGCCGCCGTGGGTGGTCGTCGGGAAGGAGGCGGCCCATCTGGGCCTCACCTGATCTTGTCGCCGTCCTTGGCGGCCAGGCCGTCGATGATGGTGCCCCAGACGTGCCGGGAGAGCATCTCCTCGGTGATGTCCTTGCGCCAGAGCCTGGACCAGTCGGACCGTATCAGCCTGGGCATGAAAATTATGGCGATGAGGGTGCCGAAGACCAATTCGGGGACCAAAACAGGGTTTATCAGGCCCTGCCTCTGCCCTTCCTCAATTTTGTCCCTGAAGGCTCTGAGCCTGGCCGGATCGACCAGGGAGCGCATGTATTCCCTCAGGTGGCCGTCAATGCAGCCCAGCTCGCGGCTCCACAGGGAGGCGTACCAGGGAACCCTGGAGACGGACTGGAGGCGGAGGTGAAATTCCCTGAGCATCTCCAGGGGGCCGACGTCAAGATCGGCCGCCTCCCAGACGGAATCGGATATGGGCCGGATGAAGCGGTCGAGCGTGGCCCTGATAAGGCTGTCGCGGTCCTTGAAGTGGTAGTGGACCATGGCCGGCGTCAGGCCGGACCTTTGGGCCACTTCCCTGACCGTGGCACCCAACAGGCCCCTGTCCGAGATGACCTCTATGGCCTGCTGGAGGATCAGTTCCTTTGTGCCGGCGCTCTCTGCCGCCGGCCTGCGCCCGGCCGTCTTGCCACTTGAGGCGGACGGTCCGGCCCCTGGGGCGTCCTTGCCTTTTGCCAGGGCGGCGGCTGGTCTGGTCCGGAAGGGCTTTGGGCCTGGCTTGGTCATATTTTCCTGGTCCTCGCTGGCTTTCCATGGACGTTGTAGGTCCGGGCGACGCGGCCTGGCCCTCTTCCGAGCGTTAGGTAGGTGAGGCCAAAACGTACAACTCCACTTTCGGGCCAGGATAGGGGCCTGGCCCGCTATACTGGCGAGGCCTTCTGGCCGGCCGCCCGGCGGAAAAAAAGAAAGAAGCGGTGCCCTGGTAAAAAATTAACTTGGCAGTTAATTTTTTACCAGGCTAGGGACAAAATGTCAATCTGTTTTTACTATTATTCTGGTCCTGCCATGGCAGGCCAAGATGTCCAGGGAGGCCCCGGTTCCGGCAGGTATGGTTGGATGGATGAACCGCGCGATCGGATAATTATGGATCAGGATCGGACATTCCAGCGATAGAGCCCATGGGCGAACAACCGGATGAAAAGCGTTCGATATTCCATCTCGTGAACAAAAACACTCATTCGGCATATTTCGAGAATCCCAGTCCAAAGAGTCACTGGCCGATCAATCCTCGACCGGTTGGCACGGGAGATGCTGGACACGACCATCCAGAGCGGACGATCGAGACAGCGCAATATTCTCGACATGGGCCACGGCGAGGGCAAAAGCAATGTAAGTCGTGGGATGCGTCCGTGCTGTCGTCCCTGGTCAGGAAGATAGGCCTCAACATGACAAGGCTTTTGGCCAGGCATGTGGCGAAAACCACCTATGCGTCCATCATGGGGCTGCCATGGGACAGCCAGGATTTACCTGTACGCCGTCGTGGCGAGAAAGCCAAAAGTGATAGGCCTGGCAAGGAGCGGCGGAGGAAATGCCGGGACGAGACACTGCACGATTGATGATGCCTAAAATGCCCAGAAAAGAGGCTTTGCCTGATAATTTGACGCTTTTGCCATTCGTCCCATCTTGTTCAGTGTTGCCGAGAAAGCCCACTATCGTTGCCTCAGCGAGGGCGCTCTATGAAATTACCGCTGTCTAGGAAAATATCAGGGGCACAGAAATATCAGATCTTAGCCTGCGCTGGCAGTGGGCATACGAAATGCGTCGGACGGCCGTTCAGTTTTCAACCTCAACCGGTGACTGGTGAGTACGGTTTGGGGACTTTTGGGCACAAGTACCTGACGCTCCCTGTCTCGCAAGTTGGTTCCCGCCCAGTTGGCTGGCAAGTGCCAAGCTGACACAGGCAGCCAGGCTGGCCTGGCCGCTCGTTATAGGCAATCTAAATAGTAAGTATATGCAAAATTATTTGAGTTTAAAATCATATGCGTAAAAATATGGTTTAATGATAGGTATTTTACGGCGTGTAGGGTAAAATATGCCTTGGTTGTCGTTGCCTGGCCATTGTCAGGCTATGCGGCCAAGGCATTTCCATGGCGGAGCCGAGGCCGGGGGCTCAGTCCTGCCTGATGAACGAGATGTCACCCGACTCTTGGAATATGTACAGGTAGTTCGCCGGTGGCAGCTTGGACCGGCCAGAGGGAGTGACGATCAGGCTCCCGCAGTGCCCCAGGATGGTCTCGGGCGCATCTCGCCTGTCTGTTGGCGTACTGGCGTCTGGCCTGTTGTCTTTGCGTCCACTGGTGGGCGAAAACACGCAGGGCCTGGGGGCGTCGGCAAAGGCGACCCCGTTTTCGTCGTACTTGATGCCGTCCTCCAGGGTCCTCTCGGCCAGGACCATCAGGACCTGGTCTTTCCAGCTATCCGGCAGTGGGGTCTCCACGCGGTCGTTTGCCTGGGGCGGCATGGCGCAGCCGAAGGCGGCGAATGCCAAGAGGCCCGAAAGGGCCATTGAGGCGATTTTTTTCATGGGGCACACCTTTTCTTGGGTTCTGGAAACAAGGCGAAGAAGGTTATAGGGATAAAGCCTCGGCGGCAACTGCGGGCGTTCGCGGCCCAGGATGCTTATTTTAGCGACGCCGGCCAAGCGTCCCCCCGGCTGGACACCCTGTTGGCCCTTGGCGGTGGTTCTCGCCTCTCGGGGGACAGGGGTAAAAGGCTATGAGGCGGGCTTTCCGGGCAAAATTCCAGAGGCAATTCGACTCCATTTTGGCACGAGCGTTCAGGCAACCTGCCATCCACCATCCATGGCAGGAAAAAGGAAGATTCCGTTTCCTCATTTGCGCCCATTCTGGTCAGTAATCTCTTACCATAGCCGGAAGGGCAAAGGAGCGCCAATGGGCCAAAAGGGCCGCCTCATTCCTAGTAGGCCAACAGTGGCCTGATTTGGGGGAAGGCGCGGACATTAGTCGTCCAGGGCTAGTCCCTGAGGCCGGCGACCAGCCTCAGGGGGTTGAGCAGCAGCCCAAGGGCCGCCCCTATGTCAGGGCAGACCAGGTCGGCCTGGGAGACGCTGGCTTGGCTGGCTCCCTCGGGGCCAATCACGGCCAAGCCAAGGGCCGAGGCCTTGAGCATAAGGCAGTCGTTGCGGCCGTTGCCGACGGCGCAGGTCCTTTCAGGGCCCAGGACCTCGACGAAGCGCTGCTTGGCCGCCGTCTGGCCGGAAGGACCCAGGACGGAGAGGCTGGCCGGAAGTCCTGAGAGACCCTGTCGTGCCAGGCCGAAGGTATCCGCTGTCACGACGTGTATTTCAAGAATCTCGGAAATCTTGGCCAAAAGACTGCCGACTCCAGGGAGGAGATGGCCGTCCAGGGCCATGGTCCCGTTGTAGTCCAGGACCAGGTACGAAAGCTGGAGGAGGCCACGCCCTGGAATGTCCACTTGTAGCATTGATGGCACCTATGTGGCGGCCCCAGCCTCATGAGGCCGCGAGTCCCTGAGTATTTTGGGCCGCTGCCCCGTCGAGCCGGGAGCCGGTTGAGGCCTTGGTTCCCAGAGGCGTCAGAATGGGATAATGGCCTTTGCCGAAAGGGTATTGGTCACGACCATGCCCACGTACCCTTTGCCGTGGGCGTACTGGCGGAAAAGGCCAGCCAAGGACGTATTATCATCCAGCTGCCTGCACGATAAGGGCCGCCAGACTGGTCGCCAGGTCGTGGCCGCAATGGGAGGCAGCCTTCGCTCTGGGGTGGGTTCACTGCGGCCTTCTCGGATTCGCGTTTCAGGTCACCCTTGCCTTGGGCCATGGTTCTCATGGAAAACTAGGCCAGTGACAAGATCATGAGAACCAGCTACGGAAAAGACATGACATCATCTTCGAGCCAGTAAAAAATGGTAAGCCAGGGAGAGGAATGGCCTCTTCCCTTTGGCTGGTAGCCGGCCAGGCTTGATTGCCATGGCCGTCACTCCTTCACGGCGGCTATCGTAGGTAGTTTTCAAGGTTGAACAATGCGAACAGCGGAACATTGATAAGTCCGTCGTCAAGACTGAGGTTGGCCAACGAGGCCCGAATCGCCAACCTGGGGTTATATCGATCTCGGAAGACTTTCAGGCTTTTGGCCTGTAAGCTTTTGCCCGCCTTGACCTCAACCGGGTAAATGTCGTGGCTGTCAGCGAAGACAAAATCAACCTCCGCGGTCCCGCCAGACGTCCAATAGTATATATTGCGGACAAAATCCATTCCAGCCAGCTCCGACAACACGAACTGCTCGGTCAGTGCTCCTTTGAATTCCTCGAATATCCCCATGCCGCCCAATATCGCCGCCGGGGAAAGCTCGCTCATTGTCCGGAGCAGCCCGACGTCAAGGTGGAACAGCTTGAACGCCTTCAAGTCCTCGTAGGCTTTGAGCGGCACCGCGGCCTTGGTGATCCTGCCAACCTTGCGGATCAAGCCACTATCGAGGAGCCACAGCATCGCCATCTCGTATTCCCTCGCTCGCGCCCCTTCCCGCACCAGGCCATAGACAAATTTCTTGTGTTCCTTGGCCAGCTGGGACGGGACGCTGTTCCACAGGTACCTCAGTTTTGGGACGACGCTTTTGGGCGCATGTTTGGAGAAGTCATTTTCGTATGTCGACAGGATATCGCGCTGCCGTCGCTCCACGATCGAATAATCCCTCGTCTCGATCCATGCGTCTACGGCAGACGGCATACCTCCTATAATTATATACTGCTTCAAGTAGTCAATCAGCTTGTCGGCTATTACTTTCGGTATCTCCTGTATACGCAAATTGCGTATAAACTCAATCAGCGCATCTTCATTGGCCGCCAACAGAAATTCCTCAAAATTCAAGGGCCGCAAGGAAAGAAAATCGACCTTGCCCACAGGGAACGAAGTGCCCTCGTGGAGCGCGACGCCGAGCAGTGATCCGGAACAGCAGATGGCGTATTCCGGGGCCATCTCGGCGAAGTATTTCAACGCTGTCAGGGCGCGCGGGATCTCTTGAACTTCGTCGAATATCAATAGAGTGTCCAGTGGCTCGATGCGCTTGCCCCGCAGCGCTCCGAGGAGATCGATGAGCCTCCGCGGCGATATGTCGCCATCAAAGGCCTCCTTCAGGCCTGGTGAGTTTTCAAAGTTAATGGATAAAACGTCGGCGAAAACTTGCTTACCAAATTCATTCAGCAGCCATGACTTGCCGACCTGCCGCGCTCCCCGCAGGATCAGCGGCAGACGGTTTTGCTTGTCCTTCCATTTGATCAGTTCTTGAAGCAAAAGTCGTCGCATAGGCAACTCCTCACATTATCATGATATCAATATACCTTTTTATCACTTTTTATCAAGACAAATCGCTTCCAGCCAGCAGGCTCAATGACGACGATGCAAAGATTTGTCATTGTTGAACAACTACCTCTTTGGCGCAATCCAGGCCAGACACCATCGATCCGAGGAGTCTTATTATCACAGTGCGCAGCAAGGTTATTTATACCCAACACCTACGATATTTGCCAGGTTATGCGGTCGTTTCTTCAGACCTATCGTTGACAAATTTCCCCAATCGCTTAGCCCGTCAGTACAACCTCGACATTGAATTTGAAGGCCACCGAAGATAGCCAACTGACATTGCGAACCGAAACTGCATGATGAGTATAAGAGCCGGGAGATAACAAAGCTACTTAATTGCCTGAGGCATGATTGGTATATGAGGCTGGCACAATAGTGGAAAGAAAGAAAATCCTGTCCTGGGATATCCCGCTGTGGCGAAACCTTGGTTGAATGTTGGGGAGTCATCGCGAGAAAGGGAGCAATTGCGACCTGTGGAGCATGGAGGCACCTCCATGGCCAAGTGCCGTCTTGTGCGCTCTGCCAGGGGGTAGCGCCTTCCGTGCTGCCGAGGCCGGCCAGGTGAAAATATCGGCTCGAAGTTCTGGGCCTGTCGGAATGGGCCCTAATCTGGCCTGCCGGACGTTCCCTGGCGCGCTGGGTCTTTCGGCCAGGCACCGATTTGTGCGAAATAAAGGCCCCGCCTGGCCGTGTGGCCCGGCGGGGGAGTCTTAAATTCAGGCCTGGTCTGGCCGGGGGGGAGCGACCGTCACCCTAGAAGGGAAAGATGGCGGTCATGGTCAAGGAATGGACACCGACGTCCTGGCCGGCAAAGCCGTTGTAGCCCACATCCAGGATGCCGACCTCTGGGATCGTGTAGCTGAAGCCAATTCCCCAGGTACCGATTGTCCTGGCCCAGGAGGTCATCCATCCAAGGTGGGCAATGCCTGGGGACACTGCCCTGCTGGAGAATCCAGGGATGTCTGACCTGGAGACCCTGTAGTTGGCGCCCAGCCGTCCGTAGAGCGTCCAGGGGCCGGCAGCGTAGGTGGCCTTGAGGCCACCGGATAGTAGATGGGCCCAGGCGTCGCTGTTGGGCAGGTGGGCGATGGGGTCCTGCCAGTCAATCTGGTTGGCAAGGACGACGTAGACGGTCCTCCAACCCAGATAAGGGCTCAGGGTCAGGCGCTCGCTGACTGGGATGTCGTTGACGTAAAAGGCCATCAGTGAGGTCACCCGATCGCTGGTCCCGGTATAGGAACGAGTAAGTGCCGGAACGCCGTTATTTAGCATGGTCCCCTGACCGCTGTAGGAGTCGAAGGCCTGCAGGACGCTGGTCTCCAGGCGGCCATAGCTGCCAAGGTTGAAGTTGCCCAGGAGGCCTACGACGTGCGCGTTGACGTTGACCTCGCTGTGGCCGTCCAAATTCGGGAGATCCGGGGTCGTCAGGCCCCCCGAGTAGGAGCCGTAGGCGTACTGGTAGAAGAAGCCCAGGGAGAACAGATCGGTGAGTGGCTTGGTGGCCGTGAAGACCACGCTCCCCGTCTGGCTGTGGCCGGAACGGGATTTTAGGACCACCCCGTTGCCCACGTTGCCGAGGATGGCACCATGGTGGCTGTAGTGGAATTCGGGCACGACGACGATGACCAGCGGGCCGGCCCCGAAGCCGGCGGACGGGGCCTGGCGGCCATTTTCCCGCTCCAGGAATTTCTCGGAGGCCGCCGTGAGGGCCATCCTCTGGAGGCTCCTGCCCATGTCGGATCGTTCGGCGGCCAGGGCCAGGGCGCCGAGCGAGCCCCACAGGAGACAGAAGACGAATGTGAGTGTTTTTTTCATAAGCCTAACCCTGTTTCCTTTCGACTACGGTCGAGGCTAATAGTTTGTTTGGGCGCTGGCGGGCCAGCCAGCGCCGGCCGGGGTTTCCGGCCGATGGTCGATATGGCCTATAATGGGGACGGGGGTCTTCCCTCGGCCCGCCTGGCCCCATGTCAGGCCCCTCGAGTCTGGCCCGGCCAGGGCCTTGGGCCGGGAAGCCGACAGGCCTGATAAAGATGGCCGTTTTTTGGACGAATTTGGCCTTTTCTGGTATAATTTTGGCACAACAATATCCAAGGATGCCGTCCCACAGAGAACGAAGCGGCTTTCCCGCATCTGGGGCTGGCGGCCCGTCCCCCAAATTCAAGGTCTGGTCTAGCCATGGACACAATTCTGGTGGCCTGCGAAACGATAGAGGACGAAATCAGGAAGGTCATGGAGGAGTTCTCCAAGGACTATCCTATAATTTGGCTCGAGGGCGGCCTCCACAACAGCCCCGATAGGCTGAGGGCCAGGATCCAGGAGGTATTTGACCAGGCCGATGGTCACTGCCGGAGGCTTTTGGTCTCTCTGGGTTTTTGCGGTGGCGGTGTCTCAGGCCTCACGACGGGAGATTACGAGACCGTCCTGCCCCTGGCGGACGATTGCCTGAGCCTGCTCCTGGGTTCCATGGAGGCCCGCAGGAGGGCCTCGCGGCCGGCAACCTATTTTCTGACCGCCGGCTGGATGCGCCACGAGAACAACGTCGTCACCTCCTACCGGCAGACGGTCGAGCGCTTCGGGGAGAAAAAAGCCGACCGCGTGAACAGGCTCATGCTCAAGAACTACAGCCGCTTCGGCCTGGTCGCCACCGGCTGCTACGACCTGGAGTCCGCCGCCGAGAAGATTGCGCCACTGGCCCAAAAGATGGGGCTGTCCGTGGAGACGCTACCAGGGGACGACTGCTGGCTGGCCAGGCTCATGACCGGCCCCCACCACGGCGACCCTGACGGTTTCCTGGTCCTGCCGCCCAGGAGCCGGCTGGACTTCGACAACTGGTGCTCCCTCTTGATGGGCGGGAAACGGGCAGGACCGCAGCCAGTTTCCGGCCAACTGACCGGCCCCTGCTTCCCGGACTAGCGAGTTCCTGCGCAATCCACGGTCCACGTGTCTTTCCCAACCCCGTGCGCTAGTCCGCTGGTTGACGCCACCACTCGGAAAATCCCCTTTTGACAAACCTCCGATTCCTTTACCATCCCCCCAGGCCGGACCAGTATCTTGTTTTTCTTGATTTGACGGGTGCAGATACCGCTGATTAAGCCGCAAGTCTGCCCATAAGTAATTGAGCCGACCTTTCCAGGTATTCCAAGAAAAACAGGGTATTAGTGCCAAATGGCCTGACCGCTGGCCCGAGACCATTTCTTGGGGCCTGTTCGCCGGACTGGGGCCGAATTCAATTTGTCGATTGCTCATTGTTGACTAAACTATATAGCGTTGTCAAGTATTTTTTTATTATGCGGTTATATATTATATAGTGATTGTCTGACGGTTTTCCCCAATGAATTCTCGCAGTTATCAAGAATACAGGGTGCCTATGCTTATTTTTAGGCATTCGGTTTGGCCTTCCATCGATGACTGATTATACTATTCTAGTATATGGCTGGCCAAATCTGTACTAATAATATATAGTGATATTGGACGTATGAGGCTAGGCGGTGGGGTTGGCTATAGACTGGAGTCGATTGAGGTTGGCGGTCAAAAATAATGGGCCTGTTGGCCTTGCCTTTTTGTTCTATCCGTGGTAAATATCAACACGATATAGGCTATCTTGAAAGTCTATAAATAATGCTAAAAGTAATAATTGTAACTTTTAGTTAAAAACGAGATAATTACTAAAATCTGTTTTTAGTCTTTGCTATATTATTATTCGTAGATAGTATTTTTATTGTTATATAATATGTTAATCATTATATATATTTTAATTAGTTTAATGACTATAAAATTTATCTATAAAATTAATCTTTAGGCTTGATACGGTGTTCTAAATAGGTCTCAAAAATGCGTGCATGTCAGCTTAAATAGAGGAGGCGACACCTTGGAGGATCACCATCAGCCCCAGGTCGCTAGGGAGACCTTGGTCCCTGGAAGTCTCATCGAGAGCCAGATCGAGTGCCCGGCCTACCAGAAGCTGGCCGAGTCCATCAGGCGGCAGATAATAGACGGCACCTACAAGCCGGGTGAGAGGATTCCCTCCGAGGTCTCCATCAGCAAAAGCTCGGGCCTGGCCCTCCTGACGGTCAGGCAGGCCCTGGGCCTGCTGGTCGACGAGGGCCTTTTGGAGCGTTTCCCTGGCCGGGGCACATTCGTCTCCGAGCTCAACTGGCGCAAGGCCTCCTTCTTCATGAGCGGCCTGGACGCCATAGTCTCGGCGGAGGACGTGAGGGTCCGCATCGTCTGCTCCGACGTGCGTCGGGCCACCCAGGAGGTGGCACACAGCCTCATGATCGGGATCGGCCAGGCCGTGGCCTACCTCAAGAGGGCCATCACCCCCCCTGGCCATCCGCCCCTGATGGTCCAGGAAGGCTACCTTCTGCTGGACCCGTTCCGCCCGATAATGGAGGCCGAGCTGGCCTGCACCTATCTGATCGGTCTCTTCAAGGGCAGCGGGCAGGGCCTTATCAAGACGGCCAAGATGGCCATAAAGCCCAGCCTCATCTCGGCCGAGGACGCCGCCCTTCTGGAAAAGGAGCCAGGCTCGGCCGTCTTCAAGCTCTCCTACACATTCTTCGACTCCTCCTCCAAGCCGCTGGCCTTTGGCTTCTTCGTCATCCCCGAGGAGGTCATGGACCTGTCGGCGACGATCGGCTTGCCGCTGAGCCCCCGCCGTGGGGCCAATGGAGGGACCAATGGCTGACCAAGGCAACGATCTCTCCACACTGGCGGAGGACATAATCGCCCTAAGGGAACAGAAGGCCCTGGCCGACCTGTCCGCGCTGATAGAGCGGGGGGTTCCAGCCTGGGAACTTATGAACTGCTTCAACGAGAGCCTTGGACGGGTGGGAAGGATGTTCCAGGAGGGGACCTACTATATGACCGGCCTGGTCTTGGCCGGGGAGATCATGCGCCAGGCCATGGGCCTCATCTTGCCGCGCCTCACGACCGAGGGCAGCCGGAAGGAGCGCAGCGGCCTGATCATAATAGGCACCATTGAGGGCGACATCCACGAGTTGGGCAAGAACATGGCCGCCTGGTTCCTGGAGGCCGACGGATTCGAGGTCGTGGACTTGGGGGTGGACGTCCCCCCAAGGGTATTCTTGAAGGAGATCCTGCAAAGGGAGCCCGACGCCGTGGGCGTGTCCCTGCTTTTGACCTCCTGTGTCGAGCCGGTCAAGAGGCTCGTAAGGCTTCTCAAGGACACCTACAGCGATCGGCCAGCACCGCCCCTGTTCGTTGGCTGTGGTTTTCTGGGGGCTTGTGAGGACGGGCCGCTCTCCGGGCGGCAAAGCCTGGAGCTGGAGTGGCTGGAGGTGGACCACGTGGTCAGCGACGCCTACGATACCCTGCGGCTCTGCCGCGAGCTGGTGGCCCGCAAGCGCACTTATGCCGTCTAGGGGCCGTGGCTCAAGTGCGCTTGAAAAAAACCCCTTAAGCCACCGGGAGGAGACGGCTAGAGGGGTTTTTCCTGTGGACTCGGCCCGTTTTGAGGGTTTCAGTGCTTGGCCTTCTTCGGCCGTCCCATCGTCTTGGCGGGCCCGGGCTTGGAAGCCGGCTTCGTTGCAACCTTTGGCTTCCCCGCTGGCTTGGGTGGCGACATGGGCTTGGCCGCAGGGGCCTTCCTTGGAGGGGCCTTGGGCTCGGGCACTGCGCCGTCGATTACCCGCTTGAGGATCAGCTGCTTGTTGGAGGAACGGACGAACGGACTGGTGTAGACCACCATGTCGTTCTTCTTTTCATCATAAACGAAGCTGCTGCCGTTGAGGACGATGTCCAGGCATTCCAGGATTTTTTTGGCCGTGTCAGGACGGCAGGCACGTCCATCCTCCAGCTTGTTGATGGTCAACGGTGAAAGGCCAGTCTTGCGGGCCATCTCGGCCCGGCTGATGAGCCTTTGCTCTCTGTAGCTGCCGAGGTTTTGGAACTGAAACATGGTCACGTTGCACGCCCTTTCGGATAAGTTCCCCATGGTCGTTGGGGGAGGATCATTTGGGAAAGGTCATTGGTGGATGGTCAATTGGACAGCTTCGTTTTTTGCCCGCCTGGCCGCTCCCGTCCTGGCCGGCCTGGCGAATTTCGCCAAGGCTGGCTAGATGGAGTGCCATTTTCCAGACCCGCCATGCCCAACGGTGGAGAAAGAGGAATCGTCCTTTGGGCTTTTTGGTGTCACTGCCAACTGGCCTAGCCGTCGTAAGCAGGGCATCAGATCACACGGGGAACGGCCTATGGCCAGGCGTAAGCCTGGCTGCCATGGCTTTTTTGGCCTTTGGCTCTGGGCTTTGGTGAAATTGGAAAGGTTGCCGGAAAGTCTTGCCAGAGAAATATACCACCAAGTGTAGAAAAAAGCAATGATAATTTTCCCCAGAAAGCAAAAAAGACCTGAACAGGGACAGGCAAGTCTTTCTAATTGTTTTGCCGGATCCAGAGATAGATCGGTAAGACACACAAGCCATGCGCCTGTAAGGCAATTTCCTCGGTTCATGACATCAGTAGCCTGGCCGGAGCTGGAAAAAGATCCCAATAGTCCGGTATAATCAACATATTTGTCTATCCTTTAAGATGACTATAGTAAAAATATAGTTATCTTTTTTTTAGTTGAAAATATTTTTTTAAAATTTATCAAATAATTTTATTGTATTTTTTATTTTTATTAAATTTTTTTTAAACTATAGAGATAATTATATCAAAATATAGTTTTTAAGGGTACGGATAATAAAAAAGGGTCCCAAAAGGGACCCAGGAAGGCTTGGCCGGCCCTATGGGCCAACCTACCGGCCCTTAGGGCCGGGGGAATGCCGATAGGGAACTGGGCTGACGCTAGTTGGCCACCGGCGGCGTGGGCAACTGCTCGATGGCCGGCTGGGCGGCCTTGTCCAGGGTGGCGGCGAAGGCGCCTATTATGCCGGCCTCCTCGGGTTGCAGCTGGCGCTCCAGGACCTGTTTGGCTCCTGCGATGGAGTACTTCTCCTCCTTCAGGAGAGATTTGATGGTCTGGACCCTGTCGACGGCCTCCTCGTTGTAGCGGCGCTGGCGGCCGGAGGTCCTAAGCGGGCTGAAGAAGCCGCTGAATTCGCCTTCCCAGTAGCGGAGGGTGTGGATGGGTACGCCAGTTAGGTCGGACACTTCGCCGATAGTCAGCCAGTCTTTCTTGATGATCATCGTCATGGCAGGATCCTCGCTGGATGCTGGTGGTCGTGGTGGTGGGGACCAAAGGTGCCCTGGTCAGGGTATTTCGCAATTTGGATGCCAAGTAATTTTTAAAAATAAATGCCTGATAATCGTTGATTTCATCGCCAAACGTCAAGGAATGGGCAAAATTTGCCGCCAAAGGGCTCAAGGTCCCCGGGAGTAAACCAGGCAGCCAAAGCCAACGGCTGGGGTCAACTACCGCTGGAGACAAAATGAGCGACTGGCAATGGAAGTCCCTGGACAGGGCAAAGGGAACGAAAAGAGTAGTGGAGATCTGAACCGAGGCTGGCGAAAGCACCCGCATAGGGTCAGGGGGACCTTCCTGGGCGCCTTTTTTATTTTTGCTGGAATTGGCCCCATATATAAGGTAAAATCCAGTGTCCGCCATGCCGGCGGGCGGCCTTGTTCCGGCCGCCACTCTCCGGGAGATACCAATGAATAACCAAGGGCCGGTTGCGGCGAGACGCCAGGCCCATGGAGGAGACAGCTATCTATGCCCATGGACTGGGAAGAATGGCAAAAGAGACGCCAGAAGGGCCCTTCGGTGCCCCGCAAGCCCGATGAGGGCGGCAATGGTGCCCAAAAGCCAAAGATAGACAATATCATCAGCAAGTTCAAGAAGCCAGGGAGCATGCCGCCGGTCTGGATAATTTTGCCCATAGCGGTCATCCTGTGGCTTATATCGGGCTTCTTTACAGTTGAGCCCTACGAGAGGGGCCTCATCCAGCGATTCGGAAAATACTCCGCCTCGGTGGAGGAGGGCCTGCGCTACCACTGGCCCTGGCCGATCGAGAGCGTCACCAAGGTCAACTTCACTCAGACAAGGCAGTTCGAGGTCGGCGGCAGCTCCGGCAGCAACCGGGGCCTGGACGAGGCCACCATGTTGACCAACGACGAGAACATCGTCAACATCCAGTTCGTGGTCCAGTACAAGGTCGATGACCCGGTGGCCTACGCCTTCCACATCTTCGATCCAGACAAGACCATAAGGGACGCCGCAATCTCGGCCATGCGCGAGGTCATCGGCCGCAACACCATCTTCGGTGCCTTGACCGACAAGAGGGCCTCCATCCAGGAGGACACCCGCGAGACCCTGCAGGCAATGATGGCCAAGTACGGCACCGGCCTGATGGTCAACAACGTCGAGCTCCAGGACGTCCACGTGCCCAACGACGTCATCCAGGCCTTCAAGGATGTGACCTCGGCGAGGGAGGACAGCGAGCGCTTCATCAACGAGGCACGTGGCTACCGCAACAACAAGCTGCCCGAGGCCGAGGCCAAGGCCTACGCCCTGATTGCCCAGGCCCAGGCCTACAAGGCCGAGCGCATCAACATCGCCAAGGGCGACTCGGCCAGGTTCTCGGCCCTTTTGTCCGAGTACCGCAAGGCCCCCGAGGTGACCAGGCAAAGGCTGATCCTGGAGACCATGGACAACATCCTCCCAGGGGCCGAGAAATATCTCCTGACGGGCCAGGCCGGCCAGTCCCTGCTGCCTCTCCTGGGCCTAAACGGCCCCTCCCAGCTTCCGATCGCGCCGACCACCGACTAGGATCTGGAGGGGACGTTTGGTCTCCCGGAGAGTGGCCGCTGTCCCAGCCAAGGGCAGAGGACAGAGAAAGACATGGGAGGCCTTGTGGGGGATACGTCGCTGCAGTGTTTGGGCCAAGAGGCCTTGGTCCTCCTAAGTCTTGCTTGCGTGGTCAGTTTCCGGTCAAAACGGGTCAAGCCGCGATCCAGGCCTAAAACGGCCGTCGCCCGCTGCGGGATGGCCCCCGCTAACATCGAATCAGGCCCGCTTCCAGCCTACGGGAAGAGGGCCATTGCCCCCTGGCCAAAGCCAGGGGTTTGCTGGCCAGAAAATGATGAAAAAAAACTATACATCACTCATAGTTCTCATAGTCCTGGTTTTAATGGTCGCCAGCGGGGCTCTCTTTACAGTTGACGAGACCCAGCTGGCCATCGTCCTCCAGTTCGGCGAGCCAGTGGGCGACGTCAGGCAACCTGGCCTGCATTTCAAGATTCCCTTCATCCAGAAGGTCGTGCCAATTGACCGGCGCCTCATGGAATACGACGTGGCCGCTGCCGAGATCTACACCCGGGACAACAAGAACATGGTCGTGGACGCCTACGCCCGCTGGCGGGTGGAGGATCCACTGCTCTTCTACCAGCGGTTCAAGGGCGACACCAGCTTCTCGGTCATCGAGGAGGCCAAGAGGCGCCTGGGGGTCATCATTATAGGGGAGCTCCGCAGGGAACTGGGCCTCCACGTCATGGCCGACATCATATCCCAGAACCGCGGGTCCATCATGGAGACGGTCACCGACTCAAGCAACCGCAAGCTGGCCGAGGACACCATCGCCGGCCTGAAGGTTGTTGACGTGCGCATAAAGAGGGCTGATCTGCCGCCCGAAAACCAGAGGGCCGTCTACGACCGCATGCGGACGGAGCGTGAGCAGCAGGCCAACAAGTATCGCAGCGAGGGCAGGCGCGATGGCCAGAAGATAATGGCCGAGACTGACCAGGCCGTCCGGGAGACGCTGGCCAACGCCGAGCGCCAGAGCCAGGTTATCCTGGGCGAGGCCGACTCTGAGGCTGCGGCCATATATGCCGGGGCCTATGGCCAGGATCCTGAATTCTACGCCTTCAAGAGATCTCTTGATTCCTACCAGTCGACCATGAGGGACAGGAGCGTGATCGTGCTCGACTCCGGTTCCAACGACTACCTTCGCTATTTTGGCAGTGTGGAGGCCAGGGCCAATCAGCCCAGCCTGGCCCAGGAGACCATGGACGACGCTGGCCAGTCCTCAGGCGGGGCGGCCGACAAGACGGCCCAGGCCGAGACGCCCGCCCCGGTGGTCGCCGGGAACTAGCCCCGGGGGCGGCCCACTGACTGACTTCGAGCCGGCGGCGGGGCCGGGCTGGAGGCGACATGGCTATCTTCTACCTGGGCTTGGCCTTTCTGGGGGCCGTGGGCCCCTACAGCTTTCTGGGCCAGTTTCTTATGCAGCATGGCCTGAATTTCCAGGAACTGGGAACCCAACTGTGGGCCAGTCCCGTCAGCAGCTACTTCGGCGTCAACATGGTCATCTCGGCTTTGGTTACTCTTTTGTTCGTCTTTTCCGAGGGCCGGCGGCTAAAGATGAGGGGCCTCTGGCTCCCTCTTCTGGCCACCGTGGCCGTGGGCGTCTCCTGCGGGCTGCCCTTGTTTCTGTATCTGCGACGCCTGAGCCAGGACAAGGCCATCACCCCCGACAACCCCCAGGCCATCCACGACAAGTCCGCCAGGTAGCCATTTCTTGCCTAGTAACATCTAATATTTAAGGGAGTTTTTCCATCATGGCTGAGACTATCGATGAAATAACGGTGGGGTATGAGGAGAACGGCATGACCCTGGTGGAAGAGCTTGACAAAATCATCCTGACCAAGGGAGTCTGGTCGACCATTCTGTTCCGATACAGGGAGTATAGCCAGAAGACGGAGGGCTTCGGTCCGACCAAGGCCACCCTGAGGCGCTACCAGAAGCACCAGGGCGTCTACAAGAAGCGCGACTCGGTTAATCTGACCGGGGCCTCGGCCAGGCAGCTCATCGAGGTCCTTGGCGAGTGGCTCAGGGACGGCCTCCTGGACGTGGCCGAGGGCAAGTGACCATAGCGGGGAAGGCGCAGCATGTATGAACTGAAAGTCACCAGTCATTTCGCGGCAGCCCACAAACTCCGGGAGTTCCAAGGCCGCTGCGAGAACCTCCACGGGCACAACTGGTTCGTCGAGGCCGTGGTAAGGGCCTCGGAACTGGACGGGATCGGCCTGGCCATGGACTTCGGGGTCATCAAGAAGAACCTGGCCCTGGTCCTGGACGAGCTGGACCACAAGTACCTCAACGAGAAGGAGGAGTTCAGGACCCAGAACCCCTCCTCGGAGAACATAGCCAGGCTCATCTTCGACCGCCTGGCCCCCTCCATCTCCCAGGCCTCGGGCGGCCGGGCCAGGCTTCATTCCGTGTCCGCCTGGGAGAGCGAGAACGCCAGCGCCAAGTACGTGGACGAATAGCCCGAGGCCTGGCCCGTCCTGGGGAAAGCCACAAAAAGACCGGCGGTTTCGACTTTCGACCAGTCAAAGGCCAGGCATAGAGCTGAATGATTTGCCAGCCATGGCTTTTGCCCTTAAGTAGACCGTAGTTCCTGCATTAATTTACACATCACATAAAAAGCTTGACGGGCGGCTTTTTTGGGTCTATGGTGTTCCCATGGAGCCAAAGGATTCGGCTCCTTGTCCGTATAGCCAAGGTTGGCGCCTATCATGGCCCTTTGAGGCCGGCGTTCACCCGTGGCTTTCGGGCAAAGCGAGGAGCGCCAGCGATGGCGTTTTTTTTTGGAACCATCCCAAGGACGGGCGGTTTTTTGCCATACTGCCACATCCCAAGGGAGGTCCAGATGAACCCCATCCAGAATCGGTCCCGCGAGTCCTTCTATCCACTGCAGGTGGCCGGGACCATCAGGAGCACCTCGGTGGCCGCCGTGGAGCCCAGCCCCAACGTGGTCTCCCAGATCATCTCAAGCGGGGCACCCAAGCCCCACGCCACCGTCTCCAACGACATGGTGGCCCTGGTCGACAGCTACACCCCGCCTCCAGGCCGCAACATGGCGCACTACCTGGCCATGGACGTGGACAAGGCCGGCCAGGAGAACACCACAGTCGCCGACGCCCTCCAGCGCTACCTGAACGTCAGCCCGACCCGCAAGCCTGGCGGAGACCCCAAGGACCTGGACTCACGCGACAGCTACCCGACGCTAATATTGAACGAGGACAAGGCCTGGACCGACATCCTTCCCTACAAGTTCAGCGTCAACGGCATTCCCCAACAACAGACCCAGCCGACCTTTTTCGCCAGGGGCGGCTCGCTCAAGATTAGGGTCGTCGGCCGGGGGGTCTCCTCCGTCGCCACCCCGCCCACCGAGCCGGCCGAGCCCATCCAGGCCGGCCCGCAGGCCCCAGGGGCCTACTATCCCCCGGAGGTCGCCGCCCAGCTGGCCATGAGGCGCCTCACGGACATGTTCGATCCATCCAGGGCCATGCCGGTCCAGGCAGTGGGCCCTGATCTGGCTCGCAACCCGGTCGATACCCTGGCCAGCGTGGCCGAGACCCTGTCGGGCATGAACGTCACCTCGGCCGGGCCAAGGGTCTCCGAGAGCGTCAGGGAGGGGCTCAACCGCTTCGCCAACATGGGCATCTACAAGAAGAGCCCCCAGCTCAGGCTGGGCGTCCTGGCCTCTAACGTCTGAATTTACGGCAAGGATTTTTCCTTTTTCAGAAGTTTCAAGGCAATAAGCGAAAAAAGCAAAGCCCCGGCCAAGAGCACCGCCCAAATAAGATAGGTATCGAGTTTAAAGGGCTCCCTGGCTGGCTGCTCCGGAGACGTCAAGTCCGGCTGGCCCCATGGCTCGCCCGCTTGCGCCTCAAGAATGTCCCCTTCAGGGCTCTCAGCCAGCATCTTGCCAAGAAGCGACCCGCCGGGTGCCGACTCGCTCGGCCGGTCGCTGCCATAGGCCAGAATAAAGGGAGGGGGGGCCCTGGGCCATAAAGACCACCTCCAGTGGTGCCCAGTACAGCTCCAGTCTCGAACCCTCCGGAACCCACCCGTCAAAGGTCAGTCGCCAGAATCTATGGTAATCGCCGTTATCGACCTCCAGAGGCGGGTTGCTCGCGGGCTTACCGCTGGTATCTAGGCGAAAAACCCTAAACAGGCCCAGTTCGCGTCAGGGTGCCTGGAGATTGTTGCTGACCAGACCGTCGCCTAGCCCAGGAAAGGACCGGCCAGATCGATATTGACCACGCTGGCCGGGAAATGGCCCGAAGTGTCGTAGATTACGTTCTTGAGCGTTGGATCCTGGATACCGGAGAAAGATGCCTGGGCCAGAGGCTGTTTTTGGGGGGCCGCCGAGGAATGATGGGCCGTGTACACCTCCAGCCCGGCCTTCTCAAGCCCCACGTCAAGGCCTTTGACCTCAACCAGGATATATCTCTCAACCTTTTCGGGGCTCAGCAAAGCCAGGTCGGAATCCAAACTACGGCCATCGCTGTAGAGCCTGATCAGGGGAAAATCGTCTTTCAAAAGCGACCAGTCGAAGAGATCGGATGAAGCCAATAGTCTGGCCGTGGTCATGATTTCGTCCTGGCCACCCAGGACCAGGGACAGCCTGTACTCCGTGGCCGAGTCCTTTAGGACTGACTCGATAGAGCTTAGGTCCAGCAAAAAACGCTTGTCGCCCGGGACAGGCGACTGCGCCTGGCCGCCTCTGCTGACGGTCAGGATTTCGCCTTTCGGGCCGGCGTACGTCATCTCGAAATTATGTTCCCCATCCGTCACCTCCACGCTCTGGTCGGCCCCCCCCCCCGAAAGTTCCGCTGGCAGTCTGAAGACTGGCAGGTCATAAGGGGCCTCCCAAAAATTTACTTTACATTTTGAAGTTTTTGGGAAGAATTGTGTAATTCCAATCGACATGAAAGCTCGACCTAATTAGATTGACTTGTTTCATCTCTTTCTCTGAAATTTTAATACCTGTATGATATTTTGTATGATCAAATCTACATTTAACTGATAAACCACTAGATGTTGTTGCATTTATTAAATTAACAATAGTTTCATAATTCTTTAATGGTTCACCTCGCCAATTTGATGAGATAAAAGAAAATAGATGGTGCTCAATTTTATTCCATTTACTAGTACTTGGTGGAAAATGAGATATTAGAATAGGAACAGATAGTTCTTCAGACAATTTTTGTAATTCAAATTTCCATGCACGCAACCTAGACCCATTGGACCCGCCGCCATCTGCTGTAATCAATAATTTCGTTAAATTTGGATATTGAAACTTACCTTGGTGAACCCACCAACCACGAATTGAAGCAACAGCAAAAACTCCGGTATCATGATCTGTTCCGATATTAACAAACCCATTATTTAAATTTATGTTATATATTCCATATGGTAATGCATGTGGAATTGATGGATCAGAAAAATCATGACCTTGGACTTTTATAGGTGTCTTCTTTTGGGGCCATTTCTTACTTTTATTATAGTAATTACCAACTAATTCTTTCTTTTTGCCTCCACAGAAATTACTGGATTATTTTGCTTTATAAAATATTTTATTAAATTATTTATATATTTAAATTGAGCATCACGATCTGGGTGATCATTAGTTCTGGATCCTTGGATTCGAGGCTTGGCCTACCAGCTCCTGGTTTATGGATTTTCCCTTTCTCTAAAGGTGGTTCATTTAATTCCTTTTGTTATTGTCACTCTAGACAAACCGCAGATTCGACTTATAATTGTTACGCCTCCATGACCAATCGATTTAGCCTGAGAGGCTGCAAGCAAACGTCGTTCTCGCTCACCAAGGTGTGGCCAAATATCAGATAGTAGTTGTTTAATTTGTTGTT
>JAISEK010000085.1 GCA_031264145.1 Deltaproteobacteria bacterium
CCAAGCTCGTTTCAAAGAGATGGACGACAGAAATCACGTCACGGGACAGGATGTTTCTCACGAAAATGGGAGTCAGGCTGCCTTTTTGATTTGAGTATAGGTTATCCAACTTTTAGGATGCTCCAGAGCCAGTGGCCAACTGGCCCCCCGTTGGACGCTCGGGGTCGCCCAGCAGCCTCGACGGAGTAGCCTGGCCATCCCCGAGAGCCCGGCAGTGGGAGCCCTAGAGTCCGTATCCCCCGGCTGTCCCTATGGCGCGGACTGGCCGTACCCTTGGGCCCACTGGGCCGCCCAGGACAGCATGGTCCTGAAGGACCGCATCAAGGGAATCTTCCCGGCCTGGCGCAAACTCGGCCCTCCCTGGCCTCGGCCCTTGACCGACAGGGCGGCCCGAAAGGCCGGCGTCCATGACGGGCACACCGAGATCCGTCAGGCACGAAACGGCCTGTAGTAGGCCAAGGGCCGCCTGGTCGGCCCCAGAAGCTTCCCCTGGCGTCTCGCCCTCCGCTGCTTTCCACACCCGGCCAGGAAAGCGTCCCCGTGGCCCCGCTGGACGCCTAGGAGGCGTCCAGATGCCCTACAGGCGGGGCCAGGCCTTCCCCCACCGCGGCTAGGGAAGGGCCGGCCTGGGGCGCATCCGCCTGCTGTCCTTTGGCGTCCGGGGGCGCAAGGGCAAGAATGTCCGCACCAAGGGAATCGCCAGGCCCGGCATGCGGAGGCAAACACAGCCAGCCTGGGGCAAGGTCCTTTGGCGGTCATGAAGGAGAACTCTCGACCAGGCACTCCCAGACGACCCGGAAGCCCCGGCAGGCGGCCAAGGCCCCGTTCCTGGAGCGGGTGGCAAGTCGCAGCACCCCCGCACCAGCTAGAGGACCGCCTCGTGGTGCCTGGCCCAAGGCCCACGCCGGGCATGGGCCTGCCCTAGGGAGCCCCGATCCTGGTGGCCCACGGGGAAAGGGCCGGCCTCAGGCCTTGACCGCCCAGGCCGCCGGCCAGGGCACCAACGTCCCTGGGGCCAGCCTTCCCGCAAGCCCAGCGGACCGACAGGAAGTCCATGGGGCCCGCACCATGGTCGGCCGACCTGGATGCCATTCCCAATGGGCGGCTGCCAGGCCGGCCCAGACGATGCTCCCTGGGCAGACAGCGGGTAAGGCACCCTGGCCCATGGCGGGAACGTCACGGGAGAATCTCGGCCATGGCCAGACCTACTGGGCAGGCCTCCCCTGGCCGGGCCCGAATCCTGGCCCACGATGCCAGGGCGGACCTGGTCCCCCGGATCCTGATCCCGGCCACCCGAGGCCCAGGCCGTCCAAGGCCCCCCGGATGGCTGGCCGCCTGGCCTGGCCGCCGGCTTTTTCAGGCCCGGCCTTCTTCGCCAAGACGAGCCGGTATTTGGCCGCCCCTTGGCCAGGCCAGCGTCGCCGTCCCCTCCCCCGGACGCGGCCTGGCGGCCGTCCTCCAGGGTCCTGGCCGTTGGGGGCTGGCCATGCCCTTTCCCCTCCCCGCCAGGCCCGAGGGCTTCCCCCACGGCATTGGCCGGCGGTCCTGGCCTTTGGGGGGCCGGCCCCTCGCTTCCCCCTCGCCGCCAGGACCGAGGCCTCCCCCCGGCCTTGGGCGGCGGCCCGGTTCGCCCAGGGCCTGGTGGCCGCCCTCCTCTCCCTGCCGGCGGCCAGGGACGACCATGCCCTGGCCAGGGCGGGCCCCACCCTCAGAGCCGGCGGGGCCCGACCCCTTTCGCCTGGGCCTCATTTTCCCCATGCCTGTCCGCCCGTCCAGGCGCCCGGAGTGCCCGGCCAGGGAGTCCGCAGGGGCATCGACCCCGGTTCCTGCCAGGGGTCGGGATTTCCCGGTGCCCCAAAGGCCCAGGGGCGGCCTGTCCAGGCGCCTGCCACTTCCCGCTGCCCCGAGAGGGGCAGGAAAAACCAGGCCGGGGAGGAGGCCAAGGGGAGGCTTTCACGCCAGATACTCCCCCCAAGACCTCCAGCCCGCTGGCCGTCCGGGCAATGCGGGGCACGGCCGCCGGCCAGACCGGCCCCCCGCCAACGCAGCAGGCCCGGCGACTGCCTTCCCGCTGCCTTTTCCCGTCTTGGCCAAGACCGGAAATGCCCCTGCCCCATCCGCCGCTCCCTTGCCCTGGCCGACAGGGGGCTGTCCGGCATGTGCCCACGGGAGGCTCTCCCCTGGCCCGGCCCAAAGCCAGGACACGGGGACCCGGGCCAGGCTGGCCGCTCAGGGCCCCAGACGGCCAGCCCGCCCCGGGGACGGCGTTGGGCGAAACGCCTCGCGCCCTGGGGAACGCCTATCCCCAAGGGACCACGGGCGAGGACTCCCAGGGCCTCTGGGCCTGGATGGCCTGGAGGACGGTAAGGCCTTGGTCCTCCCTGCGGGGAAGGGGGGACCGTCCACGCCTGCGGCCATGGCCACCTGGCCGGGGCCCCCATCCCCGTGACCAACTGGCGAGCGTCGCCCGGCAAGGCACCCCGTGGACGGCCAGGGCAACCAGTGGAACCGGCCAAAGGGGCCTGGCCCTCTTGAAGGCCAACGGCCGGCTGGATCCCTGTCGGGGATGGCCCGGCTGACCTCAGGCCATGGACAGTGAGGGACGGATCGCCAGGGACGGTCCAATCCCGGGGGATACAGGCCCCAGACCGGGACTCCTGGCCGATCCATGGCCCCCGTCCCCGGCACCGGCCGCCGTGCCCGTGCAGGCACGAGGCCTGTGGCGGGCACCCGTAGGCGGCCGCCACGGACAGGGCCCCGGCCCATGGGGGGACGGGGGCATGCCCGGTGAAAACGCCCTGATCGTCCCCGGGTACCCCTGACGGCACCACGGGCCCCGGAGCCACGGCGAGAGCGGCCTCGCCCTGGCCGGCATTTCGGGGGCTGGGGGTCGCCATTGAGGTCAAGGGACGCCAGGGGGACGCCATGGCCCCGTCCTCCTGGCCCCAGGGCCCAGTTCCCGGCCAAAGCGTCCCCGACGCGACGGCCCCTGGCACCTGCCCGCGATGGACGGGCCAAAAGATGGCCGGGACTGTCGGGCAAGGGTCCTCTCACCTGGAGCCGGGCCCGGCCTCCCATGGGGGGCCTGGCCAAAAGAATCGCCCTGGCGGCCACGCCAGGGCTGGCAGGGGGGCCTGTCCGCGCCGGCCACCGCCCTGGCGGCCAGGACGGTGGCCCTCACGGCAGTTCCCCAGGCCGCGCCGCTCATGGCGATCCCTGGAACCGGCACGGCCGTTCCCAGGCCCAGGCGCCCGCGTCCCCTGACGGCCATTGGCCCATCTGGCCGTCCTGGGCCTGGACCCGCCAGACCGCCCAGGCATCCCGGGGAATGTCGCAGGCTTCCCGACACCGCCCCGTCGGCCCCTCCCCGGCGCCGTCTCCGGCCCGCTGGTCCAGGGGGAGCGAGCTGGCCCGCCACGGGCTAGGCCACCCTGCCTGGGGCTATTGGGCTATTTTCCGACTGACATTCAGGCACATTTGTGTTACACTGGGCCCGTAACCTATCGTGAGGTATGCCGAATGACCAAAACTGCCCGGCGGAGACCAAGGCGAAAGACAGAAGCCGCCTTCATGTCCCCCCTGGCCGATCCCGTCGTGGATGAGCTTTTCAAAAACAGGCAGGTCGCCGGCCTGGCCGCGTCCAGCCTCATCAACGCAGTGTTGGCCCCATGCGGCGAAAAGTTCGGCGACGTCACTTCCCTCACGGTCCAGCAGTATGTGTCCAGACTCTCCAGGCGTGGCTGCCGCATCGACATCGTCGCCAGAAACGACGCCGGCGAGATAGCGATCTTCGAGGTGCAGCTCTATCACGACAAGGACATTCTCCGGCGCAATCTCCTGGAAGCCTCCCATATCTTCACCGGCACGGCGAGAAAGGGGACCACCCCAGCGGAGATGGCCTCCGAGATGCCAAAAATCATCGTGATCAACATCTTCGGGAGCGAGAGGAACTGCCGGGACGACAACAGGGAACTCCTTCAGCCTATCTCGTTCTCGTTCAGAAAAACACCCAGCCGCGCCGCTTTGGATGATTATCAGGTCTTCAACATACAGCTGCCCTATTTTCCCGAGGAGCCGGAGGACTACTCGGACCCGTTTTACTGCTGGTGCAAGCTTCTTCATGAGATGCACTTCAACAGCAGGCTGCCAGAGGAGATATTCGCCATGGAACCAAGATTGCGGAAATTCGTCGATGACGACAGAGGGGCGGGGCAGTTCGTGAACCGATACAGCGAGGTCATCTCAAGCCCCGAGGTGCAGGAAGCGTTCAAGGCCTGGATCTCTGATTTTCATGACAACAGCGTCCTGGCAGGGGAACGTGAGGTAGGGATAAAAGAAGGAATGGAAAAGGGAATGAAAAAAGGGAAGGAAGAAGGGATGAAAAAAGGGATGGAAAAAGGAATGGAAAAGGGAATGAAAAAAGGGATGGAAGAAGGGATGAAAAAAGGGATGGAAAAAGGGATGGAAAAAGGGATAAAAAAAGAGAAGGAAAAAACCGCAACAAATATGCTTGAAAATGGATTTGACACTGATACTATCATAAAAATAACTGGATTTACCAAAAAAAAGATTGATTCCATGCGCTGACAGTTTCTCGGGCGGCAATGCCTGCCCATTTTCCGCTCCATCCGAAGGAGCCAAAAGATTTTGCATGGCCCATCTCAATGACAACAGTTCTATCATGACAGAGGCATTCTCCAACGCAATCTCCTGGAAGTTTCCCATCTCTCCGCGAGTGCGGGAGAAAAGGACCGCCCCCGGAGATGGCTTCCGAGATGCCCCAAACCATTGCTACCAACATCCTCGGAAGCGAGAGCGACTGCCGGAATTATAACGAGGATCTCCTTCAGCCTATCGTGTTCTCATCCTAAAAATGCCTAACCTTGCCGCGTCAGACGATTATGAGGTCCTCAACATACAGCTGCCCTGTTTTCCCAAAGAGCTGGAGAACTATCAGGACCAGTTTTTATGCTGGTGCAGACTTCTCATATGATATGCACTTTAGCAGCAAGCTGCAGAGGAGATATTCACCATGGAGCCAAGATTGCGGAATCTCGTCGATGACGACAAAGGGACGGAGCAGCTCGCAAACCGATACATCGAGGTCATCTCAAGCCCCGAGATGCAGGAGGCGTTCAAAGCCTGGATCTCTGTTTTGCATGACAACAGCGTCCTGGCAGGAGAACGTGAGGCAGGGAGAAAGGAAGGGAGAGAAATAGGGAGAGAAATAGTCGCAAAAAATATGCTTGAAATGGGATTTGACACTGAAACGATCGTAAAAATAACTGAATTTACCAAAAAAAGATTGATTCCATGCGCTGACAGTTTCTCGGGCGGCAATGCCTGCCCATTTTCCGCTCCATCCGAAGGAACTGCGTGCTGAGACTGCCTTAAGTTGTTAACATTGTGGCTGCAGTGCCCTTTTCCCTAACCACCAGGCCCGAGGTCTTCCTCCACGGCCTTGGCCGGCGGACAGGGACGACGCCCTGGCCAAGGGGCGCCTCCAGCCTAAGGGCCATGCCACTTTCCCCAGGGCCCCCATTCCACCCATGCCGGTCCGCCAGTCAAGGCACCCGGAGCGCCAGGCCGTGAAGTCCAGGGGCCTCGACCCTGGTTCCCGCCGGGGGCCTGGCTTTTCCGGAGCCTCTAAGGCCCAGCGACGCCCTGGCCATGCGCCTGCCGCTTCCCGCGGCCCCATGCGGGGCAAGAAAAGACCAGACCAGGCCGGGGCGGAGCCCCACGGGCCGCCCAGGCCCCGAGGCGACACTCACGCCAGATACTCCCCGCCCAGGACCTCCAGACCGCTGGCCGTCATGGCACTGGGGTGCGGCCACCGGCCAGACCGATTCCCCCACCAATTCGGCAGGCCCGGCGACTGTCCTCCCGCAGCCTTTCCTGCCTTGGACCAAACCGGAAAAGCCCTGGCGCCCCGCTCGCCATCCCCTTGCCCAGGCCGACCGGGGCTGTCCGGCATGGTGCCCATGGGGGACTCTCCCCGTGCCCGGCCCAAAGGCCGGGCACGGGGATCCGGGCCAGGCTGGCCCCTCAGGGCCCCGACGGCCAGTCCGCCCCGGGGACTGCGTGGGGCGAAATCCCTCGCGCCCTGGAGAGCGTCAATCCCCAAGGGCCCTCGGGCGAAGGGTCCCATAGCTTCCTGGCATGGGTTGGCCTTGGGTGACGGAAGGTCTTGGGCCTCCCCGGCGGGGAAAGGCGGGGACCGTCCCTGGCCCAGGCCCGGGCCACCTGGCCGAGGCCCCATCCCCGTGACCAACTGGCGGGCGTCGCCAGGCAGGGCGCCCCGTGGACGGCCAGGGCAACAGGGGAACCGGCCAAAGGGGCCTGGCCCCCGCGATAGTCTACGGACGGCGGGATCCTTGGCGGGCTGGCCCGGCTGGCCTTCGGTCATGGAAAGGGAGGGACGGATCGCCGGGGATGGCCCAGTCCAGGGGGAGACAGACCCCAGACCGGGACTCCTGGCCGATCCGTGGCCCCCGTCCCCGGCCGGCCACCGTTCCCGTGCAGGCACGAGGCCCGTGGCGGGCACCAGCAGGCGGCCGCCGCGGCCAGGGCCCCGGCCCATGGGGGAGACGGCGGGGGCATGCCCGGGGAACTAACGCCCCGATCGTCCCCGGCCCCCCTTGACGGCATCATGGGCCCGGAGCCGCGGCGGGAGCGGCCTCCCCCTGGCCCTGGCCCTGGCCGGCCTTTCGGGGGCCGGGGGTTTCCTGGGGACATGGGACGCAGGGCCCAGTCCTCCAGGACCCCGGCGCCCCGGCGCCAGGCCACTGGCCAAGACATCCCCGACTGGACCGTCCTGGAGCCGGCCCAGGCTGGACGGGCCAAAAAACGGCCGGGACTGGCTGACGAGGCCCCCTGTCTCTTGGAGCCGGGCTCAGCCCCCCTGTGGGCCAGGCCAAAGAATCGCCCTGGCGCCCTGGCCAGGGCCGGCAGCGAGGCCTGCCCGTGCTGGCCACCCTGGCGGACAGCACGGGGGGCCTCCCGGCATTTTCCCATGCCCCTCCGCCCATGGCGATCCCGGGAAACGGCATGGCCGTTCCCCGGCCAAGGCACCAGCGTCCCCTGGCGGCCATTGGGCCATATGGCAGGCCTGGGGCCTGGACCCGCCCGACAGCCAGGACATCCCGGGGAATGCCACAGGCTTCCCGCCACCGCCCCGACGGCCCCTCCCCGGCGTCGTCGCCGGCCCGCTGGTCCAGGGGGCGCGAGCTGGACCGCCACGTCCGAGGCCGCCCTGCCTGGGGCTATTGGGCTATTTTTCGACTGACATTCAGGCACATTTGTGCTACACTGGGCAGTAATCTATCGTGAAGTATGCCGAATGACCAAAACTGCCCGGGGGAGACCAAGGCGAAAGACAGAAGCCGCCTTCATGTCCCCCCTGGCCGATCCAGTCGTGGATGAGCCTTTCAAAAACAGGCAGGTCGCCGGCCTGGCCGCGTCCAGCCTCATCAAAGCGGTGATGGGCCCCATGCGGCGAGAAGTTCGGCGACGTCACTTCCCTCACGGTCCAGCAGTATGTGTCCAGACTCCTCAGGCGTGGCTGCCGCGTCGACATCGTCGCCAAGAACGACGCCGGCGAGATAACGATCTTCGAGGTGCAGCTCTATCACGACAAGGACATTCTCCGGCGCAATCTCCTGGAAGTTTCCCATATCTTCACCGGCACGGCGAGAAAGGGGACCACCCCCGCGGAGATGGCCTCCGAGATGCCCAAAATCACCGTGATCAACATCTTCGGGAGCGAGAGGAACTGCCGGGACGACAACAGGGAACTCCTCCAGCCCATCGCGTTCTCGTTCAGAAAAACACCCTGCCACGCCGCTTTGGACGATTATCAGGCCTTCAACATACAGCTGCCCTATTTTCCCGAGGAGCCGGAGGACTATTCGGGCCCGCTTTACTGCTGGTGCAAAGCTTCTTCATGGGATGCGCTTCAACAGCAGGCTGCCAGAGGAGATATTCGCCATGGAGCCAAGATTGCGGAAATTCGTCGATGACGACAGAGGGGCGGGGCAGTTCGTGAACCGGTACAGCGAGGTCATCTCAAGCCCCGAGGTGCAGGAAGCGTTCAAAGCCTGGATCTCTGATTTTCATGACAACAGCGTCCTGGCAGGGGAACGTGAGGCAGGGAAGGAAGAAGGGAAGGAAGAAGGAAAGAAACCGCAAAAAATATGCTTGAAATTGGACTTGACATTGATACTATCATAAAAGTAACTGGATTCACTAAAAAAAAGATTGATTCCCTGCGCTGACATCTTTTGGGGCGGTAATGTCTGTCATTTTCGCTCCATCCAAAGGAGCCAAAGGATTATGCCTGGCCCATCTCAAAATCAACAACTTACGGTGCCCTGCCCTCTTACAAATGAGAAAAGTATTCGTTAATGGCCTGTTAACTGGGGAGAAAGACGTTTGTTTTTTTGCGCTGGGTGCTGATACTGTCTTGGGTTGTTGACATTGAGACTGCCTCGCTCTTTCCTTCACCTCCAGGCCGGGGCCTTCTTCCACGGCTTTGGCCAGCGTCTGGCTCCCGCCCCCAATTAGCCTGCTGCCTGATAGCACCTTCCACTTCCTGCCGACGGTCAAAAACGAGCACACCTAGGCCATGGCCGCATCCAGCCTCAGGGGCGTCAGGACTGGGTCTCGGCGTATAACTTGACCAGACCAGCGTTGCCATATCTACTCCCTTGACGCAGCCTAGCAGCTGGCCTATAGGATCCTGACCATGGGAACGGACATCTCATTTTCTTTCATCGCCAGGCCAGAGGTTTTACTCAACGGTCTGTGCCATCAGTTACAGCTCCTGCCCAAGTTCGCCATCGTCATGCTCTGGCAGCCTTCCACTTCCTGCCGTCGGTCACGGACGAATACGCACTGTCCAGGGGCATCTACGCCATAAGTGGCTATTGGCCTGGCTCTTTTTCCCATGCCGGCCCCATTCCTTCAGGCACCAGGAATGCCTGGCCATAACCATGGAGCCAAGAGGCCTCAAGCGTGATCCAACCGGGTGCCTGACCTTTTGGTAGCCATAAGGCTCGGGGACGACATGTTCGTGTGACTGCCTCTTCCCGCGGCCACGTTGGTCCAATAAAGAGCCACGCCAGGAAGATCCGCCCAGCCTGGTCACGCCCATGAGGCGATGATTCATTCCAAATGATCTTGCTTGCCCATCCACGCCTCCATTTCACTGGGCGGCTTGGCAACTGGGCACTGTCGTCAGCCAGACTGACACCCAACCAAAGCGACAAGTACGGCAACTGTCTTTACATTGCCCTTTCATGCCGTGGGCCAAGCAAAGGCCCGGTTACTGTTTAACCATGAAAGGAGACGGCTGGAGTTAGGTTCTCTCGAAACCTCTGTTTA